>PKWK01000199.1 GCA_003133205.1 Granulicella sp. | reverse complement strand
ATCATGGCGGGAATGACGGCGGCCGCGATTGTCTGCGGAAACACCGTGATCCTGAAGCCGTCGGGCGATGCGCCAACCATCGCGGCGATCTTCTTCAGCCTGCTCGAAGAGGCGGGAATGCCGGATGGCGTGGTGAACTTCTGCCCCGGCGCGGGCGCAAAATTCGGCAGCGCAATCGTGGCGCATCCCCAGACGCGCTTCATCGCGTTTACCGGATCGAAGGCCGTAGGGCTGGAGATTCACGAGAGTGCGGCGAAGGCCCAGCCCGGCCAGAAGTTCATCAAGCGGACGGTGCTTGAGATGGGCGGCAAAGACTCGATCATCGTCGAATCCGACTGCAAAATGGACGCCGCAGTGGAGGGAGTTGTCGCGAGTGCGTTCGGCTTCAACGGCCAGAAGTGCTCCGCCTGCTCGCGCGTCATCGTCGACGCGTCCATCTACGACACGTTCTGCGACCGTCTGCGCGAGCGCGTAGCCGCAATCACGCAAGGCGACCCTGCGGAGAACTTCTACGCTGGGCCGGTCGTCAACAAGGCGGCGTACGAGCAGATCCTGGCCTACATCGAAATCGGCAAAGCCGAGGGTCGCGTAATTGCTGGCGGCAAAGCCTTCCCACACACCGACAACGGCTATTACATTGAGCCCACCATCATCGCCGACGTCGCTCCCACGGCCCGCATCTCGCTCGAAGAGATCTTCGGCCCGGTGCTGGCCGTGATCAAGTCGAACGGATTCGACGATGCCCTCGCGATCGCAAACAACACCGAGTATGGGCTCACCGGGGCGATCTATTCCGGCTCACGCCAAAAGCTCGACCGCGCGCGCGAGGAGTTCCACGTCGGCAATCTGTATCTCAACCGCAAATGCACCGGCGCGATGGTCGGCGCACATCCGTTTGGCGGATTCAATATGAGCGGAACAGATTCAAAGGCCGGCGGCCCGGATTACCTGCTGCTGTTCACCCAGGCGAAGTCGATTGCGGAGAAGGCGGGGATGGTCAGTGCGCGGGGAGAGGAGCAGGAGCAGCGGATGGGGATGTGAGTTGGGCTTGGGAATCCGCATGGCGCAACGCATAGAAATACCAGGCTAACCAGACCGGTGCGGTCCACAAATACAGCACCGAGTGCATGTAAATGTTGCACAGGACTTCTATTTCGATGATGGAGCTTGCCAGCGCAAGAGCGATCAGGCTGCGGAAGTTGGCACGACTCGCGGCTCGCATCAATGCCGGGATTGCGAGCGTCTGATCGGTGAGCCACGCATACGGACTTACGAAGATCGAGACCAGCATCAGCAACGCGCCATGCTCGATCCAGTCCCAGGCGTCCCGTCGACTCCAGTAATAGCGAACCGCCCACACACAGCCCACCGCGGCAGGAACATACTGCAGCCACATCGAACGAGGGCTGAGTCCAATCCGCAGCGCAATGCTCAGGCATGGAATGAACTCCCTCTCGATGCCCGTGGTGCGCATCATCTGGCTGTACTGCGCCCAGCAGGAAGGGTCGATGAGATACGCGACCACCGAACTTGTACCGAGAGCAAGAATCGCTCCAACGAGGACCGGATAACTCCGCGTGACAATAATCCACACCAGCAGCACCGCCGCAAACGGCAGAAACAGGTGTGGCTTCAGAGCGCAGAGCCACAGAGAAACTCCGGCCAGGAGTTGGTGCGATCGATGAAAGCGCAGGAAGAGAACCAGCCCGAGCAGCGCGAAGAGCGCCGTCTGGCCAGCAAGCAGACACATGAGCGCAGGACCGAAGAAGAGACACACGAACACCGGTCCGAACGAATAGCCCAGAAGGTCAAAGCGGCTCTTTGGTCGACCATGCATGACCCAGAGCATGCGAACCGAAGCGATCAGGCAGGAGAGCAGCAGCAGCGACCAGATCAGCGCGCCGACACGAAAGCCGACGAACCCAAACGGCGCCACAAGCAGAAGCGCGGATGGCGGGTTCCGCATGATAAGCGCTTGCTTATCGGCGGGAAATCCCCGGGACCGCTCGATGCGCAGGACAGCATCGCCGTCGTAAGGATTCTGGTGGTGAGTGAGTTGCTGTCCAGCCGCCCAATACGAGACAAAATCATGGCGTTGCGAGCCGCTGCCCGTAATTAGCAACACGCAGACCTCGACCGCAAACGCCAATGCCAACAGACATGTGCCGACAGCGACGAACCTGGCGAGCCCCTTCAGGGACTGCTTGTTCGGCCGTTCAGGCTGGAGATCTCGCGTTGGTGCTGCTTGAATCTCCCTCACCGTCTCCACGTTGACCCTCCAAGGTCAACATAGCAGACACAGGCGGCCCAAATCCCTCAACTGGACGGCGAGAACCTCAGCCATTATCAGCTTTCCACGCGGCCCTCAGGCGGACTTAGCATGCAACAGATCGCTGGCGCGAGCGGCCGCTTCGGCGAGCACGCGATGGTGGATGGTAAAGAGCGCAAGTTCGAGTCGGTCGGAGACGCCCGTCTTGTCGTAGATGCTGCGCAGGTAGTTCTTGATGACCTGCTCCTTGGTGTTGAGTTGGGTGGCTATCTGCTTGTTCTTGCAGCCCTGCACAATCAGTGCCACAATCTGCATCTCTTTCGGTGTCAGCCGGTCACGGACGCGCGCGCCAACCGCGTCCTGGGCGAGGATCGAGGTGACGTTCGAGTGATGGACACATCGCTGGCCCGCCGCCACGCGGCGGATGCAGTCGATCAGGTCGACGCCGGGAACATTGCGGAAGATAACCCCATCGACCACCTGGGCCAGATTCTCTGCGACCTCCGCACCGTTTTCGGCGATCAGGACGGTACGGCTACCGGCCGCATGGGCTCGGGCGATCACTGCCTGCGCGTCGAGTTGCATGCTGCAGGAGAAGAGAACAATCGCGCCCCGATGGGCCTCCAGCGCACTCCACAGGCGGCTCGGGTCTTCACATTGGGCCACGATCCGCATGTCGTCTTCCAAGGCGAGCACACGGGCCGCACCCGCCCGAAAGATCGCCTGGTTGTCGGCAAGGATGATTCGGTTCATCGGCTTGAGCCTCCCGTGGCCACAACTTGATGCCAATCCTCTCATCGGCGGGGCTCGCACAATGATCGGGTGATGTCTACAATTCGTACAGCATCCCCGGAATCCGGTTCAGGCTCTGGCGCTAGTCCCAGCCTAATCCGGGCGGCCTGTTCCGGGAAACCGCGTTTTTGAACCTTCTCCGCCCCGCGGAGAATCGAATGGAAACGTCAACTGCCCGGCCGCTGGAGGCAGGCCAGCGTCAAGAAAAGCAAGCCTCACGATCTATGCCGAAGCCAATTCTTCTCGCCATCGACGACGACACCAGCGTACTCGAAGCTGTGGTGCAGGACCTGCGCCGCCACTATGGCCAGAACTATCGCATCCTCAGAGCGGCCCTGGGGACCGCGGCCCTCGACATCTGCCGCCAGTTGGTCGAGCGCAAAGAAACCGTCGCACTCTTCCTCTCCGACCAGCGGATGCCCGGCATGACCGGCGTCGACTTCCTGCAACAGGCCATGACGATGTTCCCCGATGCGAAGCGCGTGCTTCTGACCGCGTACGCCGACACCGAGGCGGCCATCCGCGCCATCAACGCCGCCAAGATCCACTACTACCTGAACAAGCCGTGGGACCCCCCGGAAGAGAAGCTGTACCCCGTACTAGACGAGCTCCTCGAGGCCTGGAAGCAAGGCTACAAGCCGCCGTATGAAGGCATCCGCGTCATTGGGCTGCGCTGGTCGCCGACCGACCACGCCGTGCGCGACTTCCTCTCGCGCAACCGCATTGAATACAAATGGCTTGACCCGGAGCAGACACCCGACGCCATTGCGCTCCTCCAGGAAAAAGGCCTCGACGACGCCAAACTGCCGGTCGTCCTATTCGGCGATGGGACCGCGATGGTGCAGCCCACCACGATGGAACTGGCTGCCAGGATCGGCCTGCGCACACAGGCGAAGGAGGCATTCTACGACGTGATTGTCGTGGGCGCCGGCCCGGCCGGGCTCGCCGCGGGCGTCTACGGAGCCTCAGAGGGCCTGCGCACCCTCGTCGTCGAGCCGGAAGCCGTCGGCGGACAGGCGGGATCCAGCTCGAAAATCGAGAATTACCTCGGCTTCCCGCAGGGGCTGAGCGGAGACGAACTCGCCAAGCGCGCCTTCCTCCAGGCGAACCGGCTGGGCGCGGAGTTTCTCACCCAGCGCGTCACCTGCATCCGCTCGGAAAACGGCTACCACATCGTTCAAATGAGCGACGGCCGCGAGCTGACCTGTCACGTCTGCCTGATCTCGACCGGCGTAGCGTATTGCAAGCTGGACGTGCCGGGCGCCGACAATTTCTCCGGCGCGGGCCTCTATTACGGCGCGGCCAAAACTGAGGCAATGTCCTGTGCCGAGGAGGAGGTTTATCTGGTCGGCGGAGCGAACTCGGCCGGGCAAGCGGCGATGCACTTCTCCCGCTATGCCTCCAAGGTCCACATGCTGGTGCGTGGCCCCTCACTCACGCGCAGTATGTCGAAGTACCTCATCGACCAGATCGAGGCAACGCCCAACATCGTCGTCGAGACAAGCACCGAAGTGGTCGCAATGTCCGGCAACGGACGCCTCGAATGCCTGACCCTGAAGACTCCGCACGGCCAGGAAGCACGCCCTGCGAATTCGCTCTTTATCTTCATCGGCGCGGCGCCGAAGACCGACTGGCTGCCCAAGGAAATCGCCGTGGACGAGAAGGGCTTCATCCTCGCCGGGCCGGACCTGAAGGCGCGCGCGCCCGGGGCCTGGAAGCTCGAACGCGAGCCCTATCTGCTCGAAACCAGCGTGCCGGGAATCTTCGTCGCCGGGGATGTCCGCTTCAACTCGGTGAAACGATGCGCTTCCGCCGTCGGCGAGGGGTCGATCGCCGTCCAGTTTATGCATCAGTACTTGGCAACCTTGTAGGACGCTGTAGAAAACCCGTGATTGAGCCATCCGAACGGGTAAACATAAGGCGGGAGTAGCAGCGGGCTTTAGCCCGTGGTCCCGGCCTCAAAATAAGAGGGCTTTAGCCCCGGAGTTCTTGTTCGTATTGGCAATCCTGTAACACCCTGGGGTAAGGAAGAAATAACCCCTTAGTACCATTAGATTCAGAAGCTTTTCGGAACCCGGAGCAATCCAATCAGATTGTGAGCGAGGACGTCCAGGCCGTGGAGAGCAAGCCAGAGAGCATGAGTGATGCCATGATGGCGCGTCTGCGCGCCGTCCCCATCCTCTCGTCGGTTCCCGAGCAGGAGATTCGCTGCCTCAGCGATGCGCACGAATTGCATCTCGCCCAGGGCGAATTCATCGCCAAACAGGGTGAAGTGGCGCACTGCTTCTGGATCCTCCTCAGCGGCGAGATGCGAATCTACCAAACCATGCCGGACGGGCGCGAGGTCATCATGGCCACCATTCCCGCCGGCACGGCCATGGGCGAGCTGCCGCTGCTCTCAAATACCCCCTACGCAGCCAGCGTCCGCGCCTTAGAGTCATGCGAGCTGCTCCAGTTTGACGAGCAGCAGTTCTGGAACATCATGACGTCGTGCCCGGAGGTCCGCAAGGCCATCCTCGGCAACATGGCCTACCGCTTCCAGAAGTTCCAAAGCGTGATGGTGCAGCAGGAGAAGATGGCCTCTCTCGGCACCCTCGCCGCCGGCCTGATGCACGAACTGAACAACCCCGGCGCGGCAGCCGTGCGCGCGGCAGCACAATTGCGCGAAAACCTCCTGCGCATGCACAAGCTCACCGCCAAGTTCAGCAAAGCCAGCCTGAACGAGGAACAGAAACATTGCATGTTCGAGCTGCAGGAGTATGCCCTCTCCAAAGAGCGGCCGCTGCGTATGAACTCACTGGAGCAGAGCGACGCCGAAGAGGCCCTGGCCGAGTGGATGGAGACCGCGAACGTCGAAGATGCGTGGAAGCTCGCGCCCACCCTGGTGTCGATCGGCATTGACTCAAGCGAACTGGAGTGTGCCCGCGCCGAGTTCCCAGGCCCCTTCTTCTCCGACGCGCTGAACTGGCTGGAGGCGCTGGTCTCGAGCATGCAACTCGTGACTACCATCGAGGAGAGCATCGGACGCGTCTCCGCCCTGGTGAAGGCGGTAAAGTCCTACGCCTACGAGGGTAAGGGCCAGAAGCAGTCCGTGGACGTCAACGAGAGCATCCACGCGACCCTTGTCATCCTCGCCCACAAGTTTCGCGAGAAGCAGATCACCATCGAGAAGAATCTCGCGGCGGACATTCCCATGCTGCAATGCGAATGCTCCGGACTGAACCAGATCTGGACGAACCTGCTCGACAACGCAATCGATGCAGTTCCGCAGAACGGAAACATCCGCATCCGCACGTGGGAAGAGGAAATTCCGGCAGACACCAAGGCGGGCCCATCGAAGGCCCGTCATTTTCTGTGCGTCACCATCGCCGACGACGGCCCCGGAATCCCGCTCGAGAGCCAGGCCCACATCTTCGATCCCTTCTACACCACCAAGGCCGTCGGAGTAGGCACGGGCCTCGGCCTCGGCATCGTGCAGCGCATCGTCGAGCAGTACGGCGGCACCGTCACATTTTCATCCGTCCCCGGCAACACCGAGTTCCGCGTCCGCCTCCCCCGCGAACGCGACTGAGGCAACCCTTCCCTACTGAACGAGCGCCGGACCGTGCTGGACCGTATAGTCTGCCGGAGGAAGAAACAACGCTCTGTCGGGCTCTGCCAGATTCAGCTCTTCTAACTCCATCGTCGTTCGCCCGCGCCGTGGATCGTCCTGCATTGCATACAGGAGCAAATCATACTCGGCAGACCGCCAGGTCTCATTGACCACCATTAGCGGCTGGTCGTTGCCTTCTTCGCCGGCCGGGACCGTTCGCGTGGTCCGCGAACCCCGAGCAGTGAGGCCGCCGATCTGCTTCACTCCCAGGTCCTCCGACTTATACCCTTTCTGAAAATACGACATCCCAGCCTCAAACGCCTTCTGCCGCTTCGCAAGATCCTCGGTAGTCGACTTCATCGCCGGCTGCGGCTGATCTAAATGCAAAACCTGAGCGACCTTCGGCTCGCCTGCGAAACCAGCATTCCAATTTGTATTCGTTCGCGCTACCGGGTCGTTAACCCTGATAATCAATCTCTCGTGCCTCTGGCCATCTTCGCCGAAGGAGCAGCCTTGAATAGTCTCCGACCTCGTCCTGCCTGCCGAGTCGCGCGCCTGGTGGGAAATTGACACCCCATGGATGCTATTGCCATCCGGCAGCTTCTGATCAAACGTCATCTTTACCGTTGCGCTGTATGGAGCGTTCGCGCGGGACCCTCCGGGAGACCATGTCGACGGAGTAAGCGTCTCTACTATGCACAATGGGGTTTGAGTACGGGCAGGCATTCCCAAAACCATCGCTGATGCAATCACAACCACTTTCCAATGATGCTGACGTCCTCGCATGGCATCTCACTTTCTCTGCTCAATTTGAGACGCGACAATTATCAAACTAAATCGGCTACGCGGCGCAAGAATCATCGAACATGGCAAGCGATAATCGCCCGGCTTCCCGTGCTCGATCTCAACCTTATTCGCCGCCAGCGCATCTACCCCGCCGCCAGCGTCCGCAACACCCCCACATTCCTCGCCTCATCCCCCGGAGCATCGACCGGCGTCTCCGCAATAAACGCGCAGTGCGCAAACCGCGCATCATGCAGCAGCCTGCGAAACGCCGCCGCCCCAATCGTCCCCTCGCCGATATGCTCGTGCCGATCCAGCTTCGAGCCGCACGCCGCCTTCGCATCGTTGCAGTGCCACACCCTCACCGCATCGAACCCCACCGTCGCCTCCACCAGCTTCATCGTCTCGATATACCCGTCCTCCGAAACAATGTCGTACCCCGCCACATGCACGTGGCACGTATCCAGACACACCGCCACCGGCGCGCACGGCTTCAATGTCTCCACCAACTCCGCCACCTGCTCCAGCTTGCCACCCAGCGAAAATTCCGCACCCGCCGTATTTTCAATCAGAATCCTGAAGTCCGCACCCTGCCCCGTAGTTTTAGCGAAGGCCACGCCATCAATCGCCCGCTCAATCGACTCCGCCGCCAGCCGCAGGCCCTCTTCGCGCGTCAGCCCTTTCCAGCTTCCCGGGTGCAGCACCAGGTACTCCGCCCCCAGTGCCAGCGCGCGCTCCACCTCGCCGCGAAACGCCGCCCCCGAATTCGCCCGCACAGACTCCGCCTGGCTGCACAGGTTGATCAGGTAGCTCGCATGGATAGCCACCGGCCCGACCCCAAGCTCCGCGCGCAGCTCGCGCATCTTGCTCGCGTCCTCCGGCTTCACGTCCGCGGCCTTCCACGCCCGCGGGCTCGACGAGAATATCTGAAACGTATTCGCCCCCGCCTCGGCCGCCCGGTTCACGGCTGTCCAGCTTCCGCCCGCTGTCCCCACATGCACACCAATGCGCCGCACCCCACCCTGTTTCACCATGCCTTCGAGCCTATCCTCTCACTTGTCATTCCCGCAGGGAATCTGCTTTTCCCTCTCACTTACCACTGACCACTGGCCCCTTACCACTCGCTTTCCCATGTATCATCGCCATGATTCCGAATTCTTCGCAACCGGCCCGGCTAACCCGCATCCTTAAGCTGCCGCCGCATCCTTGGAAAGACTGAAAGGACCCGCCCAATGCCCGAACCGCAAACTTACAAGAATCACACCCGCTGGGATCCCGTCTGGCACTTCTTCATCACTCCACTTTTGTTGATCAACATCATCTTTGCCGTCTGGGCAATGATTCGTCATTGGCCTGATCACCCCCACCTCTTCCCTTGGGCGATCCTCATGTCGATCGTCATCTTCATGGCCGTCGGCAAGGCCCGCTCGCACTCCCTCAAGGCACAAGACCGCATCATCCGCCTCGAGGAGAAGCTCCGGTTCGCGGCACTCCTGCCCCCGGACTTACTCGCGCGCAGCCAGTCCCTCACCGAGGCCCAATACATCGCCCTGCGTTTCGCGTCCGACGCTGAAGTCCCGGCGCTCGTCAAGCGCACCCTGGACGAGAATCTCACCCAGAAACAGATCAAGGAAGCCATCGTCAACTGGAGACCCGACTACTTCCGCGTCTAATACACGTCCCGCTGATATCGCTTCTGCTTCTTCATCGCAGCGAGATACTCCGTCGCGCCCTCAGGTGTGCTCTGCGATCCCGCCGCGATCGCGTCCAGCAGCGCTAGTTCCACCGCCTTGGCCATGAGCGTGGCGTCGCCGCAGACGTAAAAATAGGCCCCGCGCTCCAGCCACGCATACAGCTCCGCGGCGTGTTCCCGCAGGCGGTCCTGCACGTAGATCTTCGCTTTCTGGTCACGTGAAAACGCCGTGTCCAGCCGCGTCAGTATTCCATCCTTCTGCATCGCGGTCAGTTGTTCCTGATAGAGAAAGTCGGACGCCACATGCTGGTCGCCGAAGAAGAGCCAGTTGTCGCCGCTCGCGCCAGTCGCCTGCCGCTCTTCGAGAAATGCCCGAAACGGCGCAATTCCCGTCCCCGGCCCAACCATAATCACCGGAGCCGCACTATCTTCAGGCAACCGGAAATTCTGGTTCTGATGCAAAAAGATCGGCAGCTTCTCACCAACATGGGCGCGTTCGCCCAATTGTCCGCTGGCAACACCCAGCCTGCCGCGGCCATGCGTGTCGTAGCGCACCACACGTACGCTCGTCTCCGCAACATCCGGATGCGCGAGTTGGCTGGATGCGATCGAATACAGCCGCGGCACCAGCCGCTGCAAGACGTTGAACAACTCCTGAGGTGTCGCGACCGCACCGGGAAAGTCTGTGATCAGGTCGATGAATTCGCGGCCCCAGCAATACTCTTCGGCGCGCGCCTTGTTCTCCGGCCCGCACAGCATCTTCAACTCGTCGTACCCGCGTCCGCCGACGCCCGGAGCTCCTGCCAGCTTGGCGTACTGCCCGATGGCTCCGCGCGCCAGCTTGCCGATGGAGAGCCGATTCCGCAGCGCCTCTTCGAAGCTGATCTCAACCTTATAGTGGTCGAGCACGCGTTCGTCGCCCGTGAATCCGAGCGCCGCGAGCACCTTGCCGACCACGAAGTCGATCACGTCGTCGAGCGTGCGCGGCAGCGCGTAGAAACCGGGCATGGGCGCCACGATGACGGCGCCGGCGCGGCGCACCTCGAGCAGGCGCGTCAAGTGGATCTCGGAGAGCGGCGTCTCGCGCGGCACCAGCACGAGGGGCCGACTCTCTTTGAGAGCGACGTCGCCCACGCGGTGGATGAGGGTGCGGGTCGTGCCCAGCGCGATGTGAGCGACAGACGACATCGAACAGGGACAGATGCAGGCCGCGTCGGGGAAGTTGCTGCCGCTGGCCGCCGGCGCGGCAAGGTCGTCGGGGCCAAAGACGTGCGCCTGAGCCCCGGCGGCGGCCAGGAACGCAGCCGTCACCTCGGCGCGCTCCGACACGCCGAGCTGCAGCTCGTGGGTCACGACGGCCACGCCAGCCTCGGAGAGGCAGAGCGATAGCTCGCACCCGGCGTCGGCCAGCGCCCGCACGAGACGCAGCGCGTAGGGCGCGCAACTGGC
>PKWK01000262.1 GCA_003133205.1 Granulicella sp. | reverse complement strand
GGCAGTTGGTCGCTAGCGAGTCCGAACTCGACTCGCTCGAGCAGGTGTATGGCAATCAAAACGTGCGCGTTCGTGCCGCCGAGGCGCGGGTTGGTGTTCTGCGGCGCGAACTTGAACGTGAAAGTGGCGGCAATGGACTTCAGCCGAGCGAGCAGCCGGGCGAGGACGCACAACCTTATCCCGCGCTCCGACAATTGCCGGCGCTCGCGGTTCCCTGGGCAAATCTCTATCGCCGAGTCCGCATTCAGGAGACGGTCTACGAACTGCTCTCCGCCCAGTATGAGACGGCACGCATTGAAGAAGCCAAGTCCATCCCCACGGTCAGCGTGATCGATCCTCCGGGCTGGCCGGAGAGGAAATCTTCGCCCCACCGACTCATCATCGTCCTTGTGTCTACCGTCCTCGCGCTCGTGGCGGCCTCTCTGCTCCTGCTAGTGCAACGCTCATGGCTGGCCATGAATGAGACCGATGGCAGAAAAGTGCTCGCGCGGCAGATTGCCACAACACTGATGGCCTACCCAGTTCGCTATGGCAGAGGGAACCGATGACGCTCCGTCATGACAGCCAGTCTCGTCCCCCATCGCGGCCCGAGCGCCTCGCGTTGCTCAATGGCCTGTACGCCGTTGCGGAATACGTCTCGCAGCCTTTGGGATTGCTGCTCGCAGCTCCGTATCTGTTGCGCCATCTGGGCGCTTCGCAGTTTGGTATATGGGTGCTGGCGAGCGCGGCGGTCAGTAGCGGCAATCTGCTCTCCTCGGGCTTCGGCGATGCGGCAGTGAAATATGGATCGATGTATCGCGGGCGAAACGACTTCGCCGGCGTCGCAAGAATTGTCCGCGGCATGATTGCCGTCAACCTCGCACTGAGCGGGATGCTCGCCATCGCCTTGTGGAGTCTCGCCCCCTATGCCGCGAGCCACATCGCTCACATCGAAGCAGGGATGCAGAGCGCCTGCACCCAGTCCTTCCGCATCGGGAGCCTGCTTCTGGTTGTGCGATCGATCGACAGTGTATTCGCAAGCACATTGCGCGCATTTGAACGTTACAGTCCGGCGGTACGCATCGCGATCTGTTCCCGCATAGGCGCTCTCGTTGCTGCCATCGCCCTGGTTGAGCATGGCTTCGGCGTGGTGGAGATCATGCTTGCGACACTTTGCATTTCGACGTTGGCGGCCGTTGCACAGGGCTTTGCGGTGCGCGCGATCGCAGGCAACGTCGTGCTGCTGCCATCGCTGCATCGCGAGACCCTCTCCATGATTGCAGGCTTCGGATGCTTCAGTTGGATACAGGCCGTCTCCGCAGTAGTCTTCGGCCAGGTCGACAGGCTGATCATCGGCTTGATTCTTGGAGCCCCTGCCGTAGCGCTCTATGCACTCTGTACGCAGGCGGCGCAGACGATCCACGGAATCGCCGGCGCGGGCCTACATATCCTGTTCCCGCATTTGAGTTCAAGGTTTGAGGCCGAACCGCTCGCCGATTTGAGGCACACGGTATGGATCGCTTTCAAGACAAATCTCCTGTTGGCAACGCTACTCGGCGCGCCAATCATCCTGCTCAGTCGTCCCATCCTCTCGTTGTGGATGGGCCCGGGTTTCGCCCGTCAGGCGTGGCCGATTCTCTCGATTCTTGGCGCCGGCTTTGCGCTGTTCGCCCTAAACGTGACCGCCCACTACGCGCTGCTCGCCGTCGGACGGGTGAGACTCGTAACGGTTCTCAATCTTGCGGCCGGAGCCGTGATGCTTCTCCTCATGCTGGTATTCACTCCAAGGTTTGGCATGGTGGGTACCGCATGCGCACGGCTCATCACCGGCCCGATTACTTGCATCCTCTACTACCCGCTCTACAAGATAATGCGCGGCAAATCCGCGGAACGGGCTGAATCGTCCCCCCTCGTCGCATGGGAGAACAGCTGATGTCGACACTCACTCTACTTATTGGGCCCGGAGAGGTGAGCGCGGGAGACCGCCTAGTGCTCTTCCCATGCGTCGTCGGATTCTTCTTTGTGTTTCGTGTGTGCCTCAACTTCTTGTTCTTCCAATCCGATCTGGTGATGGGCGCAATTGTCAGCATCACCATAGATTTCGCGCTGCTGTATGGCACCGTTCTTTACTCGACGGACGTGCGGGCGCATGGGCGCTCTCAACTCCTGCAAATACCGCTCATCCGATGGCTCCTCGCATATCTCGCTCTCTCGGTGACGAGTGTTTTATGGACCGGAGCGCAATCCGCGATTGCAGCGCTCGCATTCTGGGCAGGCATGTCCGCAGATGTACTTATCGTGGTGCTGCTCCTGCGACGTGGAGATGCGAAGGACAACACGGAAGGAATCCTGCAAGGAGCGGTATGGGGCGCCGTCGGTGTCTCGCTGATCGCGTGGTCCTCTCCGGCCACCGCGGACCTCCGGCTGGGGAATGACACGTTTCTGCACCCCAACTCGTTGGGGCTGGAGATCGGCGTCGCGACGCTGATTGCGCAGTATCTTGCGTCGCGGGGAACCCTATGGAAGTGGCTGAGCATAGCTCTGTCAATCACTCTTCTGCGGACGCTAAGCAAGACGGCGATCGTAGCGTTCGTCGTTGCGGAGTGCTGGTATCTCATGCAGAACACGCAGATGACTCGCAAAACAAAGATGCGCCTCGGCGCCGCTGCATTGCTCGTCATCGCGAGCTTCTGGGACCTGCTGCATTCATACATCGATGTCTACAACAACACCGGATCGGGGAACCAGGCAGAGACGCTGACAGGCAGGACGCTGGTGTGGACCGTAGCGTTCTCGATGAGCCTCGATAAACCGTGGTTGGGACACGGGATCTATTCGTTCAAGACCCTCGTTCCCGCCTTCGGAACGTTTCAAGCAGTGCATGCCCACAATGAACTGTTGCAACAGTTCTTCGAGTACGGTCTCGCAGGCGTCGTCATCGTGGCGGGAGTGTACTGGTCATTTTACCGGCAGGCTCTTCGAGCCCCGGCAAGCGAACTCAGAACGCTTGCGCTTACCGTGCTGCTGTTTGCCTTGGTACGCGGTTTGGCGGACACCATCATCTTTGGACTCTCCTATCCGCTCTGGTTGCTGACGGCGCTCTCGCTTTACCTCGCCCAACCCACGACTCAGGTCCAACCAACACTCACGCTAAGAAAATAGTCCACCTTTGCTCTATACCCACTATGCGAATTGTTGTTGCCCACAATCGATATAAGTACTCCGGCGGAGAAGACTCCGTTATGCGCGCTGAAGTAGAAATGCTAAGAAGCGCTGGGCATGTCGTTGAGTTATTTGAAGCGGATAACAAGACAATTGATGGGCCGGTTGCGAAAATAGCCGCAGCCGGATCACTATTTCATTCCTATTCCTCCAGCCGGAAGATGGCAGAGTTACTCCGGAACTTTCGCCCCGACATATTGCACATCCATAACTGGTTCCCGCTGCTCTCCCCGTCCATCATCTCAGTGGCGGGCGCAGCGGGTGTCCCAGTCGTTCAGACCCTGCATAACTTCCGCATGGTCTGTGCGAACGGAACCCTTTACCGCGACGGCAGGATTTGCCATGACTGCCTAGGTAAGTCTCTCCCACTCGACGGAGTAGCTCATGCCTGTTACTCCACAAGCCGGATTGGTTCCGCCCTAGTCACGATTGCGTTCTCGTACCATCGCTTCTCACATACGTGGAATGGCATCTCTAGCTTCATCGCGTTATCCGAGTTTCAGAAGGAACTGCTTATCCGCGGAGGCGTCGACGGCGCGCGAATCGCCGTGAAGCCGAACTTCGTCAAGGAGACAGGTGAGATCGGAACCGGAAGCGGGGGGTATGCCCTGTACGTCGGCAGACTGACGCCGGAAAAGGGCATTCGCACCGTCATAAAGGCATGGGCGGAGAACAAGCTTCCTATGCCGCTCAAAATCATGGGCGACGGACCTCTGGCTGACGAAGTTCGTGAGAAAGCTTCGAGCCTGCCGCAGGTGGAGTACCTCGGACAACAACCTGCGCCGGAGGTCTACGCTGCCATGGCCGGCGCCCTGTTCCTCATTTGCGCCTCAGAATGTCACGAGGCGTTCGGACTCACCATTGTGGAGGCGTTCTCCCGTGGAACACCGGTTCTCGCTGCGGATATCGAATCGACCGCTGGGTTGGTGAAGGACAGTCAGACAGGGCTCCGCTTCGCTGTCGGCGACGCGCATGACCTGGCGGCAAAGGCATCTTTGCTTTGTGCGGACACCGCAGACTATCAGGAGATGCGCCGACAGTGCCGAAGCATCTACGAAGAGCGCTATACCGACAAGATCAACTACAAACTGCTGATGGATATCTATACGCAAGCTTCCGGAAATTGAAATCCAGGAAGCGGGTGCGACTAGCAGTAAAAACAGAACAACCCTCTCTGTCTACCCACAATGACAACTCCGACTTACCACACAGACGTGCTGGCGAATGTTCTGGGCATCGGCGTCCATGCCGTCGACATGGAGCAGGCAGTCGCAAGGATGCGGCTGGCGCTCGAAGAAGGACGAAAAGGCTATGTCTGCCTTGCGGGCGTTCACGGCATTATGGAAGCCCACCGCCATCCCGACCTTCGGTCCATCTTTGCGAGCGCCTACCTTGTCGCTCCCGACGGGATGCCGACCGTATGGATGGGTCGTCTCCAAGGGTTGTCCAGGATGCAGCGAGTCTTCGGTCCGGACCTGATGCTGGAAGTCATCGGCAGTAAGGAGCTCTCTCACTACAAACATTTCCTGTGTGGCGGCGCGCCCGGGGTTGCGGAACAGTTGCGCGACGAGATGTTGCGCCGCTTCCCCTGGGCCTCCATCTCCGGAACCTATACGCCACCGTTCCGACCGATGACGAAGCAAGAAGAGGATGAGTTGGCGACGCAGGTTCGACTGTGCCAACCGGACATCATCTGGGTCGGACTCAGTACGCCCAAGCAGGACCGGTTCATGTTCCGATACCTTCCCCTCCTGGAAACCAAGTTGATGGTCGGTGTCGGCGCGGCATTCCTCTTCCACACCGGCGCCATCCAGGACAGCCCCGCATGGGTCAAGCGAGCCGGCCTGCAATGGCTGCACCGCCTGCTGCAGGAGCCTTCGCGTCTTTGGCAACGATATCTCGTGAATGTCCCCCTGTTCCTATTTCAGGCCGCTTTGCAAATCAGCGGCCTGCGAAGCTACAGCGTGAGACGCGGAGTGAAGTCTTCACACTTTTCCGCGATGGACTCGGCGCGAAGAGATGGGCCTCTCTAGTTGTCATAGCGTCTGCTGCTAATTCGAAGTCAAAGGAAACCACATAACATCATGAACAATCCTGAACACTTCATCCCGCCAACCTATGCGGTTTTACCGAAGCAACGGACTTCCTCCTATCCATCTGCCGGCTCCGATCTCGCGGCGGCCGAGCAGATGGACTCGGCCGCCCGACCGGCTCTTTTCCTTGCCTGGAGCAACGTCCGCGAGATTGCCGTCAGTCAAACGGACTCCGATTCGGACGTCGCGGAAGAGTGTATCCCAGTAGCTTCGCCCGCCCCGATCGGGAGCGGTCGCCTTGACCGCGGTCTGTGGCTGCTCCACGACGCGTTCGTACGGCGCGAAGGCTGGCTACGGCTCAACGCGGAACGCATCATCTCCGCTCCGCTACCGCGCCAGCTGTCTCGCCGGCACGGTTACGCTGCGGCCAAGCGAGCCGCTGATTTCGCCGGATCCCTCGCTCTGCTCATTCTGCTGCTGCCGGTACTTGTGCTGGTCGCCGCTCTGGTGAGGCTCGATTCCCCCGGGCCGGCGCTATTCCGCCAGCGCAGAATCGGCAAAGACGGCGAGGAGTTCCTGCTCTGGAAGTTTCGGAGTATGCGCGTCGATGCGCCAATGTATGCTCCGTGTCCCACCAGCAACCTCGACCCGCGCCTGACTCGTATCGGCCGCCTGATACGCCGCATCAGCATCGACGAACTGCCTCAACTGTTCAACGTCTTGAAGGGGGAGATGAGTCTGGTCGGCCCTCGCCCCGAGATGCCGTTCATCGTCGAGCGTTACACCTCCATTGAGCGCGGACGCCTGGCGGTGAAGCCTGGGATTACGGGACTCTGGCAGGTCAGCCCCGCCCGGGCACTTCCTATCCACGAAAATCTGCAATATGATCTGCACTACATCCACCACCAAAACCTGATGCTCGATGGAGCGATTCTTCTTCGTACCATCGCCGCTGTTATTCGCGGGGTCGGGGCTGTATGATCTACCCGTTATCCCGAATCGCTCTCTACGCAATGCGAGATGTCAGCGGAATGTAACCACAGTGTCATTTGTTCGTATTCACCGGTGCATCTCGTCGATAAGCTGAGAAACTAAGAATTACGCACCTCCTAACGGACAAAAAACGCTTTGGAGGAGTCGCGGATCGCAAGTTGATTTGCCTTAGGCCCGGGAGGTACATATGAGCACGATTCTCGTAGTCGAGGACGATCCTCGGATACAGAAGGCACTTCACCGCCAGTTCACCACGGAAGGCTATACGGTCCATGTGTCCAGCGATGGCGCAGAAGGCCTGGCGGCCTGCAAGACGTTGCGGCCGGCCGGCGTTGTGCTCGATCTGATGCTTCCGGGTATGCCGGGCAGGGAGGTCTGCAAGGGCATCAAGTCTTGGTCGCCGAATACCCCGGTGGTCGTATTAAGTGCAGTCTCCGAGGTGGCCGATAAGGTGTTGCTGCTCGAACTGGGTGCGGATGACTACGTCACCAAGCCATTCAGCCCGCGGGAGTTGATGGCGCGTGTCCAGGCTGCGATCCGTCGCACGCAGAAGCCGAGCGGAGCTGCGGCAAGCCAGATCTCCTTCGGCAACATCGCCGCAGACTTTTCCGCGATGGAATTCTCTAAGGACGGTGCGCCCGTCATTCTGACCGCAAACGAGATCAAGCTGCTGAAGTACTTCATCGATCATGCCGAACGGGTGATTACGCGCGAAGAGCTGCTGAACGATGTCTGGGGTTACACGTCCTATCCAACGACGCGGACCGTGGACAATCAGGTAATGAAGCTGCGGCAAAAGCTGGAGGCGGATCCCGCCAGGCCGGTCCACTTCCGGACCATGCACGGAATCGGTTATAAATTCGTCGGCGGAAGTTGACGCGATGGCGGAACGGAAGGCACGTCTGATGCACAGGCTGCGCATGCGGACCACACTGCTGATCCCGCTGCTGCTGCTGTGCTTCGGCTGCACTCCGGTGAGCCTCCTGATTCTCAGTACGATCGTAAAGCAGCAGGTTCGGGCAAGCCTCGCCTCGGACTTGCAGCACTCGGTGCAAACCTACCAGAACCTCGCCCGACAGCGCCGTGAGCTGCTTGTGCGCGAGTCGGCGCTACTCGCCGACCTGCCCAGCCTCAAGGCGCTGATGACCGTCGCCGACAGCCGCACCATCGAGGACGGCGGCACCAGATTCTGGCGGGTCAGCGGCAGCGACTTCTTCGCACTTCTTGACCGAAACGGGAAGCTCATCGTCGCCTACAACCGAGGCAGCCCGCTTGACCATGCCGTGGTGGAGCAAGGTCTGGAGAGTTCCCTGCGCCGACCTGATGAATCTGCTCTGCTCGCCTTCGACCGCCGCCTCTATGAGGTGTCCATCCAGCCCATGGTCTTCGGCGATGAGGATCACGGCAGTCAGCTCGGATTCGTCGCGGTGGGATACGCGGTCGATGAGAGTGTTGCGCGCGAGGTCAGCGAAGCTGCAGCTGCCGAAGTCACTTTCACCGTTGGTCGAGACATCGTGGCCAGCACGCTCCGACCCGGACTGGAGCAGCAGCTCATTGCTCAAACAGGCGAACTCCTCACCTCGCCCACAGAGAACCGCAACATCCAGTTAGGTAAGGAGGACTACCTGGCTGCGTCGGTGCCTCTCGGCGCGCCAGGCCTGCAAAACGAAGGGGCTACGCCACAACTGGTGGTTCTCAAGTCATTCGCGCAGGCCACTCAACTGGTCGGGAGGGTCAATCGCTGGGTACTGACGCTGGTGCTGATAGCGCTGCTCGCCGGCGCCGGAATGCTTGTCTCGATCTCTCACACGCTCACACGCCCCATTGAGACGCTGGTCGAAGGGACCCGCGCGCTTGCGCTGGGAAACTTCAACTACCGGCTCAGCGAGGATGGGGTGGAAGAGATCCGGGAGCTGAGTCGCGCATTTGAGCGCATGCGCGTTGAGTTGCGGCGCACACAGAGCGATCTGCTGGACTCGGAGCGGCTCGCAACCATCGGGCGAATGGCCAGCTCTATCTCTCACGATCTCCGACACTACCTCTCCGCGATGTACGCGAATGCCGAGTTCATGAGCAACGAAGCGCTTCCCCAAGCAGAGCGTGAGGAACTGTTTCTTGAGGTGAAGACCGCGGTACAAGGCATGACGGATCTTCTGGATTCGCTGCTATTGTTTACTCAAACAGGTCGCGCGCTCCGGCCGGCTCACGAATCCATCGCCGGCGTGATCCAGCGCTCGGTCGGGATGGCCCGCTCTCATCCTGCGGCGCGGGACGTTCGAATTGTAGTGACAGGAACCTCCTCGACCGAAGCATGGATCGACGCTAAGAAGCTTGGACGCGCCGTCTATAACCTCCTGCTAAACGCCTGCCAGGCCGCGCGTCGCGGAAAGGATCTTCCTCTCGTCACTCTCAACGTCGACGAGGATGAGGACAGCATTCGCATCGAAGTTGTCGACAATGGCCCGGGAGTGGCCGAGTCTATCCGTCAAACCATGTTTCTACCGTTTGTCAGTGAAGGAAAGGAGAGCGGCGTGGGTCTCGGCTTGACGCTCGCGCAGCAGATCGCCCAGGAACACGGCGGCAGTATCGAGGTGAAGGAAACCCTGGAAGGACACAGCGTCTTTACCATCACCCTACCCAAAGCTGCACTGCAAGCGCTTGGCGCGGCTGCGGACAGAAAGGCTTTACAGGCAAGTTAGGACGGATAGATAGATCGCAGCGGCAGGTGGCGCAGGACGCCTTTGCCGTCAAGTTGTGAAAAGGTGGCGGTATGAAAGTCGCGGGTCATGCAATGTTGGTTTGCTTGCTTCTCGGTCCGGCAGCAGCCGCCGGGCATGCGCAGGGGTCTGCACCCCCAATCTCTCCGAGCGCGTCGGATCAAAAGACCGCGCAACTAGAAGAGAGGATCGCGGCGATTTCATCTGCGCTCGCCGCGACCCAGGAGCAGATCGAGCAGTCTCAGCGTCAGATGCAGCAGTTGCAGCAGCAGTTGCTAGAACTGCGCCAGCAGGTGGCCGGTGCCGGAGCCGTGTTCTCTGTCCCCTCAAGTGCGTCGACGAGCGCATCATCCAGCACGTCGCCCAGCCCCCTCTCACCCGCCACGGCCCCTGATTCAAGCGCCACGGCAATTGAAGAGCGTCAGCAGGCCCTCGAGGCGGCGGTCAAGCTCCACGACCAAACCAAGGTAGAGAGCAGCTCCAAGTATCCTGTGCGTCTGACTGGGCTAATTCTGTTCAACGGCTTTCTGAATAGGGGTGTGGCCGACAATACTGACCTGCCTGCCGTCGCACAGCGTGGAACCTCCACCTCTGGCAACGGCAGCCTCGGCGCGGGTTTGCGCCAGACGATCCTTGGCATTGAAGGGGATGGCCCGCGCATAGCTGGCGCGCGCACATCCGCCAACGTCAATATCGACTTCTTCTCTAACGTGGCCTACACCCCCTACGGAACCTCCGCCGGGGTTGTTCGCATGCGAACTGCCAGCATCGACTTCGACTGGGCCAACGACTCGGTGCAGGTCGGCATAGTCGGACCGCTGATCTCGCCAATTGCGCCCGCGTCGTTCGCTACCGTCGCAGAACCCTCGCTGGCTGGAGCAGGCAACCTGTGGGCATGGGCGCCACAGCTCCGTTACACGCACCGGTTCCCGCTACAACAGGGAAACCGATTGCAGTTCGAGTTTGGGCTATGGGACTCTCCCTCCGCAGGCTACAACGCCAATCAATTGTTTCGCACCTCGAGTCCTGCAGAGCTGGCCCAACAGCCTTCCTACGAGACTCGTTTCTCCTACGCAGCGGCGGGTGAGCGGGGCCTTCAACTCGGAATAAGTGGCTACTACGGCCGTCAAGCGTATCCCGGATATCAGGGTTATCCCGGCACGGAGAATCTTGACTCCTGGGCCAGCACGGCGGATTGGCGCCTTCCACTGGGACATCACTTCGAGATCAGCGGTGAAGGCTATCGGGGACGCTCTCTCGGAGGCCTGGGAGGCGGCGTCTATAAAGATGTCGTCACCGGAACAAGCCCCGTCACCGGCGCAAGCGTCCTGCACGGACTCAACGCAATCGGCGGATGGACACAGTTCAAGACACGCTTCGGCTCATCGCTCGAGACGAATATGAGCATCGGTCTGGACGATGGATTTGCTAAAGACTTTCACGCGTTGGTGCTATCGCCAACGGCCTCTGCCACGCAGTTGCGAGCTCGAAACAAGATGGTTGTCGGCAACCTGATCTTCAGACCGAAGACCTATATCATCCTCTCGCCGGAATATCGCAGGATCTGGACCTGGCCGATCACTGGAACGGCAACTACTCTCGACGTATTTACACTTTCTGCTGGATTTCAGTTCTAAGGAGGCGGCGCAGTGCGACCTTTGCAACGCTGGATTATCTTCGGGTACGCATTGTTCAACATGGCGCTCACCGGTTCGCGTGCACAGGCGCAGGGTGCGGAGGTGACGGCCCACGTGGTGGTGCAGGACAAAACCGCCGCGGGCAAACATAAGGGAAGTATGAGTTCCGCGGATGTAGTGGTCTGGCTCACACCCTTGCAACCCGACGGACACTCCGCCGCTACGGGACATCCTGGGCCTTTTCGGCTGGTTCAGAAGAATAAGATGTTTACGCCTCATCTTCTCATTGTCCCAACGGGTAGCAGCGTTGACTTCCCGAACCAGGATCCCTTCTTCCACAATGTCTTCTCGCTGTTCAACGGCAAACGCTTCGACCTTGGCCTCTACGAATCGGGCACCAGCCGCGCCGTCCGCTTCGATCGGGAAGGCGTCTCCTATATTTTCTGCAATATCCATCCAGAGATGGGAGCCGTCGTCCTGTCGCTGAGCACGCCGTACTTCGGTGTCTCTAGCTCCGGGGGCGCGGTCGCTATTCACAACGTCCCGCCAGGAAGCTACCGATTACACGTGTGGAGCGAAGCCGCCCAATCCGCCAATCCGGTCGACGCCGAGAGGATCGTGCAGGTGGGCGCCGGGCCCGTGCACCTCGGTGAGATAGCCCTCGAGGGAGTGGCTGACCCGATGGAGCACCACAAGAACAAATTCGGCGAAGACTACCATCCCAACCACGGCACTCCATACTGACCAGACGCGGCACCGTCGCACGACGAGAACGATCGGCGTGCTGAACCTGCTACGCCTCTCTCAGGATGGCAGATTTTCGCTGTAGCGCATCGCTGATGGCTGCTAACACTTTTGACATGCTCTCATTGAGAGACTCGCAGTCGGTATCACACTGCACTTCTGCCTCCAACGGAGGCTCGTAGGGATCATCGATACCGGTAAAGTGCTCGATCTCGCCGGCCAAGACGCGGACATACAACCTCTTGGGGTCACGCTGGATGCAGGTCTCAAGTGAGGCATTCACGAATACCTCAAGAAAGTTTTCGATGTGCTCGCGTGCCCGGAGGCGGGCTTCCCGGTATGGCGAGATGGCGGCTACCAGCACGATGACGTCGTGCAGGACCAGCGATCGTGCCAGGCAGGCGATGCGAAAAACATTCTCGTCCCGATCAGCTTTGCTGAAGCCAAGATCGCGGCTCAGGTGTTGCCGTATATTGTCCGCGTCAAGCACCTCTACCGGATAACCGACCGAGCGCAGCGCCGGTTCGAGTGCCCGACACAGCGTAGTCTTGCCCGCCCCGCTCAGGCCGGTGAACCAAACCACCAGGCCCCCATGTGGTGACGTCGCTTGTCGCATCTGCAAAGTCCTTTCAGGCACAGCGTCAAGGCAGGATCAGACCAGCCATGTGCCCAGGTCGCGATTGAGAATGCCTTCAAGCCGGTGGATGTCGCCCCGGTAAAAGTCGAGCATCAGCCGCCTGTCCGCTGCCTCCATGGTCACGGAGCCGGTTGGTCTATAGACCGCGTTTCGTACGAAAGACTTGATCGGCGCGGGGGTGAGGCGTTTAAACATCTTGCACAGTCCCAGGCGCCGCAGAACCTGGCTCGGCTTCACCATCCTCGCTATGCGTGGCTGGTTATAGCGCATCGAGGTGTCTGGAGTGAATGTGCTGTCTACCTCAAGAAATTCCAGCACCTCTCGCATGAACTCTCGCGGACGCGACTTCGTCTCCTCGTAGAGCCAAATGCCAATCTGCTCCCGGGGAAAGTGCTCCAGGTAGCGCTGCACCTGTTCGGCATAGAATCCCATCTCTAGAAACGGTTCATGGATACCTAGTCCTTTTCCGCCATGACGAAGGCTCGTCCGCACATAATCGCGGAAAGGCTGTGTGACGAGACCGTCGGAGACGAAGTGCAGATACTGCGAGAAGGCGCGCTCCACGGGTGAACGCAAGACCATGATGATGCGCGCGTGCGGGATGCGGGAGGCTATCGCTCCGGGAGCACTCCTCGACATCAGATAATTAACGCTGGCTTCGCCGACGGCCTGCTGCGTGGTCGCCGCGGCAAACAGCCGCAAATAGTCCGACCATTCGGCTACGATGCCGCCCGAAAATTTCCGATCCATCGGCCCACGAAGGTACTCGCGGACATCTTTCTCCAACTGAATCGCCCGCCCCCGAAGGCTTGGCTCAAAGTTCTCCGGACGCACTTCGTAGGAAAAATGACACGGCTCCTTCATCGGGCTCATGTAGATATCGGGGTGCTGATCGAGATAGTGATAGAGCGACGTAGTCCCGGCCTTGGGTGCACCGACGATGAAGAAGTTAGGTTCACGCATAGCGGAATGCTGGATTCAGCTGAAGTTGTTGCGCTTGCGGCTCTCGGACTACGGCAGGGTCTGCGGGCATGTGTATATGCACCAACCAGATAAGAGCTTAGAGCGAAGGCCGCCAGAATTTGTCATGGCGATGTAGGAAAGCCGTCATCTGTTTGTCACAGAAAAGACGGAGGCTATCGCGGACGGAAACTACCTCGGCTGACCCTGAGTCCCCGCCTGGGCCTGCTCAATTCTGCTGGCCAGATCGGACAGCCGGGCGGTGTCCACATCGCTGACTGCAACCACTTCTAGACCTTCTGTCCGGAAGCCGGTCACATGAAATCCCGAGTGGTCGGCGAGCCATCCGTTCGAGACAGCAGCGCCTGCTCTCTGCTGGACAAAGACGGAGACGCGATGCTTGCCAATGCTGTAGAGCAGTTGCGCCGTCGGCTGGTTGCGGAGGTACGTCAGGTTCGCCCCGTCGAGCGTCGTATCTCCCGGCAGGTCCTGCGGGAGGTTGAAGCTGAACGGTATCTTGCCCTGAAACCACGGCTTCACCGTGTGCCTGTCGGAGGAGATCACCTCCCGAGGTGAGTTCGCCGCAAGCGTGGAGTGAGCAATCGCTGGAGAAATGGCTCGCCGACCCCGACGCTTTCCTCCCTGGCAACAACATGGACTTCCTCGTACCCAAACCTCAGGAACGCAAGGATCTCGTCGCATACTTCAAGCAAAGTGCTGGCGAATGAATCGGCAACAGAAAGCGTGATCGCGCGAAGACTCGGTCAGCCAACCGTAGATGCCGTTCAAATCAGCTCCACTTGGTATAAAGTTCGAGGATGCGGCAGCTCTCCGGATTTGCCGTGATATTACGATACGGGAGCGGACCAATTTGCGCGTAGCGGTTGATACCGGCGGCACGTTCACAGATTGCGTCTCCATCGCGGACGGCCAACTCAAGGTCCTGAAGGTGTTCTCCACTCCCTCTGATCCTTCGCAGGCGGTGCTCGATGCTCTCGCGCAGATCGGCCCCGGGATCGCCATGGATGTGCGACACGGCACAACGATCGGGACCAATGCCATGTTGGAGCGAAAGGGTGCGCGCGTCGCGTTCGTGACAACGGCGGGATTCGAAGACACAATTGCAATCGGGCGGCAGACACGAAGCAAGCTCTACGACTGGTTCGCGCCGTTGCCGGTATGCCTCGTTCCGCGGGAGTTGCGCTTCGGCGTACCCGAGCGCGTGAGCGCCAATGGAGAAATCCTGCGCTCACCGACAGGAGAAGACCTGGCAGCCCTGGTCGATGCGGTTCGCATCAGCGCCGCAGAGGCGGTCGCGATTTCGCTGCTCTTTTCCTTCGCCAACCCGGAGACGGAGCTGCGCGTGGAAGCAGCTTTGCGCTGCCTCGGCATTCCCATCTCCACCTCGCATCGCATCCTGCCGGAGTTCCGCGAATACGAACGGGCCTCGACGATAGTCGTCAACGCGTATCTCGCGCCGCGAATGCAGAGTTATTTGTTGCATCTTGAGCAGTGCGTCGCCACGCAGCACGCTGGCGGAAGCGTCGACGTAATGCAGTCCTCAGGCGGCATTATTTCCGCACGGCTCGCGGCCCAGGAACCGGTGCGCACGGTGCTGTCGGGGCCTGCGGGTGGCGTCATCGGTGCCTGCCAAGTGGCGCGCTGGGCGGGCTTCGACCGCATCGTCGGATTCGACATGGGCGGGACCTCGACAGATGTATTCCTAGCCAATGCGTCGGCGGACGGGGCGCAGCTCACGAGCGAGTCGCTGGTCGCAGGCGTCCCCGTGAGCGTCCCGATGCTGGACATTCATACCGCTGGGGCCGGCGGCGGATCGATTGCCCGCTTCGATGCTGGCGGCATGCTGCGCGTGGGACCAGAGTCGGCAGGATCGGAGCCGGGGCCAATCTGTTTTGGTCGCGGAACCATGCCGACGGTCACCGATGCCAACCTACTGTTGGGACGGCTGGACGCGGAGAGCTTCCTCTGCGGAAGCGTGCGGCTGGACCACCAGCGCACCGAGCAAATCATGCGCGAACAGAAGGGAGCACTCGCGACAGTTGAGGAGTTCGCAGCCGGCATCCTCCGTGTCGTGGAGACGCAGATGGAGAAGGCTATCCGCGTGATCTCGGTCGAGCGTGGCCACGATCCACGTCAGTTCACGCTCGTAGCTTTCGGCGGCGGCGGACCGCTGCATGCCTGTTCACTGGCGCGAGCGCTGCGCATTCCCAGGGTCCTGATTCCTGCGTTGCCCGGTGCACTTTCGGCGGTGGGCATCCTTCTGGCGGACGCTGTGCGCGATTATTCGCGCACTGTGATGCTGCCGGGCGATGCAATCGAGAGCATTGGAGACAGCTTCGCAGAACTCGAGCAACGCGGTGCTGCAGAATTTACCGCGGAAGGCCTCCAGGGTGTGGCGCAGCGCACTATAGATGTGCGCTATCGCAGACAGGGATACGAACTGAATGTTCCTTTCGATGGGCAGTCTCCCACGAATGCCGTCGGAGCATTTCATCGGCTGCATCAGCTGCGTTACGGCTTCTGCGATGCGAGTAGACCAGTGGAGATTGTGAATTTGCGGCTTCGAATGATCGTAGCTGGCGAGCCGTACTCACCGGCCCGACGCGAGCCTGTGCCGGGAGATGGGAAAACCGCCCGTTATGCGGTGCGACAGGTCTACTTCGATGGAAAATTTATCGCAACACACCTGTACCGGCGCGACGCACTTACGCCCGGAGATAGGATCCAGGGACCGGCAATNNCGAATACACTTCGGCCACCGTGCTGCCGCCGGATTGCTCCGCGCACGTGGATAGCTTTGGAAACCTCGTCGTCACTTTCACCGAGGAA
The DNA here is from genome assembly GCA_003133205.1 of Granulicella sp. The sequence goes on along the minus strand of PKWK01000262.1, from coordinate 8,594 downwards.
AGCGCATGACTCTTCGCACAGCCGATCCAGTCGAACTCGCGGTCTTTCAGAGCGCCGTACATTCCATCGCCGAGGAGATGGGCGCGGCGCTGCGGCGCACGGCGCTGTCGCCCAACATCAAGGAGCGGCGCGACTACTCCTGCGCGATCTTCGACGGCCAGGGAAGGGTAATCGCCATGGGCGATCATATGCCGGTCCACCTCGGCTCCATGCCTATGTCGGTGCAGGCAGCGATTGCGGCGATTGCATTTGCGCCCGGCGACATCGCAATCCTTAATGATCCCTACGCGGGGGGAACCCATCTGCCGGATATCACAATGGTGCTGCCTGTCTTTCTACCTGGGCCCGGACAGCAACAGCCGGCTTTTTATGTCTCGAATCGCGCGCACCACGCGGACGCGGGCGGAGCATTTGCAGGATCGATGGGACCAGCAAACGAGATCTTTCAGGAGGGCATTCGAATTCCTCCCATCAGAATCGTGCGCGGAGGCAAAGTCGACCGCGAGACGCTGGACCTTATTCTGCTGAACGTGCGCACACCAGTGGAGCGAGAGGGCGATCTGGAATCGCAGATCGGAGCCTGCCGCGTCAGCGAGCAACGCATCCTGCAACTCGTGGAGAAGTATGGCGACGTGAACCTTCGGACGCTCATCGACGAGTTGCTCGATTATTCCGAGCGGCTCGTGCGTTCCGAGCTGCGCAAAATGCCCGCCGGCGACTTCAGCGCAGAAGATTGGCTCGATGACGATGGCGTGACCGATGTCCCACGCAAGATTGCGGTACGTCTGCGATTCGACCCGCAAGCAGCGTCCATGCACGTTGATTTCACAGGCTCCTCCAATCAGGTCGCAGGCAGCATCAACGCGGTCCGCGCCATTACACTCTCTGCGTGTTTCTATGTGCTACGCTGCCTGCTGGCGGACGATGCTCCGGCGACCGCCGGCATCTTGCGCCCACTCACGCTGAAGACTCCAGCAGGGAGCATGGTCGATGCCCGCCCACCCGCCGCGGTCGCCGCGGGAAACGTGGAAACCTCGCAGCGGATTGTGGATGTGCTGCTCCGCGCGCTCGCGAAGGCAGTGCCGGAGCGGGTACCGGCGGCAAGCGCAGGCACCATGAGCAATCTGACTATCGGCGGCTTGGATCCACGCACAGGCGAGCCTTTTACCTATTATGAGACCGCGGCAGGCGGCATGGGCGCGCGCCCCGGGCTCGACGGCATCTCCGGCGTTCAGACCCATATGACGAATTCGCTGAATACTCCAATTGAGGCCCTTGAATATGCCTACCCATTTCGCGTGCGGCGCTATTCCTACCGCGACGGATCGGGCGGCGGTGGGCAATTTAGAGGCGGCGATGGATTGATTCGCGAAGTCGAGTTGCTGGCCGATGCGCAGGTGACGCTGCTGGCGGATCGCAGGAAATTCAGGCCCTATGGATTGCAAGGAGGAAAAGACGGCGCACCCGGCCGCGCATCGCTGGTTACGTCCGACCATGTCGGCGAAACGAAGTTACCAGGAAAATGCAGCGTGGGAGTCTCGAAAGGCACAGTAGTGCGCATCGAGACTCCCGGCGGTGGCGGCTGGGGCTGAGCCGATCAGAAGTAGCCAGCAGAGACCAGCCCTGGATCAGCGAAAAGAACGTCCCACGACGGATCGAGATAGAGCCAGCGCTGGGAATCGAGCCAGCTCGTCTGTATCTCAGGAATATGCAGCAGACCATGGCCCGCGACGCAGATCAGCTCTGTCCCGTTCCATGCCAGGAAGTTCCTGGACGGCTGGCCAACCCGTGCCGGATGGGTCAGCCGTTTGAGGCAAACCGGACACCGCTGGCGCTGGTCCCGAAGTACCCAGCGCAAACCGAATAAGCAGATCGAAAACGAAGAGGCCAGCTGAATGTACTCGGACGAAAGTGGATCGAGAGTTGTTCGCAGATGTGCCAGATCGAGCGAGACAAAATATACGATCGCCAAGAGTAGTGCAATCTTGCAACCAAGAAATCCCCAGCGGCGAAGCCTCGTCGACCAAGAAAGCTTCTGCGAAGTCACCCGATACTCCCCCAGAGGGAGAGATGTGGTCGCTGGCAGCGCGAGACAGGCCAGGAACACCGCGAACAGAAAGAGGTCATTCGGTCCTCGCGTTCCTTCCGTCAGAGACGCACAAGCAAAGTCACCCATCGTTCCATCCGGTGTGGACGCGGCCATCTCCCAGTTCTCGCCAAAACGGGTGTGTTCCGCCGACGGCTTCACATGTGCGACAACGAAACCCATTTGACCTGCAATATCTGCATTGGGGACTAACAGCCAACCATCCACCTTCCCCGGCAGCCTCCAGAACCCCGGCGGCGCGACACCACCGACCACCGCAGTGTGCAAACCCAGTTGGACTGTGCGCCCGGCGATGTGCGGATCTCCGCCAAACTCCCGCTTCCAGGCTTCATCAGTCAGAATCAACCTTGGCAGATCACCAGGAGTCTGACCGCCTGCAACGGCAAACCGGATCGGAAGACCCAGCAGTTCAAAGAGATTCGAGCTTGCGACGGCGATCCTGCCATTGGCTTGCGTGCGGGATGCGCGCGAGACGGGCTGCTGCGTTAATCGATAGAACGCAAAGCCGTCGAAGACATCTTGCCGTTGCCGCTTCCACGCCTGGTACTGCTCTGCCGAGATCGTCGGCACAGAAACATCGGTATAGCGCGCGTCACGGATGAGCATCAGATTCCGCGCATCGCGGTAGTGCGCGTATTGATGAGCCAGCGCGGCGCCAGGCAGCAGTTGGGCGACTCCATAACTAGTTGCGACCAAACCCACCAGCCACAGGATGCACTGCGCCGCTGATCCCAGTGTCATCGCATGAGGAATGCGTCTCTGCCCGGGCAAGCCCCTCAGGCAAAGCGCATCCTGGAACGCTCCCAGGAAAAACTTCGCGACCTCGCGTTCCGCATTCCATGACACGCCACGCAGTGGTGTGCATGCGTGGCGGACATGCCACAGCTCCGACCGCCACTCTCTCCACCACTCCCTGCGCTGGCGCCCAGGCACCAGGAGCGAAGCACCGTGCAATACGGCCAACTGGAGAACCTGGAGAAGGGACGCAGGCCGTACGGTCATAGCGCTTCCACCTCCTCCGACGGAATCAGCTTCGCCAGCAGCGGGTACCGCCGCCGCGATGCCTCGAGCGTCAATTTTCCTGCCCGGGTCAGTTTGTAATACTTCCTCGGCGGTCTCTGCTCGGCATCGGCGATCGACTGCTGTTCCCAGTGCGATCGGATCAGTTCGTCGCGCTCCAGCCGTCGCATCGCGGGATACACCGTTCCACTCGGCAATCCCGTCATCTCCATCACGCTGAACCCGTAGACATAGCCCGCGTTGACCGCCTGCAGGATCATTGCCGCCGTATGCGAGAGCTTCGTCTCGGTTGCCATGGCGCAGAGTATACCTATGTAGCACGCTACTTGACGACCCCCTATTCTGAATGCTACATAGGGGATGTGAGGTGTCACCGTGCTCGAGGTCAAAGCCCTCTGCAAGAGCTACCGCCGTCTTCCCGCCATCGAAAACGTCAGCTTCCGCCTCCGCCCCGGCGAAATTGTCGGCTACGTCGGCCCGAATGGCTAGGGCAAGTCGACCACCGTCAAGATCATTACCGGTCTCCTCGAGGCCGATAGCGGCCAGGTTCTTTTTGAAGGCGGGAGCATCCGTAACAATCTAAAGGCTTATCGCGCCGCCTTTGGCTATGTCCCAGAGGAGGCACACGTCTATACCCACCTCTCCGCCCTCGAGTATCTGCAACTCGTCGGCCGCCTGCGCAACCTGCCCGAAAAGCTCAACGATTTCACGGCCAACAAGCTGCTCGCTCTTCTCGACCTCGAGTCCTGGCGCTACTCCCCTATCTCGCTCATGGCTGGGGTGGCGTCCGCGGAATCGCTCGGGAACGAGGCTCTCGACCGGCAAGCCGATCAACTCAGCCAGAGGGTAGCCGAACAGTTCCGCAGTGCGCGGGTTTGCGGCCCGAATGATGCCCTCTGCGTCCGTGACCAGAATCGCGTCGGGAGAAAGGTCGAACAAGGTCTCCGACGCGAATTGCTCAAACATCGCCTGAACATCCTCAGGCAACGCCGATTTCTCGAATTCCGATGGATCAAGTAGCGACATTGAGCCGATCCAATCCTTCGAAGTGCGCTGGATGTTCCACGCACCCGCCTATCGTTGCAGAACTCGCCGGTACCGGATAGACTGCCCTACCGGTGCGGCGCCAAGTATCCGTACGGCTTCCAGCCCTTATGCTAAACATTTTTCGGCGTGTATGTCGGACAGAAGACCATATCAACTTGAGTTTCAGACGACCCATCCCTCCCGAACCGGAGCCCTTGCGATCAGGGGTGAGTGACCGAGAAGGAGGAGAACGTGACCTGGGTTTCGTCTCCGGCGGGATTCCCGGTATTTGGAGCGCCGCTGTAGGCTCCGAGCTTGAAGTACACGCCATTGCCCGAACCGGTCCAGGAACTGTCTACCGGAAAGCTCTGCGTATTGCCGTTTACGGTGACCGTGACGATGCTGCCGGAGAACTTCAGAGAGTAGTTGATGGTTGTGCCCAGGCTGATTCCGGTAGCCATGGTTGTCGACGTTGAGCCGCTGTTCGTGGTGTTGGTGGTAAGAATACTGACAGCAACGGAGTTTGAGGCGGGAAGGTATTGCAGCAGCACGAAGGGTTGATTCTGGTCATGGATCTGTCCGATCGTAGCCTCCTTCGTATCCACCGAGGTTGCATTGACGAAACAGCTTGCAGTGAGGGTACCACCGATGGTGCTGTCCCAGTCGCTGCCGTTGCTGTAACTGGCGCAAGCACCTCCGCAAATGGCACCAATACCAACCTGCCTCGTGTGCTGCAGATCGACAGCCCTGGTACCGCTTGGGTTGCTGTTTTCCGGCTCAGGCGATGTTGTCCAGATCCTAGGCTCGGCTGCTCCTCTGTGGCCGCAGCTCTCCTATGGAGTCTTTGCCACCAAACCCCAGTAACTCTCAACCCGTTTGAAACAGGCGGCGGCCTCAGGGCCACCGCTTTCCGTTCATCGCACAGGATGGAGACTGTGAGGAAGGGGTCTCTGCTTGACCATCGTAGGAAGCAGCGATTAGAAAGATTGAGGGTAGATAATGCGATCTTTGAACTTACTGTCGAAATGTAGACGTGTAGCGGTGTTTGTAGCAATCCTCGCCGCCGGAGTTCTGCCTCCGGTCGCAGGCGCGCAAGGGCCAGCTATTCGGACAATGCCACCGAAGACCATCCTCACAGATGCCGCCTTGCTGGAGAATCTGCGGCAGCAGGCAGACCCTGCGATCCTGCGCCAAGTACGCGTCGAGGCGGATAAAGCGATGAAAGCGCCACTGGTTTCGGTGATGGATAAACAGGTCACCCCACCCAGCGGGAACAAGCACGACTATATGAGCCTGGCGCCCTATTGGTGGCCGAACCCGGCGACCCCGAATCATCTGCCGTATATACGCAAAGATGGGGAGCACAATCCCGAAGCCACTGCCGTGCATGACCACGCGAACCTCACCCGGATGGAGGAAAATGTTCACGCGCTGGCGCTGGGATACTTCCTAACCCGCGACGAGGCGTACGCGAGGCGCGCGACAGAGCAGTTGCAGGTCTGGTTTCTGAACCCCGCAACACGGATGAATCCCAACCTCAGCTATGCACAGGCAGTCCTGGGCGTGTACGACGGCCGTGGAGCCGGAATCCTGGACGCCTGCAAATTCGCAGAAGTCGTGGATGCGCTGGCGTTGCTAACGGATTCGAGCAGTTGGAACGCCTCCAATAGCGCTGCCCTGCACGCCTGGTTCGAGACGTACTTCAACTGGCTCACGACAAGTGACAACGGCAAGCACGAGGCGGCAGCCAAGAACAACCACGGAAGCTGGTACGACGTGCAGGCCGAGGGGATTACGCTGAATCTCGGAAAAACGGAGTTTGCGCGGAATCTCGCGGAGACGGCGAAGACCAAGCGGATCGCGGCGCAGAGACAACTGCCGGCGGAAGAGGCGCGGACCCGCTCGTTCCACTACTGTGTCTTCGACATCGAGGCTCTGATGAAGCTGGCGACCGAAGCGCAGACGGGGAACGTCTATCTGTGGAACTACAAGGCGCCCGAAGGGGGGTCGATACGCGCAGCACTCGATTACTTATTGCCGTTCGCAGCGAAAGAGAAGAAGTGGGAACACGAGGACCTCGACGGAGTGTCGCCCACCGCACTGCATGACTATCTGCTGATGGCGGCGGTGCACTACAACAGCGAAAAATACGAGGCTGCAGCGCTCAAGGTCCAAAGCACCGACCTGAAGACAGCGCTCCTGCAGCGGGAGTTTGCAGCAATACAAAAGGCGGGACGATGAATATAGAGAGCATGATCGGGACCCAAATGAGCCGCCGGTCGTTCGTGACCGGAATGGCCGGAGCCGCCGGAGTGCTTGCGGTCGGACCAGCGTGGGCCGCGCCGACACCTAACGACGGTTACGCGATGGTAGCGAAGGTCGATCGCACGCGCATCCTAAGCGCCGCTCAGCGATATCTTGCCGAGCAACCGGTCACGGTGACCTCAGCCCACAGCGACCGTACCCAGGGAGGCCCTCACGATTATTTCTCCGAGGGAGATTACTGGTGGCCCGATCCGAAGAATCCGGGCGGCCCGTACATTCGCCGTGACGGGTTCTCGAACCCGGCTAACTTCAACGACAATCGCGAGGCGCTGATCCGGCTGAGCGTGATGGCACCCGCGCTGGGCGCGGCGTGGCGGCTGACCAAAGACAAGCGATACTCTGCGCACTTCATCAAGCATCTGCACGCGTGGTTCGTCGATCCGGCGACCAAGATGAATGCGAACCTGGAGTACGCGCAGGCAATCTTCGGCGTATCCAAAGGGCGCGGGACCGGCATCATCGACACGCTGCACCTGGTAGAGGTGGTTCGTACGCTCCGCGTGCTGGAAGCAGCCGGCGGCATCAGCGCCGCAGACGTGCAGGCGATTCGCGAGTGGTTCGCAGCTTACGTGGACTGGATGGCGACATCGCAAAACGGCAAGGATGAGGAGGCGGCGAAAAACAATCACGGAACCTGCTGGGTGCTGCAGGCCGCGGAATTCTCGCAGTTCGCACATCGCGCCGATCTGACCACGCTGTGCAGGGACCGCTTCAAGACGGCGATCGTTCCCGACCAGATCGCCAAGGATGGAAGCCTGCCGCTGGAACTTGCGCGGACCAAGCCGTACAGCTATAGCCTGTTCGACACCGACGTACTGAGCGGCATCTGCCAGTCGCTGTCTACGCAACAGGACGATCTCTGGCGGTTCAAAGGACCGAACGGCAAGGGCGTAGCGGACGCCATAGCGTTCGTGTTTCCGTACATCGCGGACAAGTCGAAGTGGCCATTCGCGAAGGACGTGGAGTATTTCGACGATCTGCCTGCGCGCCGCCCAAGCCTGCTGTTTGCGGGTGAAGCGCTGCAGCGGCTGGAGTATGTGGCTGTGTGGCGTAGCCTCGACCCTGATCCCAAGGTTCCCGAGGTCATTCGCAACATGCCCATCCGCCAGCCTCTGCTGTGGATGGACCCCGTGCTGCGGGGCTGATCAACTCTAGGCCGTCAGGGCTTCGCACGAGCCAGGCGGTCGAGTTCGGACCCTGCAAGCAAAAACCCGCCGACACCGTAGACGTAGCTGGCTGAGGGCTTGAACTTGCCCGGCTGACCATCGATGGGCTGGATCGAGCCGAGACGCCCGTCCGCATAGACATGCGTCAGGATGCCCGCCCAGGCCCGCTCGACCACCGGCAAATACTGCTTACGGTCGAGGATATGCTGATTGATTCCGTAGGCGATGCCATAGGTAAAGAACGCCGACCCGGAGATCTCGGGCAGGTCGTAGGACGCTGGATCGAGCAAGCCAGAGCGCCAGAGACCGTCAGGACCCTGGATAGCGGCGACGGCGGCGGACATCTCGCGCAACTTCTGGACGTACTTCGGGCGCGCGGGATCGTTGGCCGGCAGAGCTTCGAGAATCTTCACCAGCGCACCCATTACCCAGCCATTGCCGCGCGCCCAAAACAGCTTGCGGCCGTTGTCCTGCTTCTGCGTAAAAAAGCGGCTGTCGCGGAAGTAGAAATGTTCGGTGGGGTCGTACAGGTGCAGCGTGGTCGTGTCCCACTCGCGATCCATGAAGTCGAGATACTTGTGATCGCCCGTCGCGACGTACATGCGTGCAAGAACGGGTGGTGCCATGAAAAGGGCGTCGCACCACCACCACAAATCCTTGTTGGGATCGTCAGGCCGCACGATCAACTTGTCGAGCACGGCCTTGGTGTAAGCGATCCGCTCTGGTTTGCGCTGAGCCGGTGGATCGGAGAGATAGAGGTCGAGGTAAGCCTGGCCGAGCGCCATATCATCGGCATGTGGGAAGCGATCGTTCAGCAGCTTCCAGTGCTGCTGCTCGGCAAACCGCAGCACGGCTTCGCGATAGCGTGGATCACCCGTGGTCGCGAAACCGGCGAGAAAGCCATCGTAGAGCACGGCAAAGGTCCATTGCGGATTAGGGGTATTTACTTG
>PKWK01000092.1 GCA_003133205.1 Granulicella sp. | reverse complement strand
TGCTTGAGCTGGAGTTGGCGTATTTGGGTGAAAGTCCGATCCTCGGCTATCCAAAGCGAGTACGAAACATATTGAAGAGCATGTCACAGCAACACGTTACCTCGAGCGTCACGCTCCGCCAGATACGGGCTGCAAGCCACAGCTTTTGCCCCCCATCACGTGCGGCCGCGCCATATCGCGAGTTCTACGATCGTCTGCAGAAGTTCTTTCGGGAACTACACCGCGATTTCCACATGGAGAACAATATCCTCTTCCCGCAGGCTGCCCAAATGGAGGCTGAGATATTTCGAGGATCCAGGTTCAGCAGAAACTGATTCTCTCAATGCGCCATAGTGCGTTCGAGAGCCGAAACGATCTTTTCCACGGAGATTATGCAGAACCGCTCCAGTTCAGCCGCGGCCGGGAGCAGCGGAACATCGGGCGCCGTTACTCGAAGTATTGGTGCATCAAGGCAATCAAACGCCTGCTCTGCAATCGTCGCTGCTACTTCAGCACCGATGCCTAACGTGCGATTGTCTTCGTGAATAATCACCACGCGACTCGTCTTGGCCACCGACTCCAGAAAGGTGTCTGTATCGAGCGGGGCGAGGGTGCGCAGATCCACGACTTCGACATCGACATTATGCTTCTTCTTCATCTGCTCAGCCGCCTGTAATGTGAGCTGCAATGTGTATCCGTAGGAGATCGCTGTCAGATCCGTTCCTTGACGTCGGATAGCAGCTTTCAGAAGGGGGACGGTGTAATCCGTATCCGGGACCTCCTCCTTGATGGAGCGGTACAGCTTCTTGTGTTCGAAGAACATTACGGGGTTGTCGTCGCGAATCGCGGCTTTGAGCATGCCCTTCGCGTCATACGGCGTGGAAGGGGCTACGACTACCAGCCCCGGACAGTGGATGAACCAACTTGTATTGCTTTGTGAATGGTAAAGTCCGCCGCCAACCCCGCCGCCGTAGCAGACACGTACCGTCATTGGACAGGTTTGCGTACCGGCGCTGCGATAGCGCAACTTTGCAGCTTGCTGCGTGATGGCGTCCATAGCAGGCGTGATGAAATCAACAAACTGGATCTCCGGGACCGGCCGCAACCCCGCCATCGCGGCTCCGATCGAGGAACTGATGATGGCCCCCTCCGAGAGGGGTGTGTCAATGACCCGCTCGCTCCCAAATTTGTCCAACAGGCCCTTCGTAGCCCGGAAAGCCCCGCCCATCCTGCCTATATCTTCACCAAGGACAAAGACCAGGGGATCACGCTCCATCTCTTCATCAAGGGCCGCATTGATGGCTTCAATGTAGGTCATGACTGCCATCAGAAGCTCCTTTCGAATTTCGGAGCCCACGTTTTGCGCTCCAACTCGCGCTCCCGGATGCTGAATGAGTAGACATGATCGAGTGCTTCCTCGCCCTCGGGTTTGGGTGAGCTCTCGGCATACGCAATGGCTTCATCAATTTCGTGATTGAAATTGGCAGTCAGCTCTTTCTTCCATTGTTCCGACCAAAGATTATCGGATTTCAGCTGTCTTTCCATCGCGGGAATGGGGTCCCGTGACTTCCAATACTCGACTTCCGCGGGGTCGCGATATTTGGCGCCGTCGATCTCGGAGTGGCCGTACCAGCGGTATGTCTTGCACTCAAGCAGCGTAGCGCCGCTACCAGAGCGGGCCCTGTTGATTGCATCGCGCATTGCGGTGTACACGGCAATCACATCATTGCCGTCAACCCTGGCGCCGGGAATCCCGTAGCCCTGAGCTTTAATGCTGAAGTCCTCCACCGCAGTCTGCATAGACGCCGGCAACGATTCGGCATAGCCGTTGTTTTCGACAACAAAAATGATGGGCAGCTTGAGCACGCCGGCGAAATTGACTGCTTCATGCCAAGACCCCAGACTTGTCGAGCCTTCGCCTGAGAGCGCCACGACAACGTTCTGCTTGTGCTGCATCTTGTATGCGAGCGCGATACCGGTGCCGATGCTCAATTGCGCGGCAATGGTTGAAGAGGGAGTGATGATGTTCAATGGTGCATATCCGCAGTGAGCTGGCGCCGAGCGGCCTTGATCGGGGCTGGCCTTGCACCCATATAGGTGGGCAAACATCAGAGGTAATGGAGTGCCCTTCATGATGTTGGTGACGAAATTCCGATGCGAGGGCGCAACGGTGTCCTCGGGTAGCAGATCCAACGTCGCGCCTACTTCGGTAGCTTCTTGACCCACCGCAGCAAAGTAGTTCCCTGCAAACTTCCCTTGGCGAAAGAGAGTCCGGACGCGCTCCTCTACGATGCGACATTTCAGCATGTAGGAGTAGAGGCGGCGAAGCAGCGCCGGATCCAGCTTCCTCCTGTGCTCCTCATCAGAAACTGTGGTCGGAACATTGCTGTCCGCGTCGTTGGCAATTGCCATCCTGCCCTCCTGCGAACTGGCCGTCAGAACACCCTCGGTCATCCAACTATTACGCATCGGAGGGCTGCCGTCGATGAACTGCCTGTACTACGGAATGCAACAGGAATACCAGCGCCAAAGTCAGTCATTCATTGCAATAATCTTATGTGTGGGGGCCTCACCTGTTCGATGAGGCGAATTCTGAACTGATCGGTCTTGCAGTTCCAGCACAAGTGAGATCGGTTCGACAGCCGTTCTCGACGCAAGCTAGGGCGGCTCTCTTTTCGCGCTTCTTCTGGACGTTTTCCGTGATTACTGATCAAGCTGAAAAAGACGCTTTCTGGCAGCTCGCATTACGGAGAGGATTTATCCATGCCAACCGACGTCATCATGCCCCAAATGGGCGAGTCGATCTTCGAGGGTACTATCACCAAATGGCTCAAAAGAGCTGGCGATCTCGTAGAGAAGGACGAGCCGCTGTTTGAGATATCGACCGACAAGGTGGATGCCGAGATTCCCTCCCCTGTCACCGGCATACTCAGTGAGATCAGGGCCGCCGAAGGCGCTACCGTGCAAGTCAACACCGTAGTCGCCGTTATTCAAGACGCCGGCAATAGTTCCGCCCCTGCGTCAACACCCGAGACAGAAGAGCCGGCGGCCAGTACCGCTCCGGAACCTGCATCTGCGACTCCCGACGGACAATCGAGCAGCAAAACCATTCGTTCTTCGCCGCTGGTTCGACGCATTGCCCAAGATAACAACATTGACCTTGACCAAGTCACAGGCACTGGCCTGCAGGGTCGCATCACGAAGGAAGACATCCTGCGCCACTTGAGTCAGCTAGAGACCACGAGTGCGCCACCCGCGGCTCCTGCAGCGCCTGAAACACCGCCGCCCATCGAACCTACGCCTACGACCGTCCCGCCTGCTGCGCGGTCCCATGAAGCTGTAACCGAGGCGGCCTCGCCTCTGCCCGGAACGCTGGTGCCACTCACCAAGATGCGGGCGATTATTGCCCAGCGCATGGCCGAAAGCGCACAGATCAGCCCGCACGTCCACACAATCTTCAAAGTGGACATGACCCGAATCGTACGCATTCGCGAGCGCGAGAAAGGCCATTACGAGCAGCGCAACGGCGTCAAGCTCACTTACATGCCTTTCATTGCTGTAGCCGCTGTGGAGACGCTGCGCAAGTTTCCTATCGTCAATGCTTCGATGGAGAGCGGCTCGATCCGCTATCACGAGAACATCAACCTGGGCATTGCCGTGGCCCTCGAATGGGGACTGATCGTGCCGGCCGTCAAGCAGGCTGAGGAGCGTAGCTTCCTCGGTATGGCCCGAGCCATCGCTGATCTCGCCGAACGCGCCCGTGCCAAGCGGCTCAAGCCCGATGAGGCCTCGGGTTCCACTTTCACCCTTACTAACTCCGGTATCTTCGGTGAGGAGTTCGGTACTCCGATCATCAACCAGCCAGAGGCGGCCATCCTGGCCATTGGCGGCCTAAAAAAGGAACCAGTGATTGTCACTGATGCTGAAGGCAACGACACGATAGCGATCCGCTCTGCGCAGCACTTCTGCCTGGGCTTCGACCACCGCATCATTGACGGTGCCGACGCGGGCAAATTTATGAGTGAGTTTAAAAAAATACTGGAAAACTGGGATCGAGAGACTGGGTAATCCTCGCTTTCGAGATTGGCGCCTTGGCAATCAGATCTTTCTCACCGGCGATTGAACCTTCCGAGAGCAAAGCCACCTCGCGAGCCAGCCCGAGATTCTGGGAAGACTCTGCTTCTGCGATCGTTTGCAAATGGGCGAGTCGATCCGAAGAATCTCGGGCTGGTTCGAGAAGTGGCATGCGTCTGAAGCATCGAAAAGCACAGTCACTTTCGATCAGTACCCAAGCAAGCCCACCGTGCGGTGGATCGCTTCGGCACAGGTAAGCGCCCCTGCTTCCTCTTCCGAGCTTAAGGAAGAGTGTCAGCCATGATCTCCAGCCATCGCCTCTGGCCACGCTATGGTGAGCAGGAACGCGCTTTCTTCTAGTGCTTCGACGTCGTGTTCAA
>PKWK01000257.1 GCA_003133205.1 Granulicella sp. | reverse complement strand
TGCCGTTGGCGTCGATGTCGAACGTCACCGCAATCTGCGGCACGCCACGCGGAGCAGTCGGAATCCCGCCCAGCTTGAACTTGCCCAGCGTACGGTTCTGCGCCGCCATCGGCCGCTCGCCCTGCATCACGTGCACCTCGACCTCGGTCTGATTGTCCGCCGCCGTCGAAAACGTCTCCGNNTCTCCGTCTTCTTGGTCGGAATGGTCGTGTTGCGCACGATCATGCTCGTGGCCACGCCGCCCATCGTTTCGATGGAGAGAGTCAGCGGAGTCACGTCGAGAAGCAGCAGGTCCTTCACATCGCCCGCCAGAACGCCCGCCTGTACCGCCGCACCAATCGCGACGACCTCGTCCGGATTCACGCCCTTGTGCGGCTCCTTGCCGAACAGCTTCTTCACCAACTCCTGAATCGCCGGCATTCTCGTCTGTCCGCCAACCAGCACCACTTCGTCGATCTTCGACGCGTCGACACCGGCATCCTTCATCGCCTGCTTCGACGGCCCAACCGACTTCTGCAACAGGTCGTCGACGAGCGACTCAAGCTTCGCGCGGGTCAGGTTGCGCACCAGGTGCTTCGGTCCGCTTGCGTCCGCCGTGATAAACGGCAGGTTGATCTCCGACTCCTGCGCCGTCGACAGCTCGATCTTCGCCTTCTCCGCCGCATCCTTCAGCCGCTGCAGCGCCATCTCGTTGCCCTTGGCGTGCAGATCGAGACCGGTGTCGGCCTTGAACTCGCCGATCAGCCAGTCCACAATGCGCTGGTCGAGATTGTCGCCGCCCAGATGCGTATCGCCATTGGTCGACTTCACCTCGATGACGCCTTCGCCCACTTCGAGGATGGAGATGTCAAACGTTCCGCCGCCGAAGTCATACACGGCGATGGTCTCGTCCTTCTTCTTGTCCAAGCCGTAGGCAAGCGCCGCCGCGGTCGGCTCATTCACAATGCGCTTGACGTCGAGGCCCGCAATCTTGCCCGCGTCCTTGGTCGCCTGCCGCTGCGCGTCGTTGAAGTACGCCGGCACGGTAATGACCGCCTCGGTCACAGACTGGCCGAGATAGTCCTCCGCCGCCTTCTTCAGCTTCTGCAGGATCATCGCCGAGATCTCCGGCGCGGTGAACTCCTTGCCCTGCGCGATCACGCCGACGTTGTCGCCCTTGGCCACAACCTTGTACGGCACCATCTTCATCTCGTCGCCGACCTCATTCAGCCGACGGCCCATGAACCGCTTGATCGAATAAACGGTGTTCTCCGGGTTCGTGATCGCCTGCCGCTTGGCCACAGTGCCAACCAGCCGCTCGCCGCTCTTGGTAAACGCGACAATCGACGGCGTCGTGCGGCCACCCTCCTCATTCGCAATGACTTTCGGCTCGCCGCCTTCCATCACCGCAACGCAGCTATTCGTCGTTCCCAGATCAATTCCAATAATCTTTCCCATAATCTCCGCTCCTGGACTCCAAAATTGCTTCTAAACCCTTGAAAACTCATTCCAAACTCTCGGCTTGCGCCTAATCGTGTAGCTTCCGACTAACCCAGTCTCACATATGAGTGACTTACTGTCAACCTATCTGATGCAATTCTTATCGAAGGGATGCGGGGGCTGGGAATAATTCTGCAGAGCCCGGTTGCAACAGGCGTATGATGCTGCCATGTTTCCCGGGCTCCGTTTCACGTTGCTGATTCCATTGGCCGCGATCCTCGGCTGCGGCGTAACTCCCACCCCGGCCACGACCACTTCGCCCTCCCTGAGCCTCTCCGGCAACTGGATGGCAATCGCTCCGGCCACCCCTTCCACTCCCCCCATCACCCTCCCCACGCCGATCGCTGAGTTTACCGGAGCGCTCCAGTTCAGCGGCAACGCCGTTACCGGGACTTTGCGCGCCTTCGATCCGGAATTTCCGAACCAATGCGTGTCGATGACCCAGGATCTTCCGGTCTCGGGCACACTGGACGCTTCAAACAAACTCACCCTCGTCGTCCCTATCTCAGGCGGCACCGCCACCATAACGGCAACTCTCGGAACCAATTCCGAGACCTACACTAATGGCACTTGGCAAATCGTGGGCGGAGCCTGCGCAATGCCCGTAACCTCTATCGTGATCGCACACTATGCCCCGGTCACCGGCACCTACGCAGGCACACTGAACACGTTCGACATCACGACTCTCACCATCGTGCCCGGAACTGCGACTGCCATCACTGCCGTCCTCACTCAGTCCACCGCTCCGAACGCCGATGGCCAGTTCCCTCTGACCGACACGATCATCGCAACCGGCGCCTGCTCCGGCAACTTCACCATTGCCAATGAGGCGGTATCGGGTGGCGCAATCACGCCAATCTCTTCTCTGACGAATCCTCAGACTGCCTTCCTCGACGGCGTCATCGAGCCCACAGCCACATCCATTGTGGCCGGATTCAGTGGGTTGGCAGCTTGCAATTGGCAGGTCTACCAAGGCACGCTTACCCGCCAGTAGCGCACCTTCCCGCGCCCATGAAGAATTCCATCGTCCACTTCCCCGACCAACTGGAAATGATTTCCATTGCCCCCTCAATTCCCCGCAGCGTACCATGGCCCTCATGCTCCGGAACCATCCACTAGAGCCGCGACACTTTCCCCGCCCGGGCTTAGGCCTCGATGGCAATCTCGTCAGGCGCTGGCCCGACTTGTTTCCGCGTCAGAAAATACGCCAGTAGTATTGCTGCGCCCACCGCGCCCACGACTGCCTCGGTTCCAGCCAACCCTCGTGCTCCCCACTTGTCGCCGCCCCATCCATCCAGCCGCAGCATGTACAGCACGGGCACGTTTCCCAGGGAGTTGATGATCGAGTACCTGCCGCTCCCGCTCTTTCCGGAATGCCCCAGAAACTCCAGCACCACTGCCGTAAACGTAGCCAGTCCCAGTCCAACGGTGAACAGGTAGAGCGTTGCTCCGAGGAAGTAGGCTCCCGGCCGCATAGGCCCAAGCCACAACACCAGCAAGGTCGCCGCATTGATCAATCCCACGATCAGATACGCCACCGAAGCCCGCACCTTTGCCGGGATCAGAGCCGCCGACAGCGATCCAGCCGCCAGCAACAGCCCACCCCCGAGCCCATTCATCCAGGCCACCTGCGGCCCGTTCACTCCGTAATCCCGGGCTATCCCCGGCAGCAACCCTGCCGCAGCCCCGCTGTTCATCGGGAACAGCATGAGCAGCGTGTACGGAATCGCGCCCCAGCACCAGAACGTCGCTTTGAACTCGCGTCCCAGCCTGCGCATCACAAACCCAAACCCTTCGTTCTCCAGCGCAGCCTGGGGCGGCGCAGCCAGTGCGAAGACCCCAGGCAAAACGATCAGCGTCGCAACCAGGGCCACCAGCAGCCTGTGTCGCGCACTCACCAGGACCAGCACGAACATAGCTGCCGCTCCAAAACCCGCTGACCCGGCCTGGTAGAAACTGCTCGCCACACGCCGCGCACGCACCGTGCCAAGCGCACCCATCATGCCGCCGCAGCTCGACACCACCAGTTGGCTGCAGCACGCAGCCAAAAGCATCACGACAATCGCGCTCCTCGCGGCCAGGTTCGACTCTTGAAACGCCATCGCCATCAGCCCACCCGCGGTCGTCGCTCCGAGCAGCACCCACGTCCGGCGTTGCACCAGAAAATCCGTGATCGGGCTCCAGAGGAAGTAAAGGCTGGTCGGCAGCGAAATCAGTCCGAGGATCTCCGAAATCCTTCCGATCCCAATCCCCTGCTGACGCATCAGGTAGGAAAGCACCCCACCCTGGACCACCCCGTTCATCAGGACCGCCGACGGCGCGATCAGCAGCGCGAACAGCCATGCTCGCTCCTTCTTCGCCGCCCCACTCTTCGGCAGCGGAAGCGACAGAGCCTCCACACCCACAGCCTCAATCTCATTCATCCCCAGAATCTACCATGCCGAACTCACGGCCCACACCATCCTCCCAGGGTATTTCGCTGATAACATGAGTACTCCAGCTCCGAACGAGCCGCGCTCACCTCGTCCACACCAGCCAAAATGCATCCCAAGCCCCTCGGCGCGCCTCTATATCCTTACAGGTCCGCGCTGCATCCCCGGTAACAGGAGAGCCCTACCCCCCGCATGGCTGCCACCGCCACAGTTCCACCCGACCAGTCCGCCGAAGTCACCGCGGGCGTCAACCCATGGTTCATCGCCGCGGCGGTCATGCTCGCCACGTTCATGGAGGTGCTCGACACCGCCATCGCGTCGGTCGCGCTCCCGTACATCGCCGGGTCACTCTCCGCCACCACCGACGAGGCCACCTGGGTGCTCACCAGCTACCTGGTCGCCAACG
>PKWK01000008.1 GCA_003133205.1 Granulicella sp. | reverse complement strand
GTCCGGACATAGTTCTCTTTCTCAAAAGAGGTCGGTGCCTGATCGGCCGCTATTGCGCTTAGAGCAGCCGGGGACATCGTCGTTCTCAGACTCCCGTCCGAACCAATTACAGTAGCCTCGCCAGTTGGCAAGACCCGGATAACCGTGGGCGGCTGGATTCGCACGAAGATCATGATTGCTACGGCCACCAGAGCGACTACGCCGGCAATGACAGCAGCCCATACGCTGATGTTGGCATAGGCGCGCAGCGCGCCGTCCGCCTCGTAATACTTCGGCTGTTTACTTAGCGAGGCTGAGCGTGAGGCGGTACTCAGTGGTGCAGGGTTGGTAGCCATTTGAAACCTCTTTCACGGATAGAATGCTTTGCTACTGAACTTTGAGTGTTAGAAATTAGGTTGAGGCCGGAGATTGAGATCTAGGCGCGGTTCGTGCGGGTGTTCTTGATGGCGGTAGCGATGTTGAGCCGCCTCCGGACTGAGGAATAGACACTGACCCTCCGCCGCCCGAGACGCCGCCGCTAGCACCACCTGCAGCACCTCCAGCACCACCTCCAGACGCCATTGCTGGCGCAGCTGCGCCGCCTGTTGCAACTGCTGCACCGGCCTTGATCGCGGTGGCTATTCCGGCTGCTACGCCAGCGAAGCTGCCGCCAATAACGTAATGCGCGATGAATGGAATAATGATGATGCAGACCCCATAAAGGAGACTGGTCAGAACGAGTGTTATTGAATTGTTTGTGGCGGGATCTCCGATCCCAGTAGGCAGCCCGTTCGATTGGCCGAGGACTGCGCTGACATTCCCCATCTGGATCGCTACCATCAACGTGCAGAACATGGCGTAGAGCGCTGGCCACATCGCCCACTCGGCCAGGCTTCTACAGTACTTCTTGGTAATGTCCGAGACCATCCCGCTGGGGCCGAGCGCTACCAGTATTGGGCCCATGCAATAGAGGACGCCTCCCCAGAATACAAAGCAGAGGGTGAGCAGCTTCATACACAAGAGGAACAAAATCGCGGCAATCATAATGATGAGCACCATAATTGCGCCCATTGCCGCTGCCGATACCCCGTTCGTCAGCAGAGATGTCAAGCTGGTCCCCGTGATCGTCACGTTCATATCAGTGACCCACTGCTTTAGCAGGTCACCGTTAGAAGCAAGGAAGGCTGTCGCAAACGTCGTCCCCACGTTAACCACATCGGTCATAAACGCGTTCCAGTTGCCGATCAGGGCAGCGGCGACTCCGAACTTCAGAAAGGTCACCCCAAGTTGCCGGACTGACCCTCCTGATAGAAATGACTCATACACCCCCAAAAGCAGCGTTATGGCTAGAATGGAGTAGCTGATCGTCTGCAGGGTCGGAATCAAACCCGAGAGTCCCCCCTGGGCTTGCGCCCATGTCGACGTAAAGAAGAAATTCATCACGCTGCCCATAGGTCACTTCCCCGCTACTGGCAAAGCAAACATTCCGCCGGCCGCATTGCCGGTGATGGTTGCGTGCAATTTCATAGTCGCGCCCGTGTAGCCCAATTCGGCACTCTGCGCTCTCAATAACTGCGCTGTGCCGGATTGAGTATAGGCGTGTGCCTGTAAAATCCACGCCTCGGCCTGAACGGAAATCAGCGGCACATTCCCAGGAGCTGTCGTTTGCAGCTCGCTCATCAACTGCTGCGAGACTGTCATCTCGCTGTCGGCCAGGGCGTCCAGAGCTATTGCTTTCTTGATGGATGCCATTGCTACCGCGTCGCCCATATCAACCGCCAGCGTCACGGTACTAGGGGCCGTCTGGGCCGTAGGGAGGGTCCCATATGTCTGCTGATACAGTGCTGCAATATTGGACCCCTGGTTGGGGTCCTTCGATAGCATCGCAGCTTCAAGTTGCTGGGGGGAGGGCAGCTTCGCGCTGGCCGTCGAGATGTTCAACATGCCCTGCAGGCTCTCGGCCTGGTGCAAACCCTGCGTGGCCAAGCCCTGCGCGGCCTGGATCTGCTGTAGGGGATAGAGGGTATCCTTGGTGAACGTCGACATGTCCGAGTTGACCGTTTGCATGATTTGAAGCGGAACGGCCATCGCCGACTGCATAGTCGCGTTCATTGTCGTGAGAAACCCCATAATGGCGGCCGTGTCGAACTGCCCCTTGGCTGGTGAAACCGTTAGGAGCCCAAAGCCGATACATCCGACCGTAACTATTCCCGCGCGCTTGACCGCGGCGTTTGCCGCGAACTTTGTAAGGAACTTATTCACTTTGCACCTCCAAATACTCCTTGAACTGCGTTGCCGCTGCTTGCCGCACCCTGTTTGAATTCGGCCCCTCTATATCCAAGGCGTGATGCCTCAGCCCGTAATTGGGTCGCGAGCAACTTGTGCTCAATGGCCATACTGTTGAGTTCGCTGGCAAGCTCTTCTGCTTCCAACTGAGGAGCGCTACCTGCTGACGTAGTCAGAGCCTGCGATTCATACGAGTTAGCGAGATGTACGGTCGATGCGGCAGCTGCGTCAGCCATTACTGACATCTGCATGCCCGCTTGTGAGCTTGCGTCGCCGGCGTCGATAGCTTGGACGTGGGCCTGGATCGCCTGCGATGGGTTTGGGAGGGACCCATACGCATTGGAGAAGAGGCTCCCCATCTGCGCTGACGGGTTTGTATTTGTGAATCCGCTCAATATCTGGCGTTCAAGCGCTTGACCAGAAGTCGTTTGCGCGCTCGCCAGATTTAAGCCAAACACACTGTTCATCCAACCGCGATAGGCGTTGACCACACTGGTCGTGTTCGATTGAATATTATTGAACTCCTGAATCGGATACAGAATCTGCTTCTGCAAATTCTGTATTTCCGCAGTGTCGGCGTTGAACTGCTTGATTGTGTCCCCCATACCCGTCACAGTTCCGAGCACGGCCGTGAAAATATCAAACTGCGCGCTTGCTTGCGGCTTTGGGGACAAGATCAGGAGGGCCGCGAGAGGTATACAACCTAGCGCTATCCTCTTCGTAATCGTTGAAATGCGTGCCACGGTTAGCCTCCGGCTTATACAGCCACTACTTCTTCTTCCTGCATTGTGGGATCCGGTAAGTTCAGATTCGCTCCCAGTTCTCCCCAGAAGTCCGGCTCATTCTCTTCTGGTACAGTTTCAAGTCCTGCGGTTCCGTGAGGATATTTGGCGGCAAGGAGCGCATAGCGCAACTGCCGTTCTTCAACCGAATACTCTCCTCTCAACCAATATTTACGGAGATCCTTATCTCGCGAATATGTCGTCATGAGCCAATATTCAAGGGGCGTTGTAATCACTTCGAATGAGAAGGTCGTCTCTGCCTTCTCGCCAATGACTCCGAGGAATTCGCTCTTCTTCCCCTTCTCTGTCATTGGAAGGTTCTTGATGTAGTTGATGGTGGTCTCGTTGAGGTGGACGAAATCGCGGAGGATATTGAGGTTGCCCTTTTGTCTGCCGATCACCTTTATGGCCGTCGTCTGGAGAATAGCCTCGCCATACTCGTTTGGTTTATCGATCGATCCTGTGAAGTCCGCGATTGCTTGCGAAATTCCCCAGACGCATGCGTTGCGCTTACGTGCGGTTCTGAAGAGTTGAACCACAACCCCCCCGAGACTCTTGGTCTCGAGCAGAGACCAGCACTCATCGAGGACTGTAATGGACCGCTGCTTTCCGTCGCCTTGCGCTCGTTTGGTTGTTGCGTAAGCAATCAGTAGGCTCATCGCCACTTCTAGTTTTGCGTCATCCTTCAATTGCTCGATATTGAAGTAGAGCCACGGACTGTCCATATCGACCGTCGTCTGCCGATCGAACAGTTTGGCGTACATGCCGTCGTCAACCCATGGCCGTAGCTTGGTTGACGCCAGCTTGGCCTCTGCGTTGACGCGTTCGCTCTTATCCTCATCAATGAAGTACCGGAGTTCGTCGCGAACATCACTCAGAGTCGGAATAGGCATGAGACGCATCGCGGCCCGTTTATAGGCCGCTTTGATAGACAAAAGGATGGCGCTGTCGAGAATGTCTGAGTCGCCGCCCCCACTTTCGCCGATCATAAAGCGGATCAGCGTCTTCAAAAAGCTCACGTGATCGTTTGAGGGCTCTGTCTGCCCCGCCTCCAAATCAAACGGGTTGATTACGTACTCACTGTCGAGTGACATTGTGAGCATGCGCCCGCCCATGTACTCGATCGCGCTAGCGTAGGAATCTCCTCGCTCCAGAATTGAGATCTTGGCTCCCTGCCGCGCGTACGTCAAAAGCATCTTCCCAACGAGGACACCTTTTCCAGTGCCGGAGGTCGCCGCCAGGATCATGTTCGCGTTCTCTAAACTCGGAGAGAAGTGAGATAGCGGAATGAGTTGCCGATAGGGCGTTTTGAATAGCATCGCCGGTTCATCCAGCGTGCCCTCCCATGGAACTTCAACCGGAATCAAGTCTGCGGCGTGCTCTGAAAGGAGGTCCATATCGCGCTTATTCTCACCGGCCATGCCGGGCAGCGAATCGATGAAGAGATCGCGCACTGCGAGGTTCTCTGAGAATCCACGAGCACCATTCATACGGCCAATGACGTGCATCACTTTCTGTGTACGAGATGCCATCTCCTGCAATGCGGCTTCGTGCTGGCCATCTGTGAATGCTGGCTGGGAGGTCCTAATCGCCACAGAGATACTCATTTTCGCTGTCTTCACAGAACTCGCTATAATCTGTTGCTGAACGTCCAGAATCTCTCGCGCGGCAACCGACGCGGTGATATCTGTCCGCTGCCCACCCTTCCCATCATTGAGTGCGGCCTGCATTTTCTTGAAGCGCTTTTTGTACATCTCCAAGACTTTGCGCTGGTCCGGAATTGTGACGTGAGAGTTGATAACTACAGGAAAGCCAAGCGTCAACAACTCTCGCATCACGCCCGGGAAGGTTGAATCTGGCGCCATCTTGAATGTCACACACGACCAGAGCAGACCGTTGATATTGAGGTGGCTCTCATCCTG
Source organism: Granulicella sp. (assembly GCA_003133205.1). The sequence goes on along the minus strand of PKWK01000008.1, from coordinate 21,799 downwards.
CCCAAGTATCGAGACGGCTGCCAACTGCTCCCGCGCAGAGATGTAGCGGTCAGCCAAAGGAAACTCTCTAAGAGGGCTCGTGTCAGGCTCGGTCGGGAATAGCGCTCTCTTTATCTCGATGAACAGTTCCTCGTGAGACATGCGTTTCGGCCGCATTTCAGCGGTAGTGAGAGACGTTTCCATGCCCATGATGAGCGATTCGAAGCGGTTGAGGTTCTCGAAGTGCTTTGCCCTCGACGCGGTAATATTCTTGGAGACCGAGACGGAGGAAAATAGGGAGTCAAACCAATCGAAGAGCCAGCCAAAGAGTCCACCTCTCGAGGGTTTAGCTTTGTCGTCGTTTTTCTTGATTGGCCCGCCCGATTCCGCCATGCCTTTTGCGTGAATCTCTGGGTTCCAAATGAAATAGACGGCCGCGACTCGTGTGAGAAACTCTCCAGCGCGATCCGACACGCGCCATTCGTCCACGCGCTGCTGGTCCATAGCAATGACGTGTTCCAGAGTCGTTGTGCGCGCAGCTTCATAGCGCTCCAGCAACGACCCCACATTTTCTATAACCTCGTAGCGGAACTGCACGCGCATGCTTTCTTCGGGAATGGTGAGGAAGAGCGATTCCAGTGTCCGCTTTGTCTGATTACGGCCCTCATCGTCCATGAAGTAAGAGAGCGCACCGCCCAGGTGGAAGCCCGCGACATATGATCCATCCGACCGAATCATCACGTCGTCGAGGAAGTCGCGGACGGGAAGTAGGTCGCACACAGCAGGCCGAGTGATCTCTTTGAGTCTTTCTTCTGTGGTCTTAGGCAATTTCGTCTCCTTCGGAATCCTCGATGAATGGGCTGACCAGTTCCGTGTCTGGCTCTAGACCCGAGTAGGCGTGGGGCTTCGTGTACCAATTAAAGAGGGCGGCGGTATACCCCCGCGGCTTGCCATACTTCAGCAACATCAGCGCGGGAACACTGGAACAGACCACTATCAACAGAAGTGCCCAGTTCATCGGCAAGAAGAACAAGTACCGATCCGAGAAGAAAAACTGCCCGAGGAGCATTGCCGCCACACCGAGCACGGTTATTACCATGAGGTCCTCGAACTCCAGACCGAAGAGCATAATCTGCGCGTTGAGATTGCGAGAGACAGGGCTTACACGTAAAGGCATGAGTGGATACCTCCGGAGACGTGGATGTAGAGCTGGAGGTAGGTGACGGCCTTCGCGGTAGTCACGAAGTGTTCGAGTAGGCGCAGTATCCCGGAAACAGATAAGCATCCAAACGCCACTATGAAGTGGTGGGCCCTATCGTGAACGCTGCTCCGTGCCTTCATTACTCCGCCTATATCCAACACACCTCGCGCAACGTTATAAGCGGCCCCCAGCGGCAGGATGACGTTGCCAACAAAATTGAGGGCGTTCATAAGTGCCCCTGAAAGTGCGTCAGTAGCCGGCGCTGGGGCGGCTGGCACCTTGGTCACCCATGCGCTGACGAGTAGGGCGCAAGCGGGGCCCATTAGACAGAGAATTGCAGCCAACATACTGCGCTCTCCGTTTTCACCTTGCCTGTAATTGTTGATCGCCATCACAACACAAAAGCCGGCCAGGGTCGGAAGGATTAGATACCCAATCCACTCCGTAAGGCCTTCCAGTCCGGTCAAGAAGCTTCCGCTACCCATGCGACACCTCGCTGCCCTTTTCATTGAGAACGTGTGCCTGCCGGACTTGGCGCATTTGGCTGCGGAGCGAATGCTTGCGTGGCTGACGCACTTCGCTCTCCTTCGATGACGCAGGTCCGTCTTTCGAGGCATCCACAAGGCAGCGTGCCGCCGACTTACTGATGTAGCACCACACCTGCTCTATTAGTCGGCCAGCAACGTAGAACATCGAGGCGTACTTGAATCCAGCCACAGCAAGTAGAGCGAAGATTGGCAGTCGGCTAAACGCAAGCCGCGCGAAGCCGAATGTAATAGTCAGAACGACTAAGGCGCAGACCCACGATAAGAAGCGAGTGCGAATTGCGGAGTTTGATGTGTCGAAAGTCATGATAGTGTCACTCCTGCCCATTTCTGAATGAGCGTCCACAGCACAGGGACCACCAAAAGTCCGGCACCGACGATGAGATAGATTGACCAGTTCTGCTTGCGGACGAACTGAACGATTGCGCCGTAGATTGACATCGCGCCAAGTACAGGCGCGACAGATGTCATGGCCCAATTCAACATGCTCTTGAGCATGTTCGAGGTCGCGTACTGAGTTCCGTCATTCCACCCTTGCGCCTGGGTAAAGAAGCCGCCAACGCCAAGCAGGAAGAGGGCCGCGATAATGGAGGGAAAGGGGCTTCGACCTTCCCCTGTATCCAAGAGAGATTTGAGAACTAAGGCCCCCGCTACTACCGGCACGATGCGATCGCGCAGCACGTTATATACGAAATCCTTCACAGCCGACGCGATTGGCGCGGTGTATGCCGCGGTAGTCCCACTGGCTCCAAACGCTCCACCAAACCCTTCTGCGCTCAACCATGCGAATATTCCGGTCAAGGTCAGGAATACGGCGCCCCAAAGTATCCACCGAAAGAAGCCACCATTTGAAGAGAAGTTAGTGCCTCCTTCTTCTCTTAGCTGAAATCCAGCCATGACGAAGCAAAACAGCGCCAGCGGCGTCGCGCATGTCAGGAGAAGCGAATAGAGCGCATTGAATAACGTAGGTGTCGGCATGCTTGTATTCCAATGAGTGCAAAGAAACGGGACGTTGAGGCCTGCGCCGCAACGTCCCGCATGAGGGCGCTGAGTTACTTCAGAGCCGACTGACCGTTGGTAACCATCGTCTCGATAAGCCGCGTGATACCGCTGACCGCGAGCAATCCGCCCGCAGTGATTGCTGAACCAACCCAACCTTTGCCGCTCTTCACCTGCACAAGTGTCGCCGCGACCATCAACGCAGCTCCAACTGGGCAGATTACGTTGCCGATGTAGTTGACGACGTTGCCGAAGGTGCCTTCCACGGTACTCGCGGATTGCCCCTGAACGGTTGCGTTGAAGGTGGGAGATGCGCCGGTTGTCTGCGCAATCGCCATCACAGGGCCGAGCGTGATTGCGCCGACCATAAACATTAGCGCGAGCCAGCACGTAATACGTTGATGCCGGGCTGCATCGGGCTTGGTCATGGACCGCCCCTGATTCGAAGAAGCGTTCAACGAGTCCGGGGTCGTCGAAGGCCTAGTGAAAAGATTGCATTTCATATGAAGTTGCTCCTTAGTTCCTTTACCAACTATATACCAGTACCATGTATGGCGGTGGTAGAGTTTGGCCTGCGGTGTGACGTTAGAAGACCAATCTGTTGCAAAAGACTACGTTAAGGTACTGCTCGATCGGACTGCCGTCTGGTTTTGGCGATGAGCTCGCGCCCATATATGCCCCGCCAACATGCCAATCAACGGGGATCCCACGACTACGGTTACAGCGAATTCAAGTGCAATGCGCATTTAGTTGCCTTCCATCCTCTCGTCTGATATTCCGCGACCTTCACTCGACGGCTGCGGACTGTCTTCTAATTTTTTGCGGACGTCGGGCGCGCAGTTGGTGTCGCGGCGGCTGACCGAACTGGCGCGACAAATGTGACGTAAACCAATACACCCGACGGCACGGTAACGACAATCGATTGGCCAACCTGGAGTTGTTGAATAGCCTGGTCGCCAGACCGCCCGATATTGGCCGCGATCTGATTCCGTGCGAGGTCTGTTTGCGTCACAGTATTGCTGGATGTCAGAAAGCCAGCACCCAACGATCCTGCGCTACTCAACGCACCGAGGATGATCTGTTTGCCTGTGTTTTTCCCCGTAACCACACCTTTGATGAGGCGCAACGAAGAGTCTAAAGCAACCGCGTTAATGGGTATCGTGGTCCCGTTGGGCAGATATATCTCAGTGAAAGTGATTTGAACGAGCCCTGTCGAACTGGCACCACCGATCTTGCCAATGACACGGCTACCGGCAGGGATGATCACCCTGCCATTGCGCACATAGTTGTATTCGATGATTGCGACCGCGGGGACGCCACCCAATGTGCTAACGCTCGATTCAAGGTGTGCTGGTAGGTGGAAACCGGGTTCAAGTCCGAAGTTCGTTATGGGCTCTACATCTCCTCCAGCGCTACTTGCTGCAGCAGCAGCCGCAAAGACATACGACGGCTTTGTAACCGCGTCCTGGTATTGCCTCGCTTGCTCTGTCACCACAGCAGGACCGAGGCCAATACTTGGAGCTGGCGGCACGGAGGTTGCTCCGTACGTATAAGAAGGTGCTTGAAACGGCGGTACCGCACCTAGATTCGTCCGCACGCTCTGAGTCGCGGCATACTTAGGAGGCGCCGGCCCAATTTGGCGTTTTGGGTTAGCAATCGATGAATCCGCATTGGGATTAGAGTTCTTGGTGTTTTCGATATCTGATGCCGAGACGGCCTGATCTCGCTTTCCTTCCGAAGTCTCTACGGCGCGGTCGCCAGGTTGATATGCGGCGCTTGGTTGAGTCACGGGCTTGACAGGCGTCGCAACCGTTGTCGCTTGCTGCTTCTTAGTGCCTGCGCCTTCCTTATGGGATAGAGCAAACACGCCGCCAATGGCGGCGACGCACACAATAGCCGCGATAGTCATCGATTTGCTGCCGTTCTGGTCAAAGTCCACCTTTCGACGCGACACGAAGAAGCCTTTATCTTGTGTGGTTTCCGGGGCTTCTACAGTGCCAACAACCGGAGTTGCCTTCTCCTCGGCTGGTAATGGTTCCTGCTTTTCAATGAGTACGGGCATTGGTGCCTCCCTGTTGTGCTATGACTTCTTCGGACGATGGGGCCACAAATGGCAGCGGGTAATAAACCGGCGTGTCGATAGACGCGGACGTGGCGATATGAAGTAAGAGGCTTTCCTTGGAAATCTTAGAGTCTGGTTTCGGGAACGTAATCGAGCCATCTGCACGATCCCCGGGGCTCAGCTTTGGGTTGTCCAGCTTGTAATCCGTGGAAGCAACCGGCTGGGCGAACGACCCTTTTTTCTTTGCCTCTTTCTTGCTGAGTAGTGGGTTGGTCAACTCAATCTGCGGCGGCATAATGCTGACCCAGTGGTGACTGATATTGAGGATCGAGAAGCTGACAACCATGTTGTCCCCTTCTTGCCGGATCTCCCCGATTGCGATTGCTATACAGTTCGGCGCCTTGGCGTTGGCTTTGATCAATTTGGCTAATTCAGGGACCGTCACCCAATGCGGTGCGCCCATCACAAACTGATGATCGAGAGCAGAATCCGTATTTGTGGCAGAGGTCGAGTGTCCAGACGCTGTGGCCAGCGTTGTGTGCCCAGCTATCATGCCTGCCGGGTGCGATCTCAACGAATCGTTTACATCGACGACGTGTGCATTCTCGGGCGACGGTTCGGTCATATTGCCCCCCGGCGTTCCGAGAACTACAGCTCGACTCTCAAACATGCTCTTCCGACCCCTATAGTCCACAACAAAATCTGTAGGGTCGGTCGAACCCGCATCTCCTGGCGAGATAAGACGGATGCTGATTGTCTCGCCGGATGTTAACGCGATAAGCAGGTTGCTTTCAGCTGGTAGATGAGTCGACGGCTTCACGAAGATGAGGTTTGGTTCGCTATCCTTGTGTTCGACTTCGAATAGGGTCGGCGCTCCTACCACGAGAGAGTTGACAGTTTCTCCGACGTGAATCGTCGACGTGAATAGCGGACGCAGATGCATGTCGCGGACGACCTGGTTGGACGTCGGGACAAACTCCAGATTTGGGTGGACCGATAAGTCTCTGGGGTGTGGCGTGATCACCGGTGCCACCAATGCAGGCGCGCTCAGCGGAGTCCCCACCGCCGCCACGTATGGGCGCGTGAGGATTGGCTTCGGTACGAATGGTGCCTTAGCTGTAGTAGGCAAGACTGCGCTCGGCTTGCGAGGTACGGCTGAAGTCGCGGCCGGTTTCGCGTGTTGGACCGCTGGTTTTAGTTTTGAACTTGTAACTGCGGCCGAGGGTTTCTTAGCGGTGGATGGCTGGCATGCGTTGTTTACCGACTGCGAGAACGCCGTCACCACGGCCAGCGATACGGTAAATGTTGCGAGTGCGCGACGGATCATGGGGTTACCTCTTGCGGCTCTTGCTGGATTGGCTCATCTGGCGGTGCGGCCGGGGGCACCTCTGGCTTCGGCGAAATGGACAACTCGTGGGCGTAGAGACGCTGTATTGCGTTCACGTACTGGACGACGTCTTTGTTTGCATATTCAAGACCCCGCGTGCGGGGGTAGGTCTCGCCACAATAGTAGCCGGCGATCGCCAGCCTCCAATCGTTCAACTTGGCTATGAGGTCAGCCAGATAGTGAACGCCGCCTCCAATGTTTTGGGATACGTCAAATGGGTCCGAAACGCTGTAGTACGCAGCAGTCGCCGGCATCAACTGCATCAGTCCCATCGCGCCCATATTCGAAACGGCCTTAGCCTTCCAGCCCGACTCGTGGGTGATGACGGCATACACTATCTCCCGAGGGACGTGGTAGTAGTCGGCGTACGCGTTGGCGTAGTAGACCATCTCAGGCGGGTGGTGCACAGGAGGCTGCGCCTGCTGAGCCTGCTGCGCACCTACACCCATCGCGAAGAACACCACAACAGCCCACACTGAAAGCCGTAGCGCGTTGCGCATGTCCCACGCGTCCCACCCCTTCTTCACAATTCTTGGGGTTGAGATTACTTCACACGGGATCGTTGGCACATACTTTGCCTTTGCCTTCGGCATGATGATTTGTATGGATCCGGGGTTAGGAGCCATAAGTTCATTAAAATGGCGGCCTGCCAACTGAATCATGTTTTCGAAGTTGCTCTTCATCAAGAGCTTCTTGCGGTCGGAGTCCGTTTTAGCAATTAGCGGCAGCAAAATGAGTTTGTCTTCCGGACTGATTGTCGTTCTGCCGAGAAGTGACAAAGCCTTTGCAAGATCCACAATCTCGGAGATCGATGGCGACTTCTCCATTGGGTAGGCACGGAGCGCTTTACCAAAGCCTGCAATAAAACAATGGAGTTCGTGAGATAGTTCCGGCGTCTTGCGCGCCACAATTGCCGCCTCGACCTGGGCCGTCGGATGTTCAATCGGCAAATAGATTGCTCTGCGGAGGATTGGGTAACCGAGATGGCGTTCATGGTTAGACGTGATCACGGTAAACGGGGGACTTGTTGCCTTAATGGTGCCCATTAGCGGAACCGACATCTGCCAGACTGAAAGAATCTCCAGAAGAGTCGCTTCAAAGGCATGGTCAACTTTGTCAAGCTCGTCGATCAAGAGCACAACCCGATCCGGTGATTCGAGCGCTTCAAGCAAAGGGCCAGGCATGAAGTAGGACCGCCCAACAATTTCAGACCGCATCTGATCCCAAGTGCATGTTTGGTTTTTGGATTGGAGCAGTACGAACATCTGCTGGAGCGCCTGATTGTAGTCGCCCATCGCCTGCTTGTCCGAGATACCCTCGTAGCACTGGAAGCGTATAAGCCGCAACTTCTCTGCTTTTGCAACGCTGAGTGCCAGTTCTGTCTTTCCCGCACCGGCTGGGCCTTCAAGAATTAGAGGCTTATCCAGACGGGCCGCAAAGAAGATGTTCGTTGAGACCGTTACTGTAGTCAGATAACCCACATCGCACAACGCTTGATGCGTGTGTTCGGGCGAATCAAAGATTGTGTAGTTGGGGTCCAGAACCTCGGCAAGTCGAGATAGTTCCTCTGTCGTCGCGGTCACGGTCGCCGATAGCGCCAAGTCGGTGTTGCCAGGTAAGGCTAGCTGCTGCAATTCAGGCGCATCATTGGTTGCCATGTGTATTCAACACTCCTCTTCTGCTAGCGTCCGTGCTTGCTAGTACCGTCCACATTCGCAGTCAGAATTTCCGCCGAAGTGGTAGGCGACGCCAAGCGACGCTGCTGTTGGGCTCAATGATCCCGGAAAGGCGCTAACCTGGGCAGCGAATCCAAACCAGCTCTGATACTCGTAATCTGCGCGAACGTAGAGTTTCGAGCTAAGGCGGTAGTCAATACCTCCTCCGAGCGCCCCGACAGTGAACGCCTGGCTCCCAATACTGTTTGGATAGGTGAATACGCCGCGGCCGACGAGGACCTTGCCGTATGGCATGAAGCGCCCATAGATACCGTAGACCCGTGGTCCGATCTCGTATGTGGCCTCGTGAACACTTTCTACTCCGAACACTTCACGCGCGCTGATCTCCAGCCCGAAATGATTAGTCGGGTCAAAGGTCGCATAGACGCCACCGCCCTTGAAGTTCATTTGGCCATACACAATAGTTGCGTTGCTGGCGATTCCTGGATTGGCGAGAGAAAATATGCCGCCTACCTGCATGTCGAGCCGCCGAGATGCTGTGGGCGTCGCTTGTGACATGAGGAGCGATGGAAATGCGCCAAGCGCTAGTGCGGTGATGATTGTCTTGAAATACACAGATGATTCCTCCGGGCGCAACTGGCCGTCAATTGATACCTCCCACTATACCACTGCCACTTTCAGCAATTAAGGGTTTCTTCGTGGGATCTGTAATCAAATTGCTTTTACCTGGATTTGGACGGTTCCTGACTTTTTAGCTTAGCGGAGGATATCGCGCTATGGTTGTGATGGAACTGAGGCAGAGACAATGACAATTCAAACTTATCTCGATGGCAGGATGGCAAAGGTCGGCAGCGAACTGGCAGACGTTGAGCGCGATCTCGCTGGATGTATTCAGCCGGCAGACTGGACAGAGTTCTCCGCACGCGCGAGCAAGAAAATGGACAAAGCGTATGCGTCCTTCTGCTCGTCGATCTACTGGGGAATCGTTGGGGGCGCCTGCGGCGGCCTGCGCTCATTTGGGATGGCATCTACCTCGGAAAGCCATTTCAAACTCCACGGCAACTTCAGCCTGCTGGCTGTTGTCCCAGGCGACACGGAACTTCCCAACTTATTGCGGATGCGGCCGTCGCCGGACGGCCTGTATAACTACACAAACATTGCACTTGCACATGACCGCGACCGAAAAGTACAGGCTTATCTTTCGTTCGATATTGATGGTGTTTCGGCCGCATCCATCTGTTACGGAACGCGGGTTGCATCGCCCCGCAAGTTGCAGGCCCTCAAGCCTAAAACGAATCGGCAAGTTGTCATCGCCCCAATGGTTGACCGCTCCCTGCTGGCGCAGGAACGGAGTCTTAAACTGCTCCTGGCCGAGTTCGAGCATATGGCAAATGCACAGGCACGACGCGATCGCCTTATTCACGTGCGGCAGTCATTGAAGGCTAAGCTCCAAAGCCTCACCAGAATGAAAACTGCCTTCCAAACCGTTCATCTCCCGCCCGAACAACTGGTCGAAGTTGTCGAGCAACTCGAACGGTTATTGGGTCCAACACAGATGGCATCAGCACTTCTACTCAAGGGATTTTCAGGTACTGGGAAGACTTTACTGGCTCATAAAGTGTCTGTCGCCGCGGGCATTTCCTTCATCAAGGCTGGCGTGAATACGCTAAAGAAGGCAAATCTCGGCGAAAGCGCAGCTGCGGTTCGCGAGCTTTGGGAGACTACCAGACGGAATAAGCCGTGCGTTCTCTTCATCGACGAGCTTGACGCTATCTTCGGCCAGAGGGGATCTGGGAATACCGACACTATCTCTCAAGAAGTGACGAATGCGTTCCTTGCCGAGTTCTCGGGCAAAGAGGAGGGCATCTGGGTGATCGGTGCTACAAACCGCCGCGACATCGTTGACGACGCAATCCTCTCCCGCTTCGGCATAGAACTCGAACTGACCCCGCCCGACGAGAAAAACAGACTCGCTATCCTCAACCAGGAACTGGCGGAGGCTGGATATAAGGGCACAATCCCGGCCAATGCTTCGAACTTGATGCAGGGCATGTCTGGCCGTGATATTTCGATGTTGGCACAACGGTTGGCAGGCAAAGAAGGCGGATCCGGAGATTTTGCATCTGTTGTTCGGCAGATCAGGGGCGCGGCCAACCCAACCGTTGATGTACGCGCTACGTGGGCCAGTCTCATCGTGAGCGCCGACACGCGATCGCGACTTGAGACCACCTGCGCCATATTGAAAGACGCAGAAGGATGGGGCGCCCGGGGCGTGTCCATCCCGACAGGAATTCTTCTTGAGGGCCCGGCTGGTTCAGGTAAGACCCAAATCGCACGAACCATGGCAAACGAAGGGTCTTTGGGTTTCGTCAAGGCAACCGTTGCCGACCTCAAAGGATTGTACGTGGGCCACGCAGCCGGCAACGTGCGCGACCTCTTTGCAAAGGCGAGGGCCGTCTCTCCGGCCATCCTCTTTATCGACGAATTGGACCTTGTGGCGCCTGCACGAAAGGGCGGCGGTAATGACGTCCTGGTTCAGGAGATTATTAGCCAAATGCTTCAGGAGATGGATGGGATCGTCGATCAGCACCGGCAGGTGTTTGTTCTCGCAGCAACCAACTGGCCGGAAAACATTGACCCATCTATTCTGAGCCGCTTTACGGAGCGACTGACAGTTCCCCTCCCTGATCTGGAATCTCGGGTGCGGATGCTCAAGATTCTGTTTATCCAAGCGAAGATCGATTCCCTGTTCTCCGGTGACTATCCGTTGCTCGGCGAATTGTCCTCGGGAATGTCGCTCCGCGATATTAGCAATTGGCTGGCACTGGCCCAGCGGCAGGCCGTTTCGAGGGCCGTCGAGAATGGCGGAAGTTCCGCTTATAAGATGGTTCGCGAGGACCTTTTAGACGCTGCTCCACTGGTTGGCGTGATTGCGTAGTCGCGCAATATAGCTTCCGGATTGGTCGATTCCTGCTAATTTCTCGTTTTTTGGCTCTTTGGCCGTCATGCGGCGCGGGCGCTCTCGCTGGATAGAGCAGTTTAGCCCGCAGATTGTTGCTAACGCGTTTGTTTCGCATTGTGTGTATTACTGTCATACATTACTGTACTACACTGCACGACGGTAATGTCTTCTCTGGTGCAGTACTGAAATATATGGCGCTTACGAAGTATATTGCGGTAACCTAAGACAGCAATACCTTTCAGTATTGAATTACTGAAATAGAGGACGTAATGTAGGTTGCAAGCTGTTTTGTATTGCAGGGCAATTTGCAACGTATTACGAAATGCATTACAAGCGTTGAAAGGGAAGCAGTGAAGGGATCTCAAATATGCCGGTAATCGTCGCAGCAAACCCTAAAGGAGGCAGCGGTAAATCGACTACCTGCCTCGTCATCGGAACTACCCTGGCCAGCCAGGGCGCCTCGGTGCGCATTATCGATGCTGACCCGCAGGGAACACTCACTATGTGGAGCGAAGGGAGTAGCAAGTACCGCGATCTCGTGGTCAAGCCCACTGCAAACGAGGACCTGACCGTCCTAATCGACAGGCTCCAATCTCAATTCCAGTTTGTAATCATTGACGTACAGGGGTCAGCAAATCAGGAGATGTTTTCGGCCATGTCTCGCGCCGATCTTGTTCTTCTCCCAATGCAACCTCTGACTGCAGATGTGCAGGTAGCCATCCGTGCAATCCGTCTTATCAAGACGCAGGAGAGCCTTTTCAAGCGGTCTATTGCGCATGCGATCGTGCTAATTCGCACAAGCCCGCTCATTGTGAAGCTTGAAGAAAAGGACATCCGCAAGGATATCGCAGATGCCGGGATGCCACACCTTACCCGCAGCATGAACGAACGTACTGCGTTTTCCCACATGATTAAGTATAAGTTGTCGCTTGGCGAACTCAATGAATCTAAGACTAACGGTTTGGATTCAGCACAAGAGAACGCTAAAGAATTGACAGCGGAGGTGATTGCGCTCCTCCGCAAAAACAGGGAGGTGGCTGCATGAGCTCGACTAATATCTTTGCTAACCTGACCCCAGAACCGTTGGCAGCAGATGACCTGGCGGACTTTCAGCCAAAAAAGCCGGCCGACGACTTGGCGGACTTCAAACCAAGGCCGCTATCCGAACCCCATTCCGCCGCGCCGCCGCCGATCCTCGTCGAGCGTGCGGCTGAGGCTCATGGATTCACGCTCAATAACTTTCCACCACCGAAGAGAAAGACGCTGAGGACCGGCCGCGTGGCTTCTAAGGATAAGACCGAGGCTATGACCCTTCGGCTGCGTATCGCCGACTGGAACAGATTCTCCACTTTTTGCGAGAACCAGGGCCTTACGGTAGCGGACGGGTTCTCACACATCCTCAACAAGTCCGGCATCTAGAGCGACGCGCTGCGGGGGAGGGAAGGGGCACAGCAAGCCCCAGGGCTCCCCGTAGGCTTTCCTTGGGTTACTCGGTATCCGATGACCCCGCGGCGACGGCCGAACACGGGCCTTGGCGACGCTACAGCCGCTACAGCCTGTTTGTGAATAGCCCGGGCTGGATATTAGCTTTCTTCCACTCCTCGAACGATGGAAGATCGAGCTCACCCATGAGTTCGCGGCGAAGATATTTCATCAACTCGGAGCGACGAGCTTCGGGCTTCATAAAATTCAAAGTCTTCGCGGTGGTCGGATCCTTCCGCAGTTGGTTGGAAATTGCCATGAGTTTTTTTTCTAATTTTTCTTCACTCAGGTTGCGTGAGATAAAGTCTTCCGCTTGCGAATGGCGCCATACGTCATAGTCTTCCTTCGCTTCCATCTCTTGGAGAGATCGAACGCTCTCATCTCGCCGCGCGGCTTCCTCTTCACGCCGCTTTTTCTCTAAGGCCTGGCGCCGGCGACTTGTCTGAAAGCTGTCCGGAATCTTCTGTTGGCCCTCAACGAAGCTGATGAAGTAACCGGGGGGATTCTTGAAACTACCTTTACGGCTCGATTCAATTTGATGAGACACGTAATCAATACGATCAACCAGGAACGTGGCATCATGTTTGCGCGCCAATTCGGCGGCTTTTGGTTCGCTTAGGCCCAGTGCGATCATGGCCTCCTTGGCCTCCTGTTGGTCCAAAGTGAGCGTCTCCCCTATCTGCTCTGCAGCAAAAGCTAACTGCTTGCGCTGAGTCAGCTCAAGAATCTCTTTGATAGCACGGCCAGGGACAAGAATAAGCTTGTACCGGTCCATTGAGGTCATCGGCTTCACATCCCAAGACTTCAAATAACCAATGTCGACGAGATCGGAGAGAGCTACACCGATCGTCTCCTTGATTTTGGAGACATACTCGTAGCTGCGAATGTTCAACAGCGAGCAAAGCTCAATGTAATCTTTCTCGACCGGTTTGCCCTTCGACGCGTAGAACCAAAGGTAGAGATAAACGAAGATGCCCTTCGCGGTGGGCCGCTTGAGCTTGCGATACATATTGAAGTCTTCTGGGATCACAAATGAATCGTTGAGATTCTCAAGAAGCCAGTCTTCGAGCACGATCTCAAATTGATCCGTCCGCTTGGATCCGTCGTGATCGCTGCTGCCTAAACGGGTAAAGCTTCGGAACACGTTGACCGTTTTGTTCATGTACTTCTTGCGCGCGGCAGAGTACATGATCTCCTCTGAGGTGATCGTAGTGCCGGCCATCCTCATGCCCCAGGTGTTCAGAGCCTCATAGTTTTCACCCGAATCGCAGAGTTCCATAGCGCTCAGTAGGCTGTATCCAGAGAATCTGATCGGGTTCGTGATGACCCCGTTGCGAATCTTTTGCTCCATCGCCAGCTTTGAGAAAGCCATAAACTTGTCACGATCGGCGCTGGAAGGGAGGCCCAGTTCGTTAGATCGGAATTCTGCGCTGACTTTGACTTTCTTACCGTCACGATTCACCCATTGCTCAAAGCGGCGGCTAAGCGGCGCGTTTTTGTCGCGATTTTCGTGAGAACCAAAAAAACCGATTTGAAGAAGATTCTTCTCAAATCGAATTAATTCGACAGCATCAGGCGTTTTCAAAAGGACGGTCTGCACTGGAGCAGTTCTTTTTCGCACTTAGCTTCGATCCTCCCGAGGCGAATGGATGATGATGCCTGTAGTCTTTACTAAGAAACAGAAACTGTAAAACAGCCTAAGAACTATAGAGATTGATAAGCTGTAGATTGCACAGAGAATAGTGCAAAATAATTTCCAACCAACTGCGGGCTTTTTTCCAACCAACTGCGGAGGTACTGCCAGCCGACTACGGAGATGGTTCCAGCCGAGTGCGGAGTCGTTTCCAGTGTACTGCGGGCATCCTTCCAAGCCGCTGCGGGAAAATTACCAGCCTACTGCGGACAATGGAATACATTTCAAGATCGTCGATTGGCCTGTTTCTTCCAGCCAACTGCGGAGTTTTCGAGGGTGCGGCGGCTCCTGAGTCTGGTTTCTGAGAATTTGGTTGGCGGATCGGTCGAGGTGGGCTCCGATCCGGCCCTCAAATTCCGAACCGACGGGATTTGCTATCGCTCATCTTGAAGTCTGTTCATCCTGGATCGAGCTGCGCCCTCAATTTCGCGCATTCTGAGTGATCGGGCCCACTGGATACGGCCGCGGCGCTCAAAGAGACTAGATAAGAATCGAGACTTGTAGCGCTGCCGCAGTCGGCTGGAAGCGAACATCTCCGGCATGTGCGTAAGCCATTGAATATGGTTGATTTAGGGGGATAATTTCCAACTAACTGCGGGGGGACTCTTCCAACCAACTGCGGGTTCGTCGAGGCGAATTCTTCCAACCAACTGCGGGAAAAACGGTGGTGGGCCGGCGTTTTCCTTCGATTGGAGGCTCGGTCGGCCCATTTCCAACCAACTGCGGGAAAGTGCTGGGCAAGGTTGATTTGCTCATCTGATGCAAAAGAAAAGAGATACTGCATTGGTCAATGCTCCGCCGCCGGCAAGGGTGTCACGATCTGCAGTTGAGTGGAAATCGCCGCGCTAACAGAAATGCTAAACCATGGCTTATCAATCAGTTATGCTAGAAAACTTCCAACCAACTGCGGGCAAGGTCTTCCAACCGACTGCGGAGTTGGTGCTTCCAACCAACTGCGGGAGTAATGAAGGTCGAGACAAATACACGCAGCAAAAAGTGAATATCCGCAGTTGTTTGGAAATAGAGCCGCCCATGACGCCGCTAAACCGCTTTGTTATAGCGAGTTACGGCATAGATTTCCAGCCGACTGCGGCAATCAATTTCCAACTAACTGCGGGCACTGACTTCCACGCAACTGCGGAGTTAACAAGGCCAAGGAGCCGAAAAACTGGTCGACTGGGACTTTGCTAGCGATGTGGGTGGAGTGATTTGCCAGATGTGGACTATGGGGTTTTCAGTGGACGTACTAGGTCGTTACGGTGCCCTCTTTATCTCTGAGTTTGAAGGGGCGCCATAGCGCCAGGTTTTGTTATCGGTCAGTATTGACAGCATTTAGTGTGATGTCTGTCACGTGTGAAGAGGGTCGTGTCACGCCGGATTGGGAGAGAACCGAATAAAACCCATACAAACACCCATAAATGCCGAGGACGGCACCAATCTAGTAATGGGGCTGCGCACTAAAGTTGTAGGCCCTTCGGACGGCCAGGGAAGAAGAAGAAGGAAGGAAGAAGAAGGAAGGAAGAAGAAGTGCAGCCGTGTGTTCATACGCAAGCCCGAGGAAGGGAGTACGTGCCACAACTCACGCTGTCAATGCAAACGCTTGTTCCTCGACCTGAATGTTTTCGGGCACTTCGCAGAGAGCCTTAATTCGGATCGGCGCGGCCTCGTGGGCCTGGTTCAGCAATACAAATCCCCTGCGTGTCAGTTCCAGCAGCGCCAGCAGCAGCGCGCAGCGCGCACCATCGCTTGGCTGATCCGCGAACCATTGGGCGGTGTCGACGACCGTGCGGATGGGGACCTCCGCCAGCTTCGCCCGAATTGAGTGGAATTGCTGCTCGACAGTGGGGCCTTGCAAATCCTGGAGGCCGAACGACGCCGCGGCTCGCGCAGCAGCAACCGCTTGACGAGCTGCGGCGAGGACATCGACAACGGTGGGCGCATCGTCGAGCGAGGCCGGCAGGATTGAATCCTTGCGCCCGGCCGGAAGGGCGCCGTCGCGGCTGGGGTGCACGTTGCGGTCGTATCCGCCGCGGAGCAGATCGGTTGCCGCTCGGAGGGTGGCGTGGTCGAGGACCGCCCGGCGCAACTCGTCCTTGGGCAGTGGCTCACTTGCCTCGCCCGGAAGCATGCTCCGCGATTTCAGCAGGACCAGCCAGGACGCTGTCTCTACGAACTCGCCGCCCAGCTCCGCGTCCATATCGTCGGCCGCTTTGATGTGGGCCAGAAACTGGCGCGTGATTTCGAGGACAGGGAGGTCGTCGATCGACCATTCATTCCGGCGTATCAGGGAGATGAGCACGTCGAAGGGACCGTCGTAACGGGCAAGCGAGATGGTGAGGCGGCCGGACGACTCTTCAGCCATGGAGACCTCCCTGGGTTGGGATGGCCGGCTCTAAGCTGGCCCCCGGTGCGGGTGGTGTTTCTAGCGGCTGTACATACGCAACTCCGAGAGAAGGGGGCTCGAGAGACAATTCGAAGCTCGCAAAGTCCTTCACCGCGGCTTCGAGCAGACTCTGGATGCGTCCGAGCAACTCTTCCGGCGTCGAGAACTGGAGTCTCAGCTCGCCTGGGGCCGGCACGGTGAATCCCGGGGGCAGGGAAGTGCTGGCCGGGCGCGGCGGCGGAGGTGGTGGCAGTACGATGCGCCGGGGGCGCGGCCTGCGCTGAATTGCCTCGAGCGCCTCGATGAGCCTGGACTTGCGCTTGGTCTCGGCGGTGGCCACGCCGCGGTGCGCCCCCATCTTCTCCAAGCCGGCAAGCAACTTGTCCCGGGCGACCACCTTGGAGGTGCCGACCTGATAGCCGTGGTGGATCCGGATCAAGTTGTTGGCTTGGCGCCGGCCCACACTGAAGAGTTGCTCGATGGTTGGGCGGTCGATCACCGGCACGTCCATGTCGGTGAGGCTTTGGCGGATATCGTCGAGTTTGGCGTGCCAGCGGGGCCGGGCGGGCATGGAAACACTATACCATTCGATTATTGGTTATTGCGCGGATAGGTAAAATAGAGGTAGGCTACAAGGGACGATAAGAAGGCATTATCATCCCTTAGAGGCGGAAAACCACTTCCGCCAAATTTTGTCGATCTGCAGCACGAGATTTCAGAAATGGACGCCCCGTGAGCCTGGACCCCGAGATTTTGCCGCCCGCACCCTACGCCGCCGGCCCCGAAGAGGGAAGTGGTCTTTCTGCCGGGGCCGCGCTGGCGATCGTGCCGCGCGACGTCGAGTTCCTTCCGGCCTCCCAGCCGGGCGATCCGATGTATCAAACCGACCGGATGGTCGAGGAATATATCCGGGCGTCCAAAGCGCCCGCAACCCAGCGCGCCTATATGTCGGACTGGCAGCACTTCGTCGGGTGGTGCGAGCGAAGCAGACTTCTGTCCCTTCCGGCCGCGCCCGGTACCGTCGCGCGCTACATCACTGACCTGGCGAAGCCTGGGGACGGTGCGAAGCCGCGCAAACCGGCCACCATCGTCCGCCGCCTGACCTCGATCAACCGGATGCACAAGATTGAGAAGTTGGCCTCGCCGGCGAGCTTGAGCAACAACCCCGGGGTAGCGGACACCCTCCACGGGATCCAGCGGCGGCTGGGGATGAAGCAGCAGAGGAAAGAGCCGCTGACGCGGGAGCGGATCGTCGAGGTCCTGGGGGTTCTCGATGGTCCGATCGCGGCGGCGCGCGACAAGGCGCTGCTGCTGGTCGGTTTCGCCGGTGCCCTGCGGCGGTCGGAGCTGGCCGCCATGCGGTGCGAGGACGTGACCTGGCACCGGAAGGGCATCACCATCAACCTGCCGCGCTCGAAGACCGACCAGGAGGCCAAGGGGCGGACGATCGAGATTTTGTGGGGCGTTCACAAGCAGACCTGCCCGGTGACGGCGCTCGAAAATTGGCTGAAGATCTCCCAGGTGAGGGAGGGCATGGTATTTCGCAGCGTCGGACGTCATGGGAGCATTGGTAAGGGATTACACCCTAACTCTGTCGGGAAGCTGATCAAGAGGCTCGTCAAGAGGACAACGATAGGGTCTCCGGAGTTGTACGGCGGCCACTCCCTGCGTGCCGGGTTCGTGACGGAGGCCTCGGCGAATGGTGCGACGGATCTGCAAATTATGAAGCAGACGGGTCACACCTCGGCGGAGATGGTTCATCGCTATGCTCGCGCCGATCAAGAGGATAAGCAGACCGCGATGAGCAAGCTGGGACTGTGAACGGTTATGACGGAGGCACAATGGAATCGTGGGAACTGAAGGCCGGTCTTGAAGTAATCCTCGGGAGTGCCCATCGTGCGCTGACGTTGAGCGACCTGGCGCGGGGCCTTGGCGTCGACGAGCGTGCGGCGGAGGATGTGCTTCAAGAACTCGAGTCGGACCTCGCCGCGGCCGACCGTGGCTGGCAGATTCGCCGGCGCGCTCATGGCATCCGGCTGGAGTCCAAGCCGCAGTTCGCGGCACTGCCCAAGGCTGCGATCCCTGAGTGGGCACCCAGGCCCATCTCTGAGCAAGCCATCGAAGTGGTGGCCATCATCGCCATGAAGCAGCCGGTGAGCATTTCCGAGATCAACGAGATTCGGGGCATCGAGAGTACGGCCACCCTCCAAACCCTGCGCGATCGCAAGCTCGTGGCGCGCACGGCGCAGCTCGGACCGCACCGAGAGAAGTACTGGCGCACCACGCCGCTGTTCCTCGAAACCTTCGGTGTGAGCAGCCTCGATGATCTGTACAAGGACGGGGCTCTTGAGAAGGCCTTCCCATCGATGTACAGCGGTGTCCTGAACCACGTCGACCAGGCCGAGGAGGTTGAGCCTCAGCCGGATGTGGCCACGTCGGAGTGAGGGTCGAAATCGACGATTTGGGAGGTGTTAGGGGTTGCCGGAATCGCCCGCGGTCGCTCCTGGAGGCTCCTACGAGTCGGTTTTTGCTGCTTGCGACTCACAGAAGGGTTGGAACCGTGGATGGAGGCCGCTGCGATCGTCGAGCATGAAACAGGGAACTGCTGGCCAGCCGAATATCGCAGTTTTGTCGCAACTTGCGATATTCAATCACCGATGGCTTCAGGGTTGATTGTCATGATGCGGATGTTGGTACAGAGCTGGATGGAGGGAACGATAGCATCGAATTGCGTATGTACAGCCGCAGGATAGGGCACCCGACGCTGCTTTGAAACCTGCCGGCGAAATAGGGCCTCAGATGAGAGAACCCGGTCGCAGCGGCATCCGACCCGGGGACGGAGGCGAAAATATAGGGAAATTAGCAAAATTATGAATTGGACATAATTTTGCTAAACTCTCTACATATGGACCCGGTTCGAAATCCCTATGCTCCCGGCGCCGGTAGCCCGCCACCAGAGCTCGCCGGTCGAAGCATCATCCGAAAGGATGTCAGCATACGACTGAATAGGCTTCGCCTGGGCAGGTCGACAAAAAGCGTGATGCTGGTAGGTCTGCGCGGCGTGGGCAAAACTGTACTCCTTGACCAGATGCGGAGGGACGCTGAAGCGGCAGGAATCAATACAGTCCGCATCGAGGCTCCGGAACACCGCTCCCTTCCCGCGATGCTTGCTCCATCTCTTCGGATTGCCCTGATTCACTTGAGCAAGAAAGAGGCCGCAAAAGACGCTGCAATACGAGGCCTCCGCGCCCTTGCCGGTTTCGCCAGCAAATTGAAGGTGACCTACGCCGACATCGAGGTTGGGATCGACTACGATCCCGAGCCAGGTTTGGCAGATAACGGAGATCTCGAAGGGGACCTGAGTGCACTCCTCCAGCAACTCGGGGTTGCGGCCAAGGCGGCCGGTACCGCAGTGGTCCTGTTTATCGACGAACTCCAATATGTGGAAGAGCCGCAAATGGCTGCGCTGATCTCAGCCCTGCACCGCTGTGCTCAGGAGCAGTTGCCGGTGACGGTCGTTGGCGCGGGTCTACCCCAGCTGCGAGGGCGGATGGGGGAGGCAAAATCTTATGCCGAACGGTTGTTCGATTTTCCAGAAATAGGACCGCTGAGTCCGCCCGATGCGAAAGACGCGATCGTTAGGCCCGCTGAGAACGAGGGTGTCGAGATCGAGGCGCAGGCAGTGGATCTGATCATCGAAAAAACGGAGGGATATCCCTACTTTCTGCAGGAGTGGGGTAAACACACCTGGGACATCGCGTCATCAAGTCCCATCTCCCGAGAGGACGTCCTGAACGCCTCGGACGAAGCCGTGGCCGCGCTGGACGAAAGCTTCTTCCGCGTTCGCTTCGACCGCCTGACTCCGACCGAGAAGAAGTATTTGCGCGCAATGGCCGAACTTGGTGCCGGCCCGCATCGATCCGGAGATATCGCCGAACAGTTGGGACGGAGTGTTAGCTCACTGGGCCCAACCCGCGCGGGCCTGATCGCCAAAGGTATGATCTGGAGCCCTACTCACGGCGACACGGCATTCACCGTCCCTCTCTTCGACGAATTCATGAAGCGGATTATGCCAGGAAACGATTGGAAGACGATTGGAAGCTGAGCCAGTGGGCTTTGACTCATTCTCCCTATCCGATGTTGTCATCCTCGAAACAGACCTCGATATCGCCAGATCGGGGTTGAGCTGTTTCTCGCGGTCCCCCAACGCCGACTGCGACTTGCGAAGGTGCAGGCAACCTACGAACGATTGCCACACTCAGAACTACGTAGCGGAAAGCGCCAGGTCGAAGAGGCGCACGCTCCGGAGCAAATCGATGAAAATAAAGATGATATGCTGTGCGATCCTTGCCTGCGCGGCGGTGCTTATTCCGACCAGCGCCAAAGCTCAAACCGAGAGCGACAAGAAGTTCCTGGCCATGGCTGCGCAGTCCGATCAGAACGAGATCAAGCTTAGTGAACTGGCCGAGGAGAAGGCATCCAACCCCGACGTAAAGGCATTCGCGGAAAAGATGGTGACCGAGCATAGGCAGATGACCGAGAGCATGAAGCCCTTCGCGAACTCCTGGGGCCTAACACCGCCCGACGGCCCCGATGCGGATCACCAGAAGGAGTTGGACAAGCTCAATGGTCTCTCCGGCGCGGATTTCGACAAGGAGTACATCAGTCAGATGGTGACCGATCACACCAAGGCGCTGAGCGCGTTTACCTCCGAGGCCGGGAGCGCGAAAGATATGAAGTTCCGCGCAGCTGTACTCCAGGGTAAGACAATGGTGGCCGCGCACAAGAACATGGCCTACGACCTGAAGAAGAAGCTGTAGCGAATGTGCGACAGCGTGGCGGCGCGGCATCAGTCAGGTACACACCCGTCATCCGCTTATGACGGTTCTACGCGCGAGAAGATCCATCCGGGGCATGGCTATTGAAGATTGTGGAGCCGGTGGCGCAGAGCTTCGAGCTGCGGGCGAGATTTTAGGGCTGGGGGAGGAAGAACGGTTCGCGTGGGACGCGAATGCCCCTCATCCTCACTCCACCAGCGAAGCTGCAGAACTTGTGCAGAGTCTCCCTAACAGCTACAAATTGTTAGTCGCCCATGCCGGGAGAGTGAGTTCTGTATGTCTTTTGATGGATGCGGCTGAGACCGGATTATCCGCACGCCAAACGGAAATGTTGCATCTTAAGAATTAGGGGTGATCTTTCGCCCATCGGGAGTGCAACGTCGTCGTCATCCTGCTACTGCTGAAGGTGATTTAGATCCCAAGCGCCGACACGTAGGCTTGTTCAGACAGCGACAACGCTGTGGCGATCTGCAAGCGCTCAGCAGTCACATGCCGCCGCCATTGCCGGTTCTTCTCCGTCTATGGTTCTTCTCCCTGCTAGTTTGCGCGATCTTTAGAAAGCCTGAATGGGCATCCCAGATCTTACTGGAAT
>PKWK01000210.1 GCA_003133205.1 Granulicella sp. | reverse complement strand
ATCCACTGGGGCCTCTACAGCGTGATCGGCCACCAGGAGTGGGTGATGGAGTCGGAGGGCATTCCGATTCCGCAATATGAAATGCTGGCGAAGCTCTTCACGCCGAAGCCCGGCGCCGCACGCGAGTGGGCACGGCTCGCCAAACGCGCTGGGCAAAAGTACATGGTGCTGACCACCAAGCATCACGAGGGCTTCTGCCTATGGGATACGAAGCTGACCGACTATTGCGCGATGAAACAGGGCCCGGGTCGCGATCTGGTCCGCGAATTCGTTGACGCTACGCGCGCCGAGGGAATGCGCGTCGGCTTCTACTACTCGCTGATGGACTGGCACCATCCGGACGGCATCCGCTGCGAGACCGACGAGGCGGCGCGCAAGCGGTTCGTCGCGTACACCCACGGCCTCATCCGCGAGCTGATGACGAACTACGGCAAGATCGACATCCTCTGGTACGACGTGGACAAGCCGCTCACGGCAGAGCAGTGGGAGTCGGAGAAGATGAACAAGATGGTCTTCGACTTGCAGCCCGAGATCATCGTGAACAATCGCAATGGGCTAGCCGGAGACTTCTCGACGCCTGAGCACAGAATTGAAGCGGCCGCGCGCGCGTGGGAGACATGCGACACCATGAACCTCGGCTGGGGCTACCAGAAGAACGACACCGAGTGGAAGACGCCCAAACGAATCGTGAACGATCTGACGACATGCGCGCAACAGGGCGGCAACTACTTGCTGAACATTGGCCCTATGGCGGACGGCTCTGTGCCGGAGGAATCGGTGCGCGTGCTCGAACGGGTCGGCGCGTGGCTCGAGGTCAACGGCAAGTCAATCTACGGCGCGGACGGCGGCGCATCAGTCAGCTTTGGCAACTACGACAACTTCACGCGCAAAGGAAACACGCTATACGTCCACGTCTACTTCTGGCCCTCGGGAACGCCCGCCGCGGAGTGGTTGAGCTTCTACCAGCCGCAGGCAGTCGTTGCAATCGGTGGAGTGCGGGTGAAGGCGCTCTCGGCCCGAGTATTGAAGACGGGCCAAGAGATCAAATTCACTCAGGACGCAATATCGCTGCGACTGACAGGCCTGCCGTCGGCGCCGCCCGACGACCTCGTCACCGTGATCGCGGTCGAATGCGACGCGCCGCCGGTAGTCGATCACCACCTGATCCGTCCGGAGTGGAAGCGATACAAGGTGGGAGTGAGCAGCTAGTACCGGTCGCTGCCTACTTTCCGTTGATGGTCACGCCGACGCCGCGAGTGCTCGGATCGCCGCTCCCCGGCGTGACGACCACTCCATTCTCGGTAATCTGCGCGTTCTGGATGACCATTCCGGCTGCGGCTGCGATATTGACGTTCTTCAGGATGAGGTTTTTGATCGGGCTCTCGGGCAGGCCCATGATTGTAGCCGCGCGCTTTGCTCCGGTCGCCGTGAGATTCTCGATCGTGATGTCGTGAAACTTCGGCGTGTGCTCGGTGACAGGCTGACCGGGATCGTCCTTCACCATGCCGGTGTAATAGTTGGTGATCTCGATGGGAGTCTCGACGCCATCCATTTTGATGTCGCGATAGGTGAGGTTGCCAATATCGTTACCGCGCCCCCGCGCGGACTTAATGCGAATGCCTTGCCTGGTTCCTGTGAAGGTCACTCGCTCCACGGTTACATTGCGCACGCCGCCCGCGGTCTCGCTGCCGATGGACAGTCCGTGTCCCGCCCGAAAAGTGCAGTCGCGGATGACGATGTCGGTGCTGGGCACGTTCGGATCGCCGCGCTCGACCAGGCCTGACTTGATCGCGACATTATCGTCGCCAGTATCGATGGTGGTGTGTTCAATCAGCACATGGCTGGTCGAGAAAGGGTCGATGCCATCGGTGTTAGGCGCACCCCGGCCCGGATTCAGGATGGTCACGTTGCGCACCGTCAGTCCGTCACACCAGAACGTCGTGATGTTGTACTGCGGCGAGTTTTGGATAGTCACCCCTTCGATCAGAATCTGCTTTGAGTTTGTCAGATCAATCAAAAGCGGACGTGGCGCTTCGGGCTGTCCTTTGGGTGCGCTGGCCTTCGCGTCCCACCAGATCTTGCCGTTGCCGTCGATAGTGCCCGCGCCGGTGATAGAGATATCAACGACGTGATCCGCATGAAGCAGAGACACCTTGCGCCAGGGCGCATCCGCCCGAATAGGGAAGTCCTGCATGTCCGGCGACCCCAGCAGCGTGGCCCCTTGGTCGAGCGACAGGCGCACATGGCTCCTCAGGGCGAGCGGGCCGGAGACGTATGTCCCAGCGGTCAGGTGAACCACCCCTCCCGATCCCTTCGCACAAAGGTCGATTGCCCGTTGCAGCGCGTCGGTGTCCTTCGTGTGACCATCTGCTTTAGCGCCCATTGTTCGGGGATCGCAGGTCGCCGTTTCGGCCCGGACACAGGGCGCTACGAGACCGAGGATCAGGAATATTCGGATCAGATTTCTGCTGGATCTGGGCCAGAGGTAGGCCCGAAGTTGTGGCATCAGTCGTCGCCTCTTCAAAACAGTTCGCTAACTTTCAATTGTGTGCATATACTGTGCCATGTCGAGAACAGAAGTCAATCTTCTTCCGGCGAGGATATCGGGGCCAAGGTGCGGATGCGGAACCACGCGGAAAATAGAGCAAATCGGTCAACCCAGGCTTATGGGCTAGCCTTGAGGTCGGTTTCGTGCTGCTTCCTGATCCTCGCCGCTGCAATCTCAGCCAATGGCCAAGCTCGCAATGGCTCGCAGGCGTCGGGATATCTCGATCCAGCCCACGATCCGGCTGCACTCCATCTCGTTGAATCTACAACGCTTCACGAGCAGTTTATCTGGACGAAGGACGATGCGGCCGCGCTCAGACCGGCTCTTCAGGCGACGGTCCGCGGCCAGGACGATAAGATCGCGCCCCATTACTTTCGCGCCCACTTCACAGTCAGCGCTGTTCCCTCGGAGGCAACGCTCTACCTTGCCGGGCCACGCGCCGCCACAGTCACGCTGAATGGCACGAAAGTCCTGCAGTTCGCGGATCAGGACGGCGGAAAAGGCTTTCATGTGATGACTGCCGCAGTCGCAAAGGCCCTGCAAGCGGGCGAGAATGTCATTGCAATTCAGGAGGTTCGCGGCCATAGTTCACTTCACACTGGAGCTAGCCCGGTCATCAATCAAGTGACGTACGGCGAGGTGCTGGCGGTGAAGATTGTCTCGCGCAGCATCGCGGTCGACGCGCCTCCGCTGCTGATCTCCGACGCCTCGTGGCGAAGCTCGCTCGACGCCCCGCCGAACTGGTCCTCGGCATCCTTCGATGACTCAAACTGGCCTGCGGTTCAGACGTTGGGAGTTCTGGGCAGCAAGCGCGATTTTCTTCAGTGGAACGCCGATGCCGGCCTCTATGCGTGGCCAGGATACGCAGGTATTAGTCCCGCTATGCGGACTTTTTTCATAGCACCGGTCTCGATTCGCGACGTAACCGGACAGAATGCCCAGCAATCCGATGGCGTCCTCGTTGCATCGGCTGGCGCCGAAGTAAAAGTCGTTCGCAACCAGGCCGGCGCCTCGTTTGCGTTGACTTTCGACTTCGGAAAAGAGATCAGCGGACGCATCCACCTCGTCTCCTCCTCGGACCGTGCTGTCACCGTAGACACCAGCTACGGCGAGTCCTCCGCGGAGGCGCTTAGCCATCCATACCTCGGCGTACGGCAGGTGACGGTGCCGCCGCACGGCGAGGTCTTTGGCCCGAAGAGCGCCTTTCGCTATGTGCGGCTCAGCTTCCCCGCCGACGCGCCCTCGACCTGGAGCAAGATCGATGCGCAGGGAATCGCCTATCCGGTCGAGTACAAAGGCTCGTTCGAATCCTCCGATCCGCTGCTGAACCGCATCTGGGAGACAGGTGCTTATACCGCGCATCTCTGCATGCAGGAGGGCATCTGGGACGGAGTGAAGCGTGATCGAGGCCGGTGGATGGGAGACCTCGACGTAAGCGGCCGGGTGATCAGCAGCGTCTTTGCCGAGCGCCCGTTGATGGAGTCCACCTTGACTGCGCTCATCGGCGATTCGCCGGTTCAACGCGACGTCAACACCATCGCCGGCTACTCCGCGTTCTGGATCACCGGGCAGGCCGACTTCTATCGCCATAGCGGCGATCTCGAATACCTGAAGAGCGTGCATCCGCAGATGCTTGAACTACTGCATGTGATGGATCGCGAGTTGGATGCAAGCGGCTTGTTCACGAATCCTGAGAAGCACAAGGTCTTCGTGGATTGGTCCGAAGGCTTCAGCGCGGACACCCCTGAGGCACGCGCAGCCACCCACCTTGAGTTCTACCTGGCCTATCAGGAAGCCGCGTATCTCTTGCGCGAGATGGGTGACGCGGCAAACGCTGAATTCTACGCAGCAAAGGCCGAAGGCATGCAACTCGCGGCGCGGGGCCGTCTGCTGGACCCAGCGACGAACACGTTCGGCATGCGCTGGCAGACGAACGCAATGGCGGTGATGTCGGGCGCAGCGAACCCGGAGGAGCAGCGGGCCATCTGGGAACGCGTGCTCTCGCGGGTTGGAGCGCCCACCGGGCTGATGACCAACTTCGAGGCCCCACAGAACGTCATCACGCCGTACTACGGGTTCTATCTTCTCGATGCGATGGCGCGCCTTGACCACAGGCCCGAGGCGCTCCGGTGGATGCGCCAGTATTGGGGCGGGATGTTGGCGGATGGCGCGACAAGTTTCTGGGAGGCGTACGATCCCCGCTGGGATGGGGGCCAGGACTTCCACGCTTCTCTGGAGGCCGACGGCAAGAAGGGCTATTACGTCAGCCTCGCCCACGGCTGGTCCAGCGGCCCCACCGCATGGTTGATGGAGCAATTACTCGGAATCCAGCCGACCGCCGGAGGGTTTCGCGAGGTCAGCATACGCCCTGACCGCGCCGGGTTGCGTTGGGCTCGCGGAGCCGAACCCACGCCGCGCGGTCCGATCCGCGTCAGCGTCGAGCTCAGTGCGGTCCGCATCACGCTGCCGCCCGATACCATTGCGACGATCAGCCTTCCATTCGCGCCAGAGCAGGGAAGCGTTCTCGAGAACGGGCGGCCAGTGCCGGCCTCCGTTGCAGAAGGTGGAACGCGCTCCATCGTAGTCTTGCGCGCCACTGGCGATTATGTCTTCACCAACAGCGGAGGGAGCAACCGATGACGCCCTCCTCAAATACCATGGTGTTGCACACGCAGCCCGGTGTGCATCGAATGAGCGTAGACAAAATTGTCATCATCGCGGATGATCTGACGGGCGCGTGCGACAGCGGCGTCGCGTTTCTCACCTGCGGACGCCCGGTCCGCGTGTTGCTCGATGAGTCCAGCTTTGACGTGAAAACTCTGTGTCAGTCAGAAGCTCGGGGCAAGCAGGAAGTGTGGGCCTTCACAACCGAGACGCGAGACCTGGTGCCGGAACAAGCCAGCGAGCGCGTCGCAAATCGCGTAACCGCGCTCGAACCCATTCTCGAGGGAACTCTCCTCTTCAAGAAAATAGACTCCGCCGCTCGCGGGAACTTTGGCGTGGAGATTAGTGCAGTTCTTCGCTGCTCGGGCGCTGCGCTTGCCCTGGTCGCGCCCGCGTTTCCAGAGGCCGGACGCACAGTCGAATCCGGCGTCCTCACTGTCCGCGATTGGAGCGGTCAGGACGCGGCGATTCCTCTGCGCGGCCAGTTCCCGCACGAGGACGCGAACGGCGTCGAAGTATTGCCCGCCGGCTCCGAGCAGCACCTGGAGCAGGGAATTGTGCGAGCTGTAACAAAGGGCACTCGCGTCCTGCTATGCGATTCGACTTCGCAAAACGACCTCGAACGACTCGCAGCGGCCGGACTACAAGTACAG
This sequence comes from Granulicella sp., assembly GCA_003133205.1. The sequence continues at coordinate 22,263 of PKWK01000210.1, read as the reverse complement.
CAACCGCTCGTCTGGGCAGGTTCGGCCGGGCTGGCCCATGCTCTTGCCGGCAAGCTCGCAACGTCCATTCCAAAGGCAGCATCGCAGACCACGCAGCGCCATGGCCGCACCCTCCTCTTCGTCGGTACACCCCACGCTGTTACAAGCTTCCAGGTCGCGCATCTACAGCGGGAATCCGGTGGAATGGACCGTGCGATCTACCGCATCCCGTGTGCTGCGGCGTCGGAGCAAGATGTAGTCGCGGCGTTTACCGCGGGGCCAGTCTCTGCCTTGATCCTTACCGGCGGCGACACTGCGTCTTTCGTTCTGCACGCACTGGGAGCGTCCAGCATCATGCTAGCGGGCGAGATTGCGCGCGGCATTCCATGGGGATTTGTCGAAGGCGGCATGGCAGACGGCTGCGCGGTCATTACAAAATCCGGTGGCTTTGGCGAGCGCGAGGCACTCGTCCATGCATTTGAGTTTTGCGAACGGAGGTCCAGTGAACCTGCCTAGAATTGCGGTGACTATCGGCGATTCCGCCGGCGTCGGCGCCGAGATCGCCCTGAAGGCCCTCGCCGATCGCGACCTCGTCGACCTGGCCGAATGGATCGTCATCGGCGACAACGTCGCGCTCGACGCTGTCGCGCCCGGCTATCGCGAAACAGTGGACCCACGCATCCGCTTCGTAGCGACCGGCACCCTCAATTCCACCCAACCCATCCGCTTCGGCGCGCTTTCCGCCGAATACGGCCTGGCCGCCATTGCCTACGTTCGCCGCGCCACCGAGATGTGTCTCGCGGGCGAAGCGGATGCGATGGTCACCGCGCCGTTGAACAAGGAAGCGGTCACAATGTCGGGGCAAAGCTTTTCGGGCCACACCGAGTACATCGCACAACTCTGCGGCGCCACCGAGTCGAGAATGCTGCTGGCAAGCGAGAAGCTAGCCACCGTGCACGTCTCCACCCACATTGCGCTTGAGCAGGCATGCAAGCTCGAGCAAAATCGCATCGTCCGTACCATCGAACTGGGAGCCGAAGCCATGCAGCTGATGCTCGGACGCCCCCCGCGAATCGGCGTCTGCGGCCTGAATCCGCATGCTGGCGAGCACAACCTCTTCGGCCGGCAGGATTCCGAAGTTATCGCGCCGGCGGTGGAGGAAGCGCGACAGCTTGGCTTTGACTGCACCGGCCCGCACTCGCCAGACGCGATCTTCATTCGCGGCCTACGCAAAGAATTCGACCTGATCGTCGCGATGTATCACGATCAGGGACACATCCCGATGAAGCTCATCGACTTCGAGGAGACGGTAAACATCTCCCTGGGCATCCCCATCATTCGCACGTCGGTCGACCATGGCACCGCATTTGATATTGCCGGCCAGAATCGTGCCGACTGCCGCAACATGAAGGCGGCCATGCGCATGGCGGCGAAGATGGCGATCGGCAGGTTGAATTCCTCGACCGCGGGACGCGCCGCGATCACGCAGGAGACCCGCTAGCATGCGCACGCTCGACATCCTCGTCGTTGGTCTCTACATGGCGGTGCTCGTCGGTGTCGGTGTGCATGTGTCACGTCGTCAAACTTCGACTAAAGAGTATTTCCTGGCGAATCGGACTATCCCCGGGTGGGCGATCGGAATGTCGTTGTTGGCGACGATCATCACCAGCGTCACCTTCATCGCCTATCCAGGCGCGGCCTACGCGGGCGACTGGTCCTTGCTCGTGCCGGGCATCATGTTTGTGCTGGTCATCGCGGCGATCGGCTTCGTCGTAGTGCCGTTCTTCCGGCACGTCGTCGCGATGAGTGTGTACGAGTACTTTGGCAAGCGCTTTGGCCCCGGAGTTAGGATGTACTCCTCGTTCGCCTTCGCCATGGGGCACTTCTCGAAGATGGGCTTCGTCTTCTATCTGCTCGCGCTCTCAGTCGGCGGTATCACGGGTTGGAGCCTTACGCACGTCATCGTAATTCTTGGTCTGATCACAATTTCCTACACGCTCATCGGCGGACTTGAGGCAGTCATCTGGACCGATGTCCTACAGGGTTTCGTTCTTTGGACCGGCGTTGCTGTCTCCATTGGGCTGCTGCTGTTCTCACCTCACGTCCATACCGGCGACATCATGCATCTGATCGCCGTCAGCCACAAAACAAGCCTGGGCAGCATGAGCTTCAATCTGCACGCGCAGACATTCTGGACGATGGCAATCTACGGACTCTTCTTCTATCTGCAAAAGTACACGGCAGACCAGACCGTCGTGCAGCGCTACCTTGCGGCGAAGACGGATCGCGCGGCCCTTCGCGGCATCGGCATGGGAGCAGCACTCTGCCTGCCGGTGTGGACTGCGTTCATGTTTATCGGCAGCCTGTTGTGGGCGTTCTATCGCGTCACCGGCGAGCACCTGCCAGCGACCATCACCAAGCCCGACCAGGTCTTTCCACACTTCATGGTCACTCAGATGCCACCCGGAGTCGCCGGCCTCTTTTTAGCGGCGCTCTTCGGCGCGGCGATGTCGATGCTAGCTTCGGATCTCAACTGCCTGGGCGTCATCATCGTCGAAGACTTCTATGGTCACTTCGCACCGCACCGCACCGACCGGCAGCGATTGCGCATTGGCAAGGTATCTGTGGCCGTCTGCGGACTGCTGGCCATCGGAGTTGCCATTCGTCTTTCTGCCAGCCAGGGCTCCGCATTGTCGCTCTACTACCTGGCAACGGCTGTCGTCGCCGGTGGGCTAGCCGGGCTATTTCTTCTTGCGTTCCTCATTCGCCGGGCAGGACGCGCCGCGGCTCTGATCGCCATTGCCGCCAACCTCATCTTCACTGCATGGGCGACGTTGACGATGAATGGCGGCCACAACTGGAACCTTCACTCGTGGAACTATCCATGGCACGAGTTCACGATCGGCGCCGTGGGCAACACGCTCATGTTTGTCGTTGGCTGTATTGCAAGCATTGTGGTGCCGGCTGATCGCGTGGCCGGCCCTACGTTATGGGATTGGCTGGCGATGAACCGGCAATCTGTGTGCAAGAAGGCTTTAGGAGGCAGAGATGAATCGATTGCGCAAAGCAGTTGAACTGAACGGTGGCAGAACTTTGCTGGGAGCTGCTCTTTACTTCTATGATCCCGTTTTCCTTGAGGTGGCCGCACATCTCGGCTACCAGGCAATCTGGATCGAGATGGAGCACGCTCCAATCACCTTCGCTGAAGCGGCAGACCTCTGCCGCATGGCGTCCGGGTCCGGCATGCTCACCATGATCCGCATCCCGGACTCACGCCGCGAAAACATCCTCAAGGCTGCTGAATGCGGCCCCGACATCATCGATGTCGCCATGGTCGATGAGACGTCGCAGATGGATGAAATGCTCGAATACGGGCGATTCGCGCCGGCTGGCGGTCGCGGCTACTTCAGTGTCTCGCGCGCCGTCCACTATGGCGTGTTGAACTCAGTAACCGAGACACAGCAGAGTCTTAACCGAGAGTTGTGCCTGATGGCCCAGGTTGAAACTACAAAGGCGATGGAGAATCTGGATCAACTTGCCGCGGTGGCTGGGGTCGATCTCTTCATCGGGCCGGCGGATCTCGCGGCGAGTCTCGGCTATCCCGGCCAAACTTTGCATCCACTGGTCCGCGAGGCGGCAGCGCGCATCGTTCAGGCGGCGCGCGCAAATCACAAATGCATCGCTTCGGCGTGTGGCCCAACGGACTTCAAGTTCTGGCTCGATCAAAAGATCGATCTTCTGTTCTGCACCAACGACATCGCATGCCTCAAGCGCGGCGCGGCGCTGGCTCTGGAAGAGGCTAGAGCTCTTCTGCCTCCTGTGCGGCTGGGCGTCGAGCTTCGTGATTCGAATGGAAGTGATTCCGTTCGCGACACGATGGATGCACCTGCAACTCCGGCGGTATAGTGGCTGGATCACTAGGGAGAAGGAGATTGAATATATCTGACGAGCGCGGATGGGTTCGAACGCTGATTGCGCTCTGGATGGTGGCGCAGTTGTTGTTCGTTATGGCCCTGCCCGCCCAGTCGAGCACAAGCCCGCAGAGTGGATCGGGTGCCTCGGTTCTGAAGCCAGCCGACTATGGCCACTACGTCGATACGTTTCACCAACAGGAGCGCGAAGCCACAGGCAAGCTCTACGAGGACGAAGGCAGCGAAGATTCCTGGGCGTGGATGCAACACGAGATACCTTGGTTCGACGCATCCGACAAGCAGTTCGAAGAGATGTATTACTTCCGCTGGTACGCGTGGAAGAAGCACCTAGTCAAGACTCCGCACGGCTACGTCATTACGGAGTGGCTGCCCAAGCCGGAGATGGCCGACGGCAGCTACGGCGCATTACCCGATGCCGCGCCCTTTCACATCGCAGAAGCCCGCTGGCTGCGAGATCCGGCCGTAGCCGAGGACGACGCGCGTTACTGGTTCTCGCCTGGTGTCGATTCGCACAAGTACAGCGATGCCATGGCGGCAACGGTCCGCGACCTCACCCTCGCGAACGGCGACCGCGCGCTGGGTGCGTCCCTCCTGCCTGCGTTGAAGATCAACTACAAAGCCTGGGAAGATACACAGCAGGATTCAAACGGCTTCTTCTGGTCGATTGACACCCGCGACGCAATGGAGAAGAGCATCAGCGGAGACGGTTATCGGCCCACACTAAACAGCTACATGTACGGCGACGCGCGCGCAATCGCGGAGATGTCGGCAGCCGCAGGAGACAATGCCTCCGCGGACGACTTCAATCGCAAGGCCGACGCGCTGTACACGCTGATCGAGACGCGCCTGTGGGATCCGAAGGATCAGTTCTATGAAGTGATGTCGCCTGCTGCGGATTCCGGAATTCGCAAGCAGAAAAAGTTCATCGACCCGGGAATGACTCTGCGATTAGCAGGCGTTCGCGAGCAGATCGGCTATATCCCCTGGATGTTCGACATTCCCGCCGCCTCTCACGCCGTCGCATGGAAGCAACTCTTCGATCCGCAAGGCTTTGATGGCAAGTACGGAGCGACGACAGCGGAGCGGCGCAGCCCGCGTTTCCGCTTCAAGAGTTCCGATCAATGCACCTGGAACGGTCCTGAATGGCCCTTCGCCATGACCCAAACGCTGCTCGCGCTGGCCTCCTATGAGAACAAACCAAGCACGTTCGTAATGAATCACGCGGATTACTACAAGCTCTTCGATCGCTATGTCCTCGCCCAGCACCAGACCCTAAAGAATGGACACGTCGTCGACTGGATCGACGAAGACCTCGATGCCGACACCGATGAATGGATAGCGAAGGATATGTTGATCGCGAAGGACAAGCAAGTAGGGCGCGGCAACTATTACAACCACTCCGGTTTTTCCGATCCTCTCATCACCGGGCTCATTGGCCTGCGCCCGCGCGCCGACAATCGCATCGTGCTGCAGCCGCTATTGCCTCGTGGCCAATGGACCTACTTCGCCATCGACGCGCTGCCGTATCACGGCCACCTGCTAACAGTCCTGTGGGATTCAACCGGCAAGCGCTACGGCAGAGGCAAGGGGATGATGCTGCTGGTGGATGGCAAGCAGGTCGTGTCGCACAAAGATCTGGGCCCAATGGAATACGAACTGAAGTAGTTGGCTTGCCCTGAAGGAGAAATGCAATGACACCGAGCAGTTCAAAACTGAGGCTGTTGGCGACGAGCGCGTTGGTGCTACTGGCTATGGGCATCGCCATCGCACAGAAGGATGGCCACCCGGATACGATGGCTGGCGTCGCGCCCCCACTGGCGAAGGATGGCGTACCTGCAATCGTTGCGATTCCGCCGGGAAGCTTCGTCATGGGAGCCGATGCCGCAGAGCTCCCCGACTCCGTCACCAAAGGCTTCGGCGTCATGTCGACGCGCCCGGAGCATGGCGATTTCGACGAACTCCCGGCGCATTCAGTACGGATCTCCAAGGGTTTCAACATCAGCGTGACCGAGGTCAGCCCCGCGGAGTATCGACTCTTCGACCCAACCTACATAGCTGGCGAAGCGACACCTGCCTACGCCGCCGGAGTGAGTTGGAAGCAAGCCACGGCGTACTGCGCGTGGCTCTCGAAGAAGACAGGCAAGCCCTGGCGTCTGCCCACTGAAGCCGAGTGGGAGTATGTGGCGCGCGCCGGCGGCAAGGACATCTACGGCAACTCGAACCAGATGCTGAAACCCGACGCCGCGAATGCATTCGGCGTAAAGAACATGGGCGTTGGCCGACCCGAATGGACGATGGATTGGTACGCCCCATATCAATCCGGCGAACAGGTCGATCCAGTCGGCGCCGTTGCCGGCTACACAAAAGTCGTGCGCGGCGCCGGACTCGACTTCCGCCACACAGCGACGAAGACCACACCGGATCTCAACGTCCCCGCGACCGCGCCGTACTTCGCGCGTGCTGCCAATCGCGCCAGCATGGCTCCCGCGTATGCCTCAAAGGATGGCAATATCGGCTTCCGCGTGGTACAGGCGCCGCCTGTCGATACAAAACCGGGCCCCGGGCAGAAGTTCTTTTTTGAGACCGCGGTCAAGCAGCAGAGCCTTCTCGGCAGCGCGTCGGTCGGCGCCCCAGATCCCGCGAAGCCCTGGTATCACGTGCACGAAATCTTCCCCAGTCTCCAGGGCAAGAGCATGCCCGGCGTAGGTTGGAAGCTTGGCCTCGCACCAGGACTCGGCGTCAACTATCACAACTCTGCGATTCAGCAACTGCCTAACGGCGACGTCCTCGCTGCCTACTACAACGCCCCCATCAACGAGGACGATCCCGACCAGACCATCCTCATCATGCGACGCCGCGCCGGAGCCGAAGACTGGGACACACCCGAGGTCTTTCCGCACTTCGCCGACGCCGCGCTCGCAGCCCCCGTCATCTGGAACGACAAAGCGCACCCGGGCAAGATCTGGATGTTCTGGGGCTTTCCTCGACTGATCGGTGCAGGCCCATTCTGCTACGCCACCTCGACCGACAACGGTGTCACGTGGTCGCAGGTCACGTTCCCCTATTTTAAGAAGCCGATCGGCCGCTACGTCTCACAGCCCATCAACAGCATCGTTCGCGCGAAGGACGGCACCATCTACATCCCCACCGATTCGACCGGTAAGGATGACGACGGCAACGGATCGATCAGCGTGGTCTGGGCAACGAAGGACGAAGGCAAGACCTGGTACGACACCGGTGGCCGTACCGCGGGACGCCACACCACCATTGTCATCGCGAAGAACGGAGACCTGCTCGGCTTCGGCGGCAAGAACTCCAACATCGAAGGCCGCATGCCGCTGGCCCGCAGCACGGACGGCGGCAAGACGTGGAAAAAATCGAAGACCCCCTTTGATCCGCTTGCCAGCGGCGAGCGGCCCAGCATCATCCGTCTCGCAAGCGGGCGTCTCTTCTTCGTCGCCGACTACAACCCGAAGAACGAAAAGCATATCCACAAGGACGGCGCGTACGTCGCCCTCAGCGACGACGATGGAGTGACCTGGACGATGAAGCATCTGGCGCCAGACATCCTCACCGTCGGTTACACAACCGCGACTCAGAGCCCCGATGGCCTCGTCCACGTCGTCACCTCGAAGAACAAGCCCGACTACGAAATCGAGCTGAACGAAGCATGGGTGCTGGATAAGAACGCTGGTGCAGACATCACCGCCTCCGATTCCGTTCGGGATATGCAACACTCCACGGAACATTATCCGGGCGGCGATAAAGTCATGGTCACTTGGAGCGCAGGCCATGCCGCAGACGGACGCGTGCTGCTCGATGGCCCCGAGACCTTCTTCTACCCCAATGGAAAACTCATGTGGTCGATTGACTTCCGCGCCGGCCGCAAGATCGGCGAAGAGCGCTACCTCCGCGAAGACGGGACGCCTGTCTGGCACAAGCACTACGCAGAAGACGGCACATGGACCTGGGACAACTTCGACGCCACCGGCAACCGCACAGCAACCTCCAAATGGCGCGGCAAGACACTTCTATCCAGCGACGTGCCCGATCCTCCAACCCGCAAGAAATCCGCGGACGAGAAGCCGCTGACGCCGGACGCCGAATGAAGCGCCTACTCTGCTGTCTTGTCATGCTCGTATTCAGCGCATCCGCCTGGGCACAGGCCGCCAGCGCTCCCGAGAAAGGCGCCACAGTCTTCGCCTACTTCAAGGAGCCCGGAACCCAGGGCATCTACTTCGCCCTCAGCCGCGACGGCTACACCTTCACGCCGCTCAACGACGGACAGCCGTGGATCAAGCCCGAGGTCAAGGATGAGATCACACGCGACGTCTTCATTACACGCAACCCTTCGGGCGACGGCTTTCGAGCGGTGTGGACGTGGGCTTGGAAGGGAAGCACGCTCGGCACCGCCTCGTCCTCCGACCTGATGACGTGGTCGCACCAGACCGAAGTGCCCATCATGAAAGATTTCCCCACCGCCCGCAACGTGTGGGCACCCGAGACCTACTGGAACGACAAAGCGAAAGAGTGGCTGCTCATCTCGTCCTCCGCTTTTTCGGATAATAACGACGGCAATCGCATCTGGGCCTCACGCACCAAAGACTTCGTAACCTTCTCAAAGCCAGCTCTCTTCTTCGATCCCGGCTTCGTCGTCATCGACGCGACCATGCTCCGCCGACACTTCGAGGGCAAGGATGACTGGGTCTTCGTCGTCAAGGATCAGTCCATCGATCCGCTGCGCTACCAGGTCCGTTGGACGTCCGGCCCAACCGTCGAAGGCCCGTGGGCTCCGCTCTCAGGCCCCATCACCGAAAGTTGGTCCGAAGGCCCTTCAGTTATTCACGTCGGCGATAAGTGGATCGTGTACTACGATCACTATCGCGCTCCCCGCGCCCGCTACGAGGGCGTCGAAACCAGCGACTGGGTCCACTGGAGCAGCGTCAACGACAAGATGCATTTCCCCGAGTACGCCAAGCACGGCAGCTTCTTCCATGTAACAGATGCCGAGGCAGAGAAACTGCTGAGCCGCCACGACCCACCGCAGACCCCGCCATCGATCGACCACTAACCAACCTCACAATCGACTTCAGCACAGCCAGGTGCAAGCTGCGTCTGCGGATAAAGCCCAAACCTTCATACACCCGAATCGCGGGGTAATTGTCAGCGAACACATGCAGGAAGGGCGTTTCGCCCCTCCGCAGAATGCCTGCCATCACCTCGGACATCAAAGCGCGCGCATAGCCGCGACCGCGTGCATCGGGATGTGTGCACACGGCGCTTACCTCGGCGAACCCGGGAAGATGAAGCCGTTGGCCGGCCATCGCCATCAGCCGGCCGGCTTCGAAGATGCCGAAGAACTCACCCAACTCGCTGGTGCGTCGGCCAAATGGTCCGGGCTCGGTCAACTCAGCCAACTCCAGCATTGCGGGGACATCCGCCCGCGTCAGGGACCGCAGCGTAGCCGGTCCATCCAGCGGCGCGGTTCTCAGTCCGCTCCCGCCCGACCAGATCATCTGGCTCATCAGGCCTCCGCGCACCAGCGACCAACCCTCCCGCATTTCCGGTGGTGACTCGAGAAACAGGGCCGCTACACCATTCGGACCTGTCAGCGTTCGCAAAGCCTCATAGGCCGCGGCGGATTGCTCGACGACGCCGCTCAACGGACCAATCTCTGCGGGGTAGCGCTTTGCCAGCCCATCCCCGACGGCCAGCGCGCTGTGCTTTGTGTTCAGTGCGTTCCAGATTGGGTTGTCTAGAAGTCGGACATGGACAGTGGGTGATGGTGAAGCCGCGACGGCGCTAGAGGGCTGATCGAGTTGAGGCATATCAAGTCTGATGAGTTGCAGCTACTCCACGATGCGGATTTTCCTGGCACCTAATCCTCAAATAGCCAATCGAGATTAGGCGGCTCACCATTCTCACCTGTCGTGCTGAAGTTGACGTGTGGCGTCACATGCGCGTCTTCGGGAATAAATCCCACCACGACATACGCCCCTTTACCAAGGTCGAGATCGTTCACTCCTGCCGGCAGCGGCTTCGTCCACACCGTAACCGGAAGACCCTTCGCCGTCGTGAGCGCATTTGGCAGCAGAATATTCCACTGCTCCGTCGCGGGCGAAACGTTCATCGCCTTCTTTGAATCGGACTTGAAGAAGCCCACAAGAATCTGCGCCGGCTTCGCAAGCGTGAAGTGAATCGGCGTCTCCTGCTGCGCCGACACGCGAATGCCCGTCAGCCCATCCAACTCTGGCGCGACAGTTACGATGGGCGTCATCGCATCGGCGTACAGTTTCTCGCCCGAACGCACAGAAAAGGTCTCGCCCGCGCCCGGAGCAAGCGTAAACGCCACCTGCGGAAGCCGCGTCGGGGTCATCTCCGCACTCGCGGGTTGCGCACCTCCCAGCGTCTTGAGCCTCCGCTGGAACGTCGCCAACTCTGCGCGATACACCGGCAGCAAATCGCGCCAGTGGTTCGTCGTCGGACCACCCCGCACCGGTATCTGTCGTTGCGAGGTCTGCATCCCCGCCGCATTGCGATACGTCGCCTCAGTCAATTGCGTCAGCCGCGCGAAGTCTTCAACGCTCGCCGCCAGCAATGGCTCGGCCATCGCCAGATCGGCCTGATCATGGTCGTACCCGAACCGCATCACCAGCGCCGCCGCCTGCGTCTTGTGGTTGTAGTACGCCATCAACGCAGCGATCGCGCGCATGTCGTTGACGATCCGCTCATACTCCGGCCGAGCACTCGCGCGGATTCCCGGCGCGGCTGCCTCAGCCTCCGTTACCGCCTTCGCGGAACTCGCCGCAACCTCCGCAGCCACGCCCAGCGGAGTTTCGCCATGATGAGCCTTGTGGTTGATCTCATTCGCAACGTATTCATCCAGCCGCTCACCGTCGGGAGCGTCTCCGGTCCACAGCGTTTGCGCTGGGTTGAACCGCGCTGCGTCGATCAGTTGCGGCATTGTCATTCCGAGCGAGAGCACCTCCCGGTTGCCCTCGGTGATGCCAACGCGAGGCAGCAGCTTCGGCGCGCAGATACCGGACAACTCATACGCAGCGAGCAGATGTTCTCCTGCCTCTGCAGTTCCGAATCGATCTGCAAACTGGCCCACCCAGTACGCATGCTCTTTCGCAGGGTCGCGCTCCGGGTTCCACGCATACCGCGCCCAGGCCTGATACCAGATCCAGTCGCGATCCGTCTGCATCAATCGCGGCGTCGTATTGTCGGCGGTGTATGGCCAGTCCCAGTAGCGCAGCGGATACACATGCGCGCCGCCGATTCCGATGCGCACGAAGTTCAAAATGGTCTGCCGAATAAAGTCGGGATCGCCCCACCGAAAGGGCTCGAGGTTTGAAAGCAGGTGGATGTTCGAGATCTGAACGTTCGATCCAGCCACCAGCATTTCGAACTCCTGCTTCACCGGCCCGCGCACATTCGTCCAGGTCAGCGACTCGCCGTTCCACTTGAACATCGTGTCGATATTGCTATACAGCGGCTTGGCCGCAGCCATCACGTCAGCGATGTCGGTTGCATGCGCGCGCACCACAATCGGAGGCTCGGGCACTGGATAACCCAACGCCTTCGCCTGCTCGGCCAGCCCATCGCGCACACCTGGGATGATGGTCTTCGTGAGCCATTCCGGCCCATAGTGCGGCCCCATTGCCTCGCCCAGCGTCATAAACAGCCCGACGTTCGGATACTGCCGTATGAACTCCGAGATGCAGTAGCGCGTGTACTCGCTCGACAGCGGCGTCGGCGCAGAGAGATGAAAGGGCACACCATGCGCCTTCGCAAATGTGTGCGACAGATGAATATTGTAGAAACCCTGCAACACCCATATGCCGCGCTTGTCCGCCTCAGCCGTGAGCCAGCGGAACATCTCGATATTCCGATCGAGCTGCGCCGTCGGCAGTTCCTGCGCCTCAGGATACTTCGGCAGCTTCAGCAGGGAAGTGAATGGGTGGCCGTTCCACAGATACAGAGTGTTGATTCGTTGCGTCGCAAGCTGATCGAGATACTTCGTCCACGCAGCCTTGTCGTAGAACCACGGGAACTCTTCAGGCGTATAGCGATAGTCGTACTCCGCCCCCTCGTAAGTGATCTCAGGCTTCTGCAGGCCGATCGCCGCACCACGCAACTTCAGTTGCGGATGATCCTCATAGTCAAGCGCCGCGGGCAACGCATGAGCAGCGCGGATACGATCCGCCAGTTCCATCGCGCCATACAAAACGCCCGATGGATCGTATCCCGCAACGATGATCGTATTGCCCAGTCGCCGCAGAAGAAACGCCTCCTTCGCGTCCGGCCAGAAATCCGGAATCTGCTTGTCATACGGCTTCAGCAGGGGATCGAGCCGGGTCGCAAGCAGTATCTGCTCATCCCCGGGCAACGCCGCCACGGCCTGCTCCAGACGCTGCCCAGCGAATATCTCCCTGGCACTCGGCGTCGCTGAGAGATGGATGTGCGGAGCCGCCAACGCGCTCGTCGATGCAATCCAGAAAAACAGCACTGCTCTACGCATATTCATAAGGAATCAACCTGGCTCATTCGCCGGAACCTGCGGCTCATCCGCGGACTTCGGCTTACCCTTCACATCCGAAGTCTTCTGGAACAGAACCGCACGGTACGGCTTGCCCGAGAGTGCCAGCCGCGACTTTCCCGTAAACGAGCCTGGCACCGGGGTTGCGGTCATTTCGAACGGGTCAATCAAGGTCGCCGAAAAATTCGCCGTAGTCGGAAGAGGGAAGTCGTAGCGTGCTGGCCGATGGTAGTCCAGATAGTAGAGGTAAAGCTCGTTCGGAGTGCCTGCCGAAAGATAATATGCGCCCTCAAACTCCGTCAGCCCAACCTTAGTAATGCGCTCAATCAACGCGCGCAGAAATGCGATCCGCGCCCCGGACTCGCCGCGCAGTCGGCCCGCGTCCGACCAACTCGATTCGCCCGCATCCGAGATGAAGACCTCACCATGCGTCGCATAAACTCCCCGCACCGCCGCCAGCCAGAACCGTCGCGTCATCTCCTCCGCCGAAAGATTCCCCCACCGCCGATCGATGTCGCCCTCATACTGAATCTCGTCGTAGACAATCGGCTTATTCCACGCAGCGCGTCTCTCGGCAGACTTTTCGAAGTCGTAGCTCTGCAAACTCGCGTGGGTACACCAAGACTTCGAATGGTCATAAATCACCCGGCTATGGTGAATCGAACGCAGGTGCGAGTACGGATCCTCAGCCTGCGTAATGCGGAAGAAGCGATCCCAGTCGCTCATGGTCTTCGACTTCACCAGATCGTATTCATTCGCAATCGACCACCACACGTTCCGGAATGCGGAAAGCCGCGCAATCGCGTATCGCAGATAAAAATCGTCCGCCTCGGCGCCCATCGCCTTGTAGCCCCACGCATCGTAGGGATGAAAGAGAATCAGATCGGCCTCGATACCCGCCTTCTGCATGTCCAGCAGCCGCTTTTCCAATAGTTGAAAATAAGCCGGATTGAAGCGTGTCAAGTCGTTCGTGCCGCCCCGCCCATCGGCCCCCGCGCCACTGCTCGGAAACGGCAGAGTCTGCGGCCCCGCTCCCAGCGGCTTCGGCAGCACGCACACTCGGCTCTTGTTGAAATGTGCTTCCTGCATACCGCTCAGTGACGCCTTCGCGTTGGCGTCCGCCGTGAACAGGTACGCATACGTCGTGGTCCCGAAAGGGAAGTAGGGTGTCCCATCCGCGTACTGAAAATGAAACTGATGCGCCGTCCCAACCGGCCCATGATTGCCGGGCGTCGTTGGCGGCGTGCAAACAAACTCACCAGTATGGCCCGCGAGTTCGCGCGCAGAACTCTGCGTCTCATAGCTCCATCGGCCAGGCATATCCGGCATGAACCGCGCCCGATACACGCCGCCGCCGTCATAAAATCCAGTCACTTGCACGCTGCGATGCTCCATCGTGAATCGCGCCGTCAGCGTCACATCCTTATACGGATTCCCGCCGGAAGGACCGGGCAGCGACACCTCGAAGATGCCCCACTGCTCAACATTGCTCCCGGCCACCGGTCCCGGCTTGCCGGACGTCGCCGCCGACAACAGCGCGGGTTGAAGACTGGCGGCCACAGTCGCGGCGCCATAACGAAGGAGATCTCTACGATGCATGGGCTCTTTCTAAGATCGAATGGGAGAAACGTTGAGTACCGAGCGCCTCCGGGCCGATCCCAACCGGAAAGGCTGACCGAAGAGCCTCTGTTCTACCCAACAGCAGCCGCAAGTGTCAATTCCATTATGGAAGTTAATGATTAAAACTGAAAGGACGCGGTCGTCTGCTGCTATAGTCAATGCGAAACCGCGCGAGGAGAATATGACGCGAGACACACTAAATGGAACTGGATCTGTCGCAGTCCCGGAGAAGGCCATCAGGCGACGCATCCCCAAATGGGCGCTCCAATCAGGCGATGCCTCCTCCACTGATCAGCAGTATTACCTCCGCACCATCGGCCGCGCTCTCGACGTTCTGGATTGCTTCGACGGCCAGGTTCCCATCTCCCTCAAGGAGATCAGCGAGCGTGTCAACCTGCCGGAAACAACCCTCTTCCGGGTGTTGCTGACGCTCGAGAAGCACAAGTATCTACAGCAGCATCGTGACGGAACCTACCAACTCGCCCCCAAGCTGATGTTTGGCTGGCTCGTTCAGGCTGCCGATCACCTGCGCGTCCTCGTTCGGCCCGAACTTGAGCGTCTCGCCAACACCTTCGATGAAACCGCCAGCGTTTCCTACCTCTACGACGACCGCATCCATGTCCTGGACTGCATCGAAACCTTCCACGAAATCCGCATGACCAACAAGATCGGCCGCGTCCTGCCGCCGCACTGCAGCGCCATGGGCAAGGCAATTACTGCGTTTCAGGATCGCGCGCTCGCGGACCGCATCCTCGAAGTCTATGGTCTGACTCCCCGAACGGAATACACCATCATCGATCGCCACAAGCTCTTCAAGGAATTTGAAGAGACGCGGCGCACCGGCGTCGCGTCGGATCGGGAGGAGTCGATTCGCGGGGGTATCTGCTTCGGTGCCGCATTGCGGACCGAAACCAAGCCTGTCGTCGCCGCCATCAGCATCTCGACACCGGCCACGCGCATGTCCGAGCAACTGGAGAAGAAGATCCAGGCGGCCATTCGGGAGTCCGCGGACCGCCTCGCCAAAATCCTCGACGCATCCAGCCAAACCCATCCTCGCTAACCAGGGACATGGGTTCACGCCGAAACCACGCCCCACGGCCGTTGAGTATTTCCAATGGCTTAGCGAGCCAATCAGGTTCCAAAAATGCCGCCAGGAGCCGCGCGCCATCACCCGAAGATATGGACTTCCATGGCCGTCGCCGCCCTGGACCGGCAATTCGCGAGGCAACAGACCCCAATGAAAAAGTGTTGGGTACGTCAGCAATCGGCTTCCCAGACGCCCATCGCCGACTCTTCCCCCGCGTTGCCCGCGATAAATGGAAATTAGTAGAGACACCCGCAAGTTCGGGCAAATAGCTTTCAAATTATTATTGACATCGCGTGAACGCGTTCTCTATCTTTGAGCCCGCTTGGAAGAGCGTCATTTCCCCAAAACTAGAACTTGGAGCCGTCGCATGAAACGCATCGCCGTCTTGTTCCTGCTGCTCGTCAGCGCATCTGCCTTTGGTCAAGAGTTCCGCGCGACTCTCTCAGGCAGAGTCACCGATTCGAGCGGCGCCGTCGTTCCAAATGCCGATATCACCGTCACCAACACAGACACTGGCGTGCAGGTGAAGACCAAATCCGACCCTACCGGTCAATACACTACGCCGTTTCTCCTGCCCGGGCCCTACAAACTGACCTTGACCGTGGCTGGCTTCCAATCCTATGAACATACAAACATCACGCTCCAGACCAGCCAGAAGGTTCAGGAGGATGTAACTCTGCATGTCGGTTCGTCCACCGAAAACGTATTCGTAACTACCGAGACGGCGCTGGTCGACACAACCACAGCCTCCGTGGGACAGATCCTGTCCGCACAAGAGATCGAGGATCTGCCGTCGAACGGCCGCTCCCCGCTCGGTTTCGCGAAGACTGAGATCGGCGTCGTACCCAAGGCGAAGAACTCGGTTGTTCAGACCCGCCCCTTCGACAACAGCGCGGCCAGTGACTTCTCCCTCGGCGGGGGAAATTCACAGTCCAACGAATACCTGCTCAATGGTGTGCCCAACAATCAGGACTCCAGCCGCGTACCGGGCTTTAGCCCGAACATCGATTCGGTGGATGCAGTCCGCACAGACATCTTCCAGACCGATGCGTCCTTCGGCGACACCTCAGGCGGCACAGTCAATATCACGACCAAGGCTGGCACCAACGCAATTCATGGAACGCTCTCAGAGTTCAACCAGTTTTCAGCCATCAATGCCCCGCAGCGCTGGTTTGTCGCGCCCGGAACCAAAACTCCCGCTACCCGTCAGAACCAATACGCAGCCACTCTGGGAGGTCCAGTCTGGATTCCCAAAGTCTTCAACGGCCATAACAAGTTGTTCTTCTTTTACTCATTCGAGAAATTCGTTGATTCTGTCCCCAACGCGAACACCACTACAGTCCCCACCGATGCAGAACGCACCGGAGATTTCTCCGCGCTTCTGTCCTTGGGCTGCGCGACCAATGGCGGCTACAGCTCCGCCACCGGCCTATGCGTCAATGGCAACCCCAGCACATATCAGCTCTACGATCCCAACTCCGGCGTCTCCTCCGGCGGCAAGATCACCCGCAATCGCCTGGCCTTCAACAAAATCTCCCAAATCAATCCAATCTCGAATGCCTTGCTGGCATACTACCCGCATGCCAATCTCCCCGGTGCCGTTGACGGCGAGAACAACTTCTTCTCCAACGTTCCTACCCGCGACGACTACAACTCCCACGCCGGTCGCCTCGACTGGAGCATCAACGACAACAACAAGCTCTTCTTCGAGACGCATCGCAGCGAGTATGCCAAGACCCAGTCCAACATCTTCAACAACATCTCCACCGGCACCAGCAGCTACAACGTCTACAACGGTGGCATTATCGACTACATCCACACCTTCAACGCTTCTACCACCATGGACGTCCGCGGCAGTATCACTCGCGCCTACGCCAATGCGGGCCTTTCCAGCCAGGGCTATGACCCGACCCAGGTAGGTTTCCCGTCCTACTTGACCAGTGCGGCCACCGAACTCGTCATGCCGCGTATTGCCTTCAGCGAAACCGGCACCGCCTTCGCGGGCCTCAGCACCAACGCTGGAAATCTCTCGGCATTCACCACCTACCAGATATTCTCTGGCATCACTCGCGTCCAGGGACATCACATCTTGAAGATCGGTCCGGATCTCCGCCTCGAGAAGTACGCCAAGCTCTCTCCCGGAAACCCGACCGGTTCGTTCTCCTTCGGCAACACCTTCGTCAACGCCGGCACCGGCGGCGCCACGATCCCCTACGGGGCATCCTTCGCCAGCTTCCTCTACGGCATACCCACCTCCGGCAGCCAGACGACAGCCACTCCCGCAATGTACAACGCCGCTTACTTCGCCGGCTTTGTTCAGGACGACTGGCGGGTTCTTCCCAGCCTGACCCTCAACCTGGGTCTTCGAATCGAACATGAAACGCCCGTCAACGAATCTCACAACTTTGCCGTCGTGGGCTTTGATCCGAATGCGACCAACTCAGCGACGGCAGGTGCTATGACTGCATATAACAGCATCTATAGTTCGTCCAAAACTTCGGAGTTGCCGACCGCGTCATTCCATCCCACCGGCGGAGTCATCTACGCCGACGCGAATCACCGTAACGAATACAACACGGCTCCCGTGTACATAAGCCCGCGATTTGGATTTTCTTTTGCTCCGGCGCAATTCAACGGGAAGACCGTATTCCGCGCCGGCTTTGGCATCTTCGTCAACCCATTCAACGACTACAACACACCACAAACCTACGGATACACTGCGACGACCGCTTATACCTTCAACTCGACGACCAACGTCACGCCTCCGCTTACACTATCTGACCCGTTTGCGGCCTCTGTTGCGCCTCTGCTGAAGCCCACCGGCAACGCTCTCGGCGTGAACACTAACTTGGGCGCAGGTGTCCAATTCCGTGGCCCTGGCCTCCACGTGCCGTACGCCGAACGCTTTAACTTCGACATCCAGCAGCAACTTACCCGGAACCTGGTGCTGGACATCGGTTACGTCGGCGCCCACCAGGTCCATCTCTCGTACTCGAACGCTGTGAGCTCGACTCCGATTCTTCCATACCTCAGCCGCAGTCGCCGAGCCGATCCAGCCAACGCGTCCTTCATCGACGCGACTCATCCCTGCGGTCAGACTCCGACCCAGAACCTGAACTGTGCCATTACGAATCCCTTCAAAGGGCTTCCAAACGTGACAGGAACCTATGCCACAAACGCTACCATCCTCAAATACAACCTGCTGCAGGCCTACCCTGAATTCAGCGCTGTGACCCAGGGACTTGTTCCCGGCGCTTCGGCCACCTATAACGAACTCATGGTCCGTCTCCACCTTCGCACCCAGGCAGGTCTGACGTTCAACGCCAACTATGAGTACTCTCGCAATTTGATTACTTCACAGATGAACGCCGGCGAGACTCAACTTCAGTACGGCGAGTCGACATCGGATTATCCGCATCACTTCTCGTTTACTGGTTCGTACAAGTTGCCATTCGGCCGAAACGCCCGATTCTTGTCTCACGGCGTCCTTGTCGATGCCCTCATCGGTGGATTTCAGGTCAACACCATCTACCAATTCCTCTCTGGAACTCCGCTCCAGTGGGGCAGTACCGGCAACTCCGGCGCTTTCGACTTTGCGACCGGATCAGCTGGCTTCAACCAGAACTTTCAGGTCCATCCTCGCGATTTCACCCACGCCTTCAATACCAGCGCGTTCTACACCGGATCGGGCGCAGGGTATGCAAACTGTGTGAGCGGCAAGGGAACCTGCGATCCTACCGATACGGGCCAACCCAGCGGCACGTACAACTACCGCACGGCTCCCATGTACTTTTTCCGTAGCGATTTCACCAACAACTTGGATGCGTCCGTGACCAAGAACTTCCACTTCGGCGAACGGCTCAAAGTGGAATATCGGTTTGAGGCCTTCAACGTCCTCAACCATACCCAGTTCGGTGCTCCGAACGTAGGTCCCACCTCATCTGCCTTTGGAACAATCAACACCATCTCCAGCGTGAACCGTACGCTGCAGCAGGGACTCCGGGTGTCCTTCTAAAAGCCAATGGCAAAGGTCGTACAACACGGAAGGGAGATGCTTCGGCATCTCCCTTCTTCTTGTCCGAACCCCGCCAACCTTGGCATGATCAAGCCACCAGAAACCACCAGGGCCGACGCATATCAAATTCCCAGCAGTTTGAGCAGATAGGGGTGGTTCCACGCTGCTTTGAGGCGTTTTCCCTTGACTCCGCGCTTGGAAGATTTGTCCTGTTTGAGCAGGTTGAGGGCTATGCGGTTGAGGATGGAGAAGTTCTGTGCGGCGTGGCCAGCGCGTTTGCGGTCAAGGTCTTCGCCAAAACCCACATCAAGCACCCAGTGCAATTTGTTTTCGATCCCCCAGTGCTGGCGGACCACCGAGTTCAGCCGCGCGGCATCGGCTCTGAGGCTGGTGATGTAGTAGCGGATTTCGCGCTCGGTTTTACCCGTCGCCTTGTGATAGCGCTCGGACTCGATACGCACCAATCCTTGTAACGAAGCCCATTCGGCGGATTTGTCGATCAGACTCAAATCGGCAATCACCGAGCACTTTCGTTGCTCGACCCGTCCATGGCCACAGTCGATTTCTTCAGCAACAGCGTCTGATTCCAACAGCAGAAACGAATCCCTCACCTGTTCGGCCAGCAGGCCTTGGTTGTCCTTGACCGCCAGCACGTAGTCGGCTTTCTTCTCGATAATCCGCTTGGCGATGTCACGCTGACAACCCATGGCATCGATGGTGACCACGGTTCCAGTCAACTCCAGCGCGTTCAGCAGCTTGGGTATCGCCGTGATTTCGTTGGATTTTTCATCCACCTTGCGCTGCGCCAGCACCAGACCGTTGCCCTCGGCCCAGGCCGAAACCATGTGGACCAAGGCCTTTTTGCCCGCCTCGCGCATGCCGCACAGCGTCTTCCACCCCACCGACGAAGACCTGTCGCTAGGGACCCCGGTCTTGCCGTCGATGGCCACCACTTCGCCCGCTGTCAGTTTGGCGATCGACGAAACCCACGCCACGAAGCCTCGCTCCATCTCTTCAGGGTCCAGCGCTGCGAACACCCGGTTGAACGTATCGTGCGACGGAATCCCCGAGGGAAGCGTTAAGAACGTTTTCAACCACTCCCGCTTGTCCTCCCCGTATTCTGCAATATCGTTCCAACTTTCGGCTCCACTCAGCACCGCCCCTATGGCAATCAGAAGAATCTCCTCCAGCAGATGTTCCCGGTTTCGCTCTATGCGAGGATCGCGCAACTCAGCAAAATACTTCAGGGGATTGTCCATTCCCCCTTCTTACCCATTTTCGGCTCCCTGCATATAGCAAGCTATGGACATTTATGTGCGTCGGCACTAGGGCAGCGGAAGAGAGATTTGTAAATAGCCATAATCTCTATTATAGTGATAATAGCCAGTTTGGAGGAGTCCATGGTTACCGTCACATCAGTTGAGGCTCAGAACCGCTTTGGGCAGTTGATCGACATGGCACAACGAGAGACCGTATCCGTTACCCGGCATGGACGCCCGGCTGCCTTCATCGTGTCGCCGCGCGACATGGAAGAGTTGCTGGACGCTAGGCGGCGCCGCAGTCGGACAGTGGCTGAGTTGGAGGCATGGAGTCTGCAAGCCAAACAGACCATGACACCCACCCAGCAAACTGCTGCTGCTGCACTCACGGATGAAGAGGTGAATCGCCTGGTCCATGAATCCCGATGAGCGAACAGAGGGTGGTCTTTGATACCAGCACACTGGTCTCTGCGGCCTTGCGGCCGGATTCCATACCGCATCAAGCACTTCTTAAAGCCTTTCGTTACTTCACTGTATGCGTCAGCAAAGAGACCTTGGAAGAGTTGAGAGAGGTTCTCGCAAGAGACAAATTCAGCCGNNTTTCTGGCCTTGGCAGCAGAATGCGAGGCCAGCATACTGGTCAGCAGTGATGAGGACTTGCTCGTGCTGCATCCGTGGAATGAAGTGCGGATCGTGCGGCCAGCAGGATTTCTTCTGGAAGGTAAATAGACAGAAACACGAAACAGTTCGTGCTCGGAATCAAATATCCAAATTGGAGGTACAGATCCCACTCGCGCCATTTCAGATCGAGATTTGACTTTTCGCGGTTTTAGTCAAAAACACCCAATATCTACTCAGTGGGCATTCATCTACTTTTGCCACGGGCTAACATGTTTATCAGCTTGAACTGGCAGTCGCTATAACACTGCTCCTGCCTATTCAAATCCGAAAAAGAGATGATTGTGAGGTTAGCTGGAATACGGCAAATCTTGCATGGTACTCACGATCATGCCAATATGCACTGTAGGACCTTCAATGATCAATCGTCTATCCATCAAGGATTCTGTGATCCATGTCCATGTCGCGGAATCGTCGCTCAAGACAACCAAGAACTTCACTCACGGCAGTTTAGTCTTCGACCTGAAGGCAAGCACAGTGACCTTCGGCAAGTTGCCCCCCGTTGCAGCCCCGGAGGGACTCGCGCTTGCAGAAGGCACCGTGCTCAAATTCCAGTTGGTCGCCCCCAATGGCACGCTAAGCAAGCAGACTCGTTCCGGTGTGCTCAAAGCCAGTGATAAGCAGCCAGATATCCTGCGGATCGTGGGTATGTCGAAGACCCAACGCAAGTTCTCAGCCGAAGATGGATGGGGATACGCAATCTATAAATATCGCGCCTACTTCTCGCATCCAGGGCTCAAAACCAATGCGGAACTTCCCGAGTGGCTGAAAGTCTCAATCACCCGCCAAAAGGCCTTCTGGAATCGCATGGCATGGCTCTGCCGCGAAGCTCGACTCAAGTGCTCGCCGGTTCCCACAGAGGAAATCATCAACTTCGTCCAGAGCACTATCCTGCCGGAAATCGACGCGTTCAACAAAGCACTTGGACGATCCAGAGGAAAAATGAAACACCCGGCAAAGCTCAAGATCGAGATGCCTGGCTTGGATGGCCTGTGGAACTTCGCCGGCGAACTGCGCACACGGACTGAAAAGGGCCGTGCCGTACCAGCTGGTTTACTTGATAAAGTGGTCGACTTTTCTAAGAAATTCAAGGCAGACTACGCACCGTTCAACGAATTCCTCGACAATTATATGGTGATCACTAAAAGGGA
>PKWK01000146.1 GCA_003133205.1 Granulicella sp. | reverse complement strand
TCTTGCAGATGGCGCCGTCGGGGTGGTGCCAGTCCATGAGCGAGTAGTAAAAGCCAACGCGCAGCCCTTCGGCCCGCGCTGCTTCGACAAATTCGCGCACCAGGTCGCGCCCCGGTCCCTGCCTAGCGGCGTTGTAATCGGTGAGCTTCGAATCCCAGTGGCAAAAGCCCTCGTNNTGGTCATCACCATGTACTTTTGCCCGGCGCGCTTGGCCAGCCGCGCCCAGTCTCGCGCCGCGTTCGGCTTGGGATGAAAGTTTTTGGCCAGCAGCTCGTATTGGAGAAGGGGAACTCCTTCGTTCTCGCGCGCCCACTCATGCTGCCCGATGACGCTGTAGAGCCCCCAGTGGATGAACATGCCAAACCTGGCCTGATGCCACCATTGCAGCCGCTGCTCGCGGGTGGCTGCCTGCTTGAGGTCGGCAGCCGAAGGCGGGGCCTGCTGCGCCGCGGCTGCGGCTTGCGCTCCTGCGGCTGCAGGCAATCCCAGTGCTATGGCTCCGGCCGCGCCGAACTGCTTTAGGAACGACCGTCTCGTGCTGTCTAACCAATTCATAGTTTCCCTCCCGGTTTCATGGCAGGCTTGCGGCCTGCGTTATCGTAAGCGCTAACGAAAATCGGCCAAAAACGGAGCCAATACAGCAGACAGGCCGAACGGGTGGCTTTCGCCAGGTGGCGGGTCAGTTTGAGCGAACGTACGTTCAGGGGCTAAAGCCCCATTCATTTTGTGACGCTTGCGGCTCGAGTAAACTCGTCCCCTGATGCAATCCGAGATTTCCATTTGCGTTCCCGGCGACGACGGTATATCGCCGGTTGCTACTGCCGCGATCTTTTGCAACGCGAACGATAAAGTCAACCACAGGCTGCGGATCGTCCGGTCCGAGGGGGTAACGGCCCCGGCCCCTCTGGACGATGACCTGGATTTCGCCGCCCAGTTTCTTGTAGCGCTTCGCCACTTCCAGCGTGTTGTCTTTGAACCACGGGTCGAGGTTGCCGCAAACGTGCAGCAGCGGTACCTTGGCCTTGGCCAGGGGAGCCAGATTATCGAGCGGTTGCACCTTGGTCACGGCGCTATGCAGGCGCGGATTCTCAGCGTAGACGCAGGAAACCTTATCAGGATTTGCGATGGCCCATGCATAGACTTCACCGGCGCCGCCGCCCGATCCTTCCATCGCCGGTTTCTTGGAGAAGCCGCGCCCGGTGAGGTACGCGTAGACCAAATCCCAATCCTTCAGCTCGAAGGCGGACCCAACGGGGCCGGTGACGATGTGAAAGCCCTTGGCCAGCAGCGCCTGATCGACTTTGGCGTCACGAAACACAAAATCCGCTCGGTATACCCATGGCATGCCCGTAGCCCGAGTGTTCGGCACGATCACGTTGGTCGGCATTGACGTTTTCTCCACACTGAATTCGTAGCGATCGTAGCAGGGAGAGAACAGCGGGCCGCGGCAGGTTATGTAGGTGTCTTCATCCGGGTAATCGCGGTAGAAATTCTCCACGCTGTAATAAGTGGCTCGGGCGAACGTGCCGCCCACGAAGGCCGGAACCGGGCTCCTAACTTCGTGCACGCTCTGCTCGATAAAGTCCGTGATCGGCTTGGGGTTGCGCAGGCTGTGCGGATGATGGGCGTAACCTTCCTTGATCATCATGGAGATGCGGCCGCCAAACTGCTGATAGATGTCCTCGATGGCAGCCGTATAGTGGCCTAGGTTCGGATCGATGGAGCCGCAGATCTGAAGCACGGGCACATCGGCGTGGGCCAGGTCTTCAAGCCTCTGAAAACCTTCCCGCTCCATACCTGGATTATCGGAATAAATGCAGGAGACCTTGTTAGGGTTGGCAACGGCCCACCTGAATTCGAAGATCCCGCCCCGGCTCATGCCAACGAACGCGGGCTTCTTTGACAGGCCGTACTGTCCGGTCAGGAAAGCGTACCAAGCGTCCCATTCCGCCAATGCTCTTTGGGACATCCCAAGCTGATCCATAAGATCATCCATGGTTAATCCCGTGGATGGCCCTGGCTTGGGGTCGACCGAAACGTGTGCGATGTGAAAGCCGCGCTTGAGCAATTCGACTTCGGCCTGGGGCTGATGATTCCAGTAAACGCCCCGCCACGACCACGGCTTGCCCGGAGCTGCTTGGCGGGGTACAACAACGATGCAACGGATCTGGCCGTTCTTCGAAGCGCCTACATTGCCCGACTGCTCACTGTCCGGTGCTTTGAATGGCGTGATCGCGAAAGTCTGACTGTCCATGGCGAAGTCGAAGCGATCGAACCAGTGCCAATCGATCTTGGCGCCTTCAAAAGCCGCACGCGCCATCCGGGTTCCGCTGCCTTGCATGGGAACTGCCTGCGCGGGTGCGGCCTGGGCCGTCTCCGCCAGCAAGGGAAACGCGGCAATACCCGCTCCCACTATAGCCATGCCTTTGACAAAGGAACGGCGACCGGAGGACAACGGCTCGGTGCTCCTGCCTGGTTGGTTAGCGATCTTCATCATAGGGACACCCAGAGTTGCGAAGTTTGCAGCATTTCGGTGCGGCTCTTTCGCCGTTATACGGGCACAACCTTCTCCAGAGAGACGGGGTGGACCCGCAGCAGGCGAGGGATGTCGGGTGTACGGGCTAAGGCGCGGAGCCTCGGCGAACGTACGCCATATTCACTCACAGCAATGTTCTTGAAGCCTAGCTTGATAGCGGGTGAGTCGGCGTGCACGGTGAAGTTGCCATGCTCCAAGTCAAGGAAATGCGCGTCGCCCTCAAGCGAATGAGAGTCCTGGCCGGAAAGCTTTTGCAAGCTGGCTGCCGGCTGAGGTTTGAGTATCCCAGGGTGATGCAGCAGGTTGAAATCGATCTCTTTTCCCCACGCCTCAGGACGTATTGGACGGTAAGGCGTAAAGACGATATTACGGCGCACGATATCTTCACTATCCGACGGCCAGACATGCGGATGAAGCGAATTTTGGACCACAATGTTGTTCTCAACAATGCGAAGAAACCCTTCGCGAAGCTTGATACCACCGCACAGGCAGATATTTTCAACAATATGACAATTGCTTGAGCCATCGTCGAGGTCAATATCCCAGCCATGCTCGCAACTCCACCGGTTGCGGATGAGAGTGTTCGGAAGCATGACATCGAGAGTAGGCAGCGCACGCAATTTCGGATCGAGCATCATTTTGTCAGGGTCGGCGCCTTGCAGATGCCACCAGCGGTCACGGCCCCAGGAGTTGAAGGCGCCATGATCGGAGGTTTCGAGCACAGTATCGAAGACATCGCAGTATTCGACGATGTGGCCACCCCAGGTGCCATCGCCGATGTTGATGCCGGCGCGGGGCACGCCGTACAGGGAACAGTGGCTGACTGTGATGGACTGCGACATGGAAATTTCGACGGGGGCGGACTGCTTTTCAAAGCGTCCAGTTGCTACGACAAGCGTATCTTCAACGGAGCATTCTTTTGGGTAGGCGTCACTGCGGGGCCCCGGGGCGAGATCCACAGTATCCATTGACAGCTTCTGGGACCAGGAGATGTCGCTTCGCACAGCCTCGGGCCGGCCTACGAAGCACACGCCGCTTGCGCCCGCTTCCTCGATCCGGCAGCCACGGACATGTACGCGCCGGTTATAGCCGCTCGTGAAGATTGCATTGCCACCGAGCTGATCGAAGAAGCAGTCCTCGATCAGTACGTCTTCCGCGCCTTCAACATAGACGGCGCCGCCGCGATAGATGCGCCAGTCACTGCGCAACAGGGGCTCCCGGGTCTGCATGAAGGTACGCGATGTATGACGAAGCGTCAGGCCGGCCAAAGTGAGATTGCGGATGTGGGGCGACGAGGCGTCGCCTATGGTGACGAGATTCTTGAGGCGGACGATATCGACTGCGGCTTTGTCCAGATCGAGACCAGGCGGCGGATAGAAATAGAGTGTCGAGGACGACTCATCCAGAAACCACTCGCCCGGCGCGTCGAGTTCTTCAAAGATGTTCTCGACAAATACATACTCCTTGTGCATCGGCTGATTGCCCTGATTAATCTGCCAGCCGCCCTCGTATTGGAGAGTGTTGTCCGCATTCTTTCCGGTGATGCGATAGTGCAGGCTGCCCCACAGCGAGCGTTGTAAGGCATGAATGTACCCGCCCGCGGGATTCTTCCAGCGCGCAACACGTTCGGGGCTGATGGCATCGGCGGCGGTGCCGTTGAGATAGTGGGCATCGGGATCGAAGTTGGGATAACGAGCCAAAACCTGGCGCCGATTGTTGATGAAGAGCTGGTCAGTTGTGGTACCAGATGGGACGGTGGCCTGGAATATCCCGTCCCGGTAGGGTCGCCAGTCAAGTTGAAGGCGCGTGCCGCCACTGAGAATCGCCTCCTCTCTGGCGTAGTTAGCGATGCGAAGAGGCGCGTTTGCAGCCGTGATATGAAGCGGCTGCGCAAGTTCGTAGGTCCCCGCTCGCAGCAGAATTGTGGATCTTCCCGGCGCGCCGCTCAGGGTGAGGGCCCGATCCAGAGTACGGACTGG
Source organism: Granulicella sp. (assembly GCA_003133205.1). The sequence continues at coordinate 13,990 of PKWK01000146.1, read as the reverse complement.
ATGGGCTAGACTTCCAGGCGCGTCATCGGCTCCACTGGGACTGACAATGATATGGCCCTTGGTAGACGCAGTCTCGGCAGGGAGAACTGGTAACGCGAGTGCAACAGCCGTGGCACCAGCGCTGGCAATGAAGCTACGACGGTCGAATTGGCCTGGGAACTCTTTCATCGCGATCTACCTCTTCAGATACTCGGGTCCGATTCCAACTAAGTGAAGTGCCTCACTACTTGAAGCGCCATGCGGGCCATGTCTTACTTGGGCCCCTCGAGTCTCTTAAAGCACTGAGCTATGTATTTGATCGCAGCGGAGAGGCCGGGGCCTTTTTGCTCATCGGCTTTTTTTCTTCGCCTTCAAGTCTGAATTGGGGAGGGCAAAAACATAGTAACCTTCCGCCTCCGGTTGGGTTTTTTTGACAGCTATTCCGTCTCCTACGCCACCGGACCCGAAGAAAGCAACGTACTCACGTCCCCCTACTTCGTACACAGCCGGAATTCCGTCCGGAGTTCCCTCAATCTCGGTCTCCCAAAGAATCTTGCCAGTCTCCTTGTCGAAGGCGTGGATATAACCGTCCCCGTTCGATCCAACAAAGAGCAATCCGCCCGCGGTGACAACTGGGCCATTCCTGGGGCGGATGGTTCCAGTGTTCTTGATGCCCTTGGCGGCGAGTGCCGGGATGGATCCCAGCGGGGCTCGCCATTTGATGACACCCTCGTTCAGGTCATAGGCCACCAGTTCGGACCATGGCGGAGAGTTCGCAGGCAATCCATTGCTGGCGGTGAAAGGATTCCCATACGGACCCCAGTATCTGGTTTGACCTGGCGGAGGCGGTGCCATGACAGGTCGGGGGCGCGCAGGACGTGGCGGTTGCCCCGGCTGCGCCGTCTGAGCTGCTCTCGCTCCGCCGGCCCGCGGATTGGCTAGATAGGCAATAATCGTGTCCAGATCTTGAGCTGACAGCGCGCTTTCGGCAATTGGCGGCATTTCTCCCTTGCCGCTCCGAACGATTGCCTTGATAGCGTCATGATCCACTTGAGCGGGAGCCGGTAGATGATTCGTTCGATCCGGCCCGTGGCAAACGGCGCATGTCTGGGAGTAAAGCGCCTGGCCGGGTGAACCTCCCTGAGACGCAGGCTGCCTCTCCTCCAGGACGCGGGTGTCCACTCCGTCCCAGGCGCGCACGTAGATCATTCCGGTGGCGGGGTCGCCTGCTGTCGAGCCCCAGTTGGCGCAGCCAAATGCACCCGGAACTTCGATTTGAGTCCGCCCCACGACGGGCGGAGTGAAAATGCCCTCATTCCGCGCAGTGACCACAATATTCCGTATTCGTGCTTTTTCGGCGTCATCCAGATACGGGTCTATCTGGTCCACACCGAACGTCTGCGCGCAGAAGGGCGGGAGTCTAGTGGGGTACGGTTGCGTGGGCCAGGACTGCTCTCCGGGCACATCGCTTTTCGGGACCGGACGCTCTTCTATTGGCCATATAGGCTTGCCCGTCTCTCGGTTCAATACATAGAGGAAGCCTGACTTTCCCGCCTGGGCAACGACGTCTATCCTCTTTCCATTGTGGCGAATCGTAAGCAGCTTCGGGCCCGCGACCAGGTCGTAATCCCAGAGATCGTGATGGACGTCCTGAAAGTACCAAATCAGTTTGCCGGTTCGCGCATCGAGCGCGAGCAAACAGTCGCCGAACAAATCTGCTCCGATGCGGTCGGCGCCATACAAATCGTACGTGGGGGAGCCGAGCGGAAAGTAGGCGATGCCGCGCTTTGCGTCAATCGCAAACTCACTCCAGGTATTGTCGCCGCCGCCATACTTCCACGCGTCCTTGGGCCACGTATCGTATCCAAATTCGCCGGGGTGGGGAACAGTGTGAAAGGTCCACACGGTCTTTCCGGTTAGCACGTCGTAGGCGCGAAGATCTCCGGGAGGCGAATCGTATAACTCACCCGGAGCGGAGCCCAGGATAATCAGGTTCTCGAAAACATGTCCGGGGGATCCGGATTGAACCGTACCTACATTGTTTACGTCTCGGCCCAACCCCTCTCTCAGGTTCACCAGGCCGTCGTTGCCAAACGTGTGAACCGTCTCGCCCGTAAGCGCATTCACCTCCTGGAGGTAGCTGTCTACTGAGAAAATAATCCGCCGATCCGACCGGTCTCTGCTCTCCCAGTAGTTGAAGCCCCGAGAGGTGGGGGTCGCGCTCACTGGATGCGACCAGATCTGTTTACCCGTGGTGGCGTCCAACGCAACGACGGAAGGGCCATCGCCGATCACGTACATGAAGTTGTCGACGATCAGCGGGCTGAACGGAAAATTGCCTCGCCCTGTCACCGGGTGCATCCAGGCCGGCTCAAGCTTACTCACGTTTGTCTTGTTAATTTGCCTGAGCGAGGAGTACTGCATCGTGTCGACGGATCCGCCGAAATCACTCCAAGTGGAGTACGGCTGTTTGGGAGGGGTGGATTGTCCGAAGGCAGCCACGAAACCAGCAAACAGCGTTGCGATTCCGGAGAATCCGAGCGAGCACGTTACAGCATGGCGTGCCTTCCTGTTCATTGACTTTTTTCTCCTATCCGGCTCGAAATCTGAATTCATGTTTTTCGTGTCCGGCCTTTGAGCTCCGGCAGTCCCCGAAGGAGTCATCGGCCGGGCGCGTCCCCCATGAGTGGACGCCGGTTCATTTCTCGTTTCATCCCAGTGGTCCTACGGTTTACTCGCTTCTTTCGCGCTAGGGGTTGTGTCGGCATCCAGATCGCCAAGTGCAAACTGGACTCCGTTCAAAATCATCTGTGCCATCTGCGGAGTGCCAAACAGCAGCACATCGTGACCCAAAGCGCAGTTGAAGACCCGCCCCTTGCCATAACTCTTGATCCAGACGAGCCCGTAATCATTGTCGGGCCGGACCGCCAACGATGGCGCTGGGGGGCCCGATTTGGCAATATCGATGCTCATGAGCACGTGCAGCTTCTCCCGCGAATAGGGTCCGCTCGGAGGGAAATGGTACAACTCGTCGATGTAAGCTATATCGTGGCCTTCAAACATCTTGGTGATGGGGCTGTTTGGATCGTCGATCTTAAGCATTGCCGGCTCAAGCGCGCGATGGGGTGCGGTCGTTGCGCCCAACAGCTCTCCGTATTCAGGAATGTTAGTCGATGCAAATGTCGAGCCGTGAATCGCAGCCAGTCCGCCTCCCTCGCGGACGAATCGGATTAAGCCATTCATCACGTCGGGGTCGCTGAATACCGACCCGACTATATTGTTCAGGAACACGGCATCGTATTCCTTGATCTTGGGATACTTCAGATTGTCCAGGTCATTGTCGAAGATCGGTTCGAAGGCGCCGGTGTTCGTGGCCATGTACTGCAGCCCCAGGTTGGCATAGGGAATACTCCGATGGTAAAAACCTCCCTGCGGGCAGAGGTCGATGATTAACAACTTTCTAGGCTTCTTCGGCTGGACCATGGCATGGTGCGGAGAAGCATCCCGAATCATCCATCGGTCCAGCACGGGAATCCCTCCATCAGACACGTTTGGTGTCCCCGCGGAGGGCAATCCGGGTTGCCCATCGCTTATCGGTGTCTTCTTGGAAATTTGGACGATCTGATAGCCTTCCGCACGTAGAGCCGCTTTTTCAAGCGCTTCGGCCGCGTCGGCGCTGGGGCTGATGGTGACAAACAAGGGCCTGACTGGAACGCGGGGACCGGCACAGTCGCCGCATGATACGGGCGGAGGAGGTGGGGGGGGATTCAGCTTGGCTAATTCGAGGAGGAATTGCTCCGTTCCGGCACCGGCGTCAGGCAAGCCAAAGCCCAGCAGCCGATCATTGACCAGGGTCAGCCCGTCTGTGGGATTGATACCTGCCCGTGCCCAGGCAGCGGTGTCCACGCTCACTCCGATCCGGCTGCTCAAGCCCTCCAGCGCGCTCGCGAGGTTTTTCGGATTCGAACCTGCAAATGCCACATTGACTCCGAATTCGTTCGCAAGCTTGTCGAGTTCGGGCAAGTCCGCCGGAGCTGCGGAGGTCACGATGGTTTCAATATCCACGGCCTTTGCGAAGGCAAACAGCCGCCGACGGGAACCTTCATGGGCGGGAATCGCATCCACGCGGTAGGCAACGAATCGGAGGTTAAGCTCGGCCAGCCTGTTCTTGACTGCCGTTACTTCCTCCGGCGAGAGATTGTCATCAAGATTCTTGGGGATCTCGGGACTGACTTTCTGGGAGCTCGAAGCTTCCAGAAAACCGGTGCCAAGCGTATCGGCTTTTGCCGCCGCCTCAGAGAACGAGATCGGCCCGAATGCGCCGGCGGAAAAGCCGACTCTCAAACCCAGGATGTTCAATGCCTCCGCGTCGATCTGCCGATTGCCACGTTTCGACACGCTCGGCGGCAAGACCTGAGCGCCTCGCCGGGGCGCCTGTGCGTGCATTGAGCCGATCGTGACTCCAACACCAATCGCCAGAGCGGCAACGCCGATACTCTTCCTCATTTCACTGCTCCTTATTTCTTGTGTTCTCTGGCCTGGCCAATAGAGATCTCCCTGCGGTCATGCACCTACGTCTGGTGGCTCAGGATGAAATCCATCACGGGTTTGGGATCCTTGCGCGACAGCGGGAAGTGGCCCTCACCGTCGGCCACCAGCACCGTGATTTTCCCACCGAGTTCCTTGTACCGCTTCTCTACCACTCGTGTCTGAGTCTTGAGCCACGGATCGAGGCTGCCGCAGTCGTGCAGAACCGGCACATGGGCCTTCGCCAGCGGCGCGAGATTGTCGATTGGCGGCGTCTTCGACATCAGGCTGCGCATGACAGGATTCCTGGCGTATATTGCCGTGATCTTGTCCGGGTGCGCGATCGCCCAAGCGTATGACTCGCCCGCCTTCGCCCCGGTTCCCTCCATCACCACCTTCGCCGAAAATCCGTTGTCGACCATCTTCTGATAGAGATCGTCCCACTCCTTTTGCACGGCACCCGTCCCGGAGATGGGCGGCAACACCAGGTAGTAACCCTTGGCCAGCAGCGCCTGAGCCACCGTCGAGTCGCGCTCGAGAAAGCTGGGATGGAACACCCACAACTTGCCTGGCGCCGGCTTCTGCGGGACTACGATCGACCAGTGATCTCCGTGGAAGCTACCCGACCCCGGACTTGTATAGCAATCGTAAGAGGGAACGTATCCCGGTCCGCGCACCGTCGCATAAGTGTCCTCAGCCTTCAGGTAGATGTAGGAGTTTTCGAGGCTGTAGTAGTGCGTCTTGGTGAAGGTGGAATCGGCGAACGCCGGCCGGTTCGCCTCAGCCGGATGCATGTGCTGCTCGATCCAATCCGCGATCGGCGTCGGATCGGTGAGACTGTGCGGGTGATGCGGAAAGCCTTCCTTCATGATCAAGGTGATTGCGCCGCCCCACGTGTGATAAATCTTCTCGAGTGTCTGCGTGTACCGCAACACGAAATCCTCAGTGCCGACAATGTGAAGCAAGGGTATGTCGTGCTTGGCCAACTCCGGGAACCTGGCGAAGTCCTCTTCATAGAGCGCCGGATTGTCCGCGTAGATACAGGCCACCTTGTCGGCGTTGACAACACCCCAGTCGAACTCATTGACTCCGCCCTTGCTCATCCCGATGAAAGCCGGTTTCTTTGCCAGCCCGTGGGTTTCCGTCATGAACTGATACCAGAGGTCCCATGGCTTACCCTGATTGCCGGGGTCGGGAGCGACAAAGGCGATGTGAAAGCCGCGCCTGAGCAGCTCGACTTCGGTTTGAGGCTGGTGGTTCCAATAGCAGGCTTGCCATGACCAGGGATTGCCAGGCGCCGCGTTTTTGGGGGCGACTACGACGCAGCGGCGCTTGCCGTCCTTCAAACTCACGTCGATGCCGAAGCTCGTCACCTCGTTCTCGGGGGCGGTCATCGGCGTGATCATCCCAGTGGCATCATCCATTATGAAGTCATAGCGCTCGAACCCTTCGTGCCAAGTGGTCTTCTCGCTTTGGAAGGGCACGTACCCATCCGCTGCCTTGGCTTCGGAGGTCAAAACGATGGCTGCTGCGCATGCCATCGCGCCGGTTTCAATAAACTCTCTTCTTGAAGTGTTCATGATCCATCCTCCTTCCGGACGGATAGGTCCTTATCTTCGGGGGTGCGAGGCCGGGAGGAGCAACGCCCTCAATCTCGCGGCTGGACACAAACGCTTTCGTCATTTCCGGTCATGGGGGTGGCGGCGAAATAGTCGGATTTTTGGGCCTTTTCTCCCCTCCGGATCGTTCGGATGCGAGGCCAGCTAACACCTTGGCGCTCCGAAGGACTCTTTGCATTTTGGTGACCTCGCCGGGAATTTCGGCCTGTTCCTCGAGCCCTCCCGTGCTTTGCGACCCGAGCTTCGTGGCTTATTTTCTCGGCCACATTGGTTCAGATCACGGATCGAGGAGAACTAGAAGACGGCAGCATCATAGGACATTTCCTGGTATGCCTGTCAAGAAAATGTCTATATTTGTTTGTGGTATCAAGATATGATGATTTTTGTGACACTTGAGCCATAACAGCGCGGACCGGTTTCGGTCATAGCGGCTACCCCTGGGTGATTATGGGAATGCTTCGGCCGATTCGCTCAAGTCTCATCGAAAAAGCCCGCTTTGATTGGCGCACGGCACGCGGCGGTGCCGTGAGGCGGATCCCTACAGGCCGCGCAGCGTGCCTCCAAGATCGAGACTTGCGCCGGTAATAAACTTCGATACCGGAGATGCCAGGAACACGACGGCATGCGCCACATCGATTGGTTCTCCAATGCCAAGCGGCATATAGCGCTCGGCCAGGAACCGGTTCAAAGCCTCTTCCTTTCCGACACCGTAGGAGGAGACAAGCTGATCTAATATCCCACCTTGGCGAGTCCACATCTGCGACCAGATCGGCCCTGGTAAGACCGCGTTGACGCGGACGTGAGGGACATATTGCCGAGCCAGAGCCTTCGTCAGATAGAGCAAGCCGGCCTTGCAAACGCCGTAGTCCATCAGGCTGGGCTCGGGTTGTTTCGCGAGATCGGAGCCGGTGTTGACCACTGCGCATGATCCCTGCCTAGCCATCTCGGGAAGAAGCGCGCGGCAAGTTCGAATCGTTCCCATCAGGTTGATGTTGAAGCTCTGCGCCCAGACTTCGTCTGAGGCCTCTTCAAACGAGCATGCGTCGCCCACACCAAGATTGTTTATGAGGATGTCGGGCGCTCTGCCAAAGGTGCGCAGGACCGCGGAAACGGAATGATTCACGCCCTCGGCAGTAGCCAGGTCGGCGGCAATCACGCCCGCCCACCGCGGGGCTTTCTCAGTCAGTGCTGCCTCGTCGCGATCCGCCACGACGACGGTCGCGCCTTCCTGCGCAAGTAGGTCCGCGATTGCTTCACCGATGCCATGCGCACCTGCGCTGACAAATGCACATTTACCCCGAATCTGATAATCCATCCATGCTCCTGGCAAGATACTGAGATTGCCATATAGTACAAGGACATTGCGTGAAAGCGCGTGGACGCGGCCGGACATGCGGCGAAATTAGAGCCGGAGAAACGGAACTGCGGATCGCAGAATCAGAGTTGCAAGGAATGATCGTAACGAACAGGGCGGGCGCGAGACGTCACCGGACGGGATAGAAGAAACAAGGGCGGCCAGCGGTTTTAGGGCCGGCTGCGATGAACTGATCCGCTATGAGTTGATCGCACGAGTATCCCGGTGGAGGCGGCTTGGCCGGAGTGCTCGGCTCGGCAGGCGGTCTGGTCTTTTCCGGAGATGATGCAAAGCATCTCATCGCTTTTGATGCCGGAAATGGAACTATCCCTTTGGCATGCCGATTTCGCAGCCAGTATGACGAACGCTCTGGAGACCTGCATGCTGGATGGCCGGCAATCATATTTTCTCGCCGCGGCACACGACAACGTCTATGCATACACGCTCACGCAGTAGTGCAGTAGTATGGAACCTCTGCGAAAGGTCCCAGTCAGAACAGCAACCAGCATGACCAATCTGAAGGTGCGGGAGCGGTATTCCAGTGAAGCGTCTTTGTCTTGTTTTTGCCTTTTTCCTGTTGTGCCTTTTGCCATTCCGGTCGCGGCAACCGCGGATACCGTGCGCGTCTCGCTGATCGAGGATTCCGCCGTCAGTGCGCCGGCTCGTCATGGATTCGACAAACTGAAAGCAGCCCTTGCGGCGCGCGGCATCGGTTATGAAGAGATATCGGAGCCGGCTGCAGCCAAAGGCCAGACGCTCATCGTGGCTGGCCTGCCGTCAAACGGCGGCGCGGCGGCAAATAGGCTGGAGGCGCTGCACCTCAGTGTGTCCTCCAGACCGGAATCGCTTCTGATCCACAAAACCATCTGGAACGGAAAGGTACTGCTGCTGCTTTCCGGCGCCGATCCTCGAGGACTGCTATACAGCCTTCTGGAAGTTGCGCACCGCATCGGATGGGCCGGAACTCCCGCGAACCCGCTGAGCGAAGTTCACGACACCGCGGAGTCGCCCCTAGTGCCCGACCGGGGCGTGACCATCTTCACCATGCAGCAGGCGCAGTTTGAAGACCGCCTGCATGACGAGAAATACTGGGCTCGTTATTTTGATACGCTTGCCAAAGACCGCTTCAATCGATTCCCAAGTGCTCTTCGCTTACGAAATGGGCGGCTATATGTGCCCTGCCTATCCATATTTTGGAGATACTCCTAGCTTCCCCGGGGTCAAAGTGGAAGGACTGAGCAAAGAGGCGCAGCAGAGCAATGCCGCCGATCTCCATCGGCTGATCCGCATGGCGCACGATCGCGGTACTCCAATCCCGGAGAAATATACCTGCTCTGCGAAAGGCACTGCGGTCTCGATGCCCCTAGCATGGACCGAGCCGCGGCCGGGAACAGTCAGTTCCGCGTTGCTCTTTCATGATCTTGAGGCGGTCATGCATAAGGGTACCGAGGATGTGACCCATTGGATGACCTGGAACATTCCTGCCGACGTGCGCGGACTCCCGAAGGATTTCCGCCCGTACCGGCCGATCTTGCAGACGGCATGCGGCAGGGCATCAACTCTTCAGGAAAGACCGGGTACTTTGGCCCTTGCGCCGGTCCAGGTTTGCCACATCACTATATCTTCGAGCTCTTTGCTCTCGACACAAAGCTGACTTTACCTCTGGATGCATCGCGCAGTGACTTTGAGAAGGCGCTCGACGCACATATTGTCGGGCACGCCACGTTGGTTGGCTTGTTTCACCAGTAGGAGCGAGATCACTTTTCCGCTTCGCCGGACTGCCCGGAGATCTTCACATTTCCGGGATCTCGTCCGAAGTTTGTAGCGTTATCACGGACCCATTCCAACACCGCAACCATATCGATCAGTCCGACGTTCGCGGACGGAGCAAATCGTTCTCTACCGATATCAGCGAGATTCAAATATCCAAAGACATTCAGCCCGACATCAGCGAAACCGTGAGCGCGTTCTCGCCGTATCGCAATCTGCTGCAGTTGGCGTCAAGCAGGAGACCTCGCCGTGTTACACAAGAGTGTTTCCTCCATTGACGGACACTTTCTGGCCGGTGATGAAGCCCGCACTCCTGCCTGCAAGAAATACGACAATTGCTGCTACGTCCTGCGGTGTTCCCATGTGCTGCATCGGAACTGTCTTTATGTATTCATCGATCTCGGACTGAGAGGAATCCCGATGCCGCTCGGTCGGAATCCAGCCGGGAGCTACGAGATTTACAGTGATTCCTGTACCCGCCAGTTCCCTCGCCCATGAGCGCGTGAGACCCAGCTGAGCTGCCTTCGCTGCAACGTAGTGGGCGAATCTTGGATTGCCCACCTCAACCACTTCACTCCCTATCTGGATGATGCGGCCATAGCCCTTCTCCTTCATGCCTGGAAGGAGAAGTTTGGCAAGGATCAAAGGCGATTTCACAAAGAATTCCAACTGTTGAAGATGTATCGGCCACGTCTGTTCTTCGATGGAGAAAAATGGCTGTGGACCAGTTGCGTTGAATACCGCAATGTCAATTGTCCCTGACCACGCAACGATTTCCTTTACCATTCGCGCGGCCTGCTCTTCATCCCTGACGTCTGCTTGAAACGCTCTTGCTTTTCCGCCCAGCTCGCCGATCTCCTTGCATATCTCGTTGGCGCTGTCCTGACGCTCAAAATAATTCACGGCAACCGCTGCTCCACTCCTACCCAGTTCCACAGCTATTGACGCCCCAAGACCACGCGAAGCTCCCGTGACGAGAGCCGTGCCGGTCATCTGATACTCGCTCGATGGCTTCATCATTCTGAGCACCTCCTGTGTTGTTTGTTCCAATCCAACTGCCAAGGTAAGAAAATCTAAAAACTGCGATCAAGGTATGAGGTACCCATCATCTTCCAGGAACATGGGCGGGTTTTTCTACACACATAAAGGTGGTGAAATGGGCAACGTACACTTCACAAGCATCACATACAAATACGCAAGTCATATATTAGAACTTATATCTTGACAGCTCGTTCGGCGCTCACTATAAGTGTTTGTGCTCGGCGACTGTTAGCCCTTCGAGCATTCACGATTTGCGGTTTGATCTGGTTGAACTCTTTGGCGGAAAGAGATCTGCGGACGACGGATTTCCAGGATGTCGAATTTGGCGAGGGTTTCAACGGTCTCAACGATAGCGCCGGAAGGCTCTTCCCGGACGGGCCAGCGGCGACGGCGTCTATGTTGAGGGGCCGCACAAAGGCAGGCGCCACGGCATGTTCGTACTACCAAAGCCCATCATGTGGCGATCAGCTTCGATCTCCTCATGTACGAGGACGGAAGTGTATCGCCAGCCACCCTTGATGCCATTAAGCAATTCGGCGAGACGATACATGGGGATTCACATCGATGACTGGAGATATAACGAAGAAACCTGCCGGCGGCGCGAGGGCGCATCTTCAATGCGGGCTTAACCGATGTTTGTGAGAACTGTTTGGAGGAAGAATCATGAACAAGAGCACTGAAGAAGTGAAGCAGCAGTCTCAAGTTCTTCATGAGTTGGAGTCACCCACGCGACGCTCATTGGTGAAGGGGATAGCGGGCCTGGGCGCAGCGCTCGCCTCTTCCTCCGTTTTATCCGTGGCCGAAGCTGCTCAGAGCCAGGCTCATGCATCAGCGTCCCAGGTTCATGCATCCCCCGTCCCGGATGCCTGGGGACCGTTTACTCCGTCCAGCAATGCCGGCCGATATTTGCAGCTTACGTACCCCCCCTCAACAACGGCCGGGGAGTTGCAGATTGGTGTTACGCATACACTTTGGATCCCTGATGGTATCCAGACTGTCAGGGCGGTGATCGTTCACCAGCATGGAGCGGGTATTCCAGCGGCTCAGTCCGGAGCAACCTCGGCCTACGATTTGCATTGGCAGGCTCTGGCGAAGAAGTGGAACTGCGTGCTCCTGGGACCCTCCTATCGCGTGCTCAACGATGCAATCGACCTGACTCCTGGAGGCTCAGAACTGTGGTTCGACCCGCGGCAAGGCTCCGATAAGACCTTCCTCCGTGCTCTCGACGAATTTGCGACAAAGTCCGGTCACGCTGAGATTGCTACCGTCCCGTGGTGCCTGTGGGGACATTCGGGAGGCGGGATATGGGCCAACGTGATGAGCATGCTTCATCCCGAACGCGTGCTTGCCGCCTTCCTCCGTTCCGGCACAGCAGTCATGTTTCGTCCCCGGCAGGAGTTCGCCCAGCCCACAGTTCCGCCCGCAGTCTATGAAATACCCACGATGGTTAACTTTGGCGTCGGAGAAAGGGGAAACCGTCCGTGGGACGGCTCAATAGCTGCCTTTGAAGAGTATCGAGCCCAGGGAGCTCCCATTGGTCTCGCTCCCGATCCGCGTACAGGCCACTGGTGTGGGGATTCCCGATACCTCGCGATCCCGTTTTTTGACGCCTGCCTGCACATGCGTTTGTCGGAATGGCCCAAGATTCTAAAGCCCGTGGACCTAAGTGCCACATGGCTCGCAACGCCTTTCGGCGATACCGCTGTGCCTGCAGAGGAATTCAAAGGCGATCCGATGAAGGCTGTGTGGCTGCCGAACGCGGCAGTCGCAAAGATATGGATGGAATACGTCAGAAGTGGAACCGTAGCCGACACGAGTGCTCCGCCTACTCCCTTCAATGTGCGCGCGAAAATGGACGCCAATAAAGGCAATGAGATCACATGGGACACCGAGGTGAATATGGCGAGCGGGCTTGGCGGCTTTATCTTGAATCGGGACGGACACGGAATAGCAAAGCTTCCGACGCAAGTGCCGGAAGCGGTGTATGGACGCCCACTCTTCCAGGGATTGTCATTTCACGACACCCCTGTCGCTCCGTTTCCGCAAATGGTGTATGTAGATACCTCGGCCAAGGCCGGCGTCAAGCATGCCTATACTGTGATTGCCCTGAGTAGTGCGGGCGTGCCTTCGGTACCCTCCTTGCCGGCAACCCTAGCATAAACCTGGAGCCTCAGAGAGCAGAAAGATAGTTCGTTGGTTACCCCAGCCAGTGTCGCTTCCCATTGTGAACGAGAACGGCGTAGAAGTGGGCAGGAAGAATCATGATCGAAGGCGTAGTTGAGCCTGTGCATGAGGGGTGCGCCGGACTCTTTCCGGAACGACGCATCCACATGTTGCAAAATGCCGGAGTGAAATGAGCGCCATGAATCGAGTCAGATTTCCCTACCCATTGTCTCCGCTCCATTTCGCTGTGGGGAAATGGACGACATTCGAGAAATGTTCATGGGGTTGATGCCCAACAGACGCCGTTGCGCATCCTCTGCTGCCCGGGACGCTCCCGGAACACGGAACCCGTGCCGCCGGACCGCTGTCATTGCTGCGAGCCTCTGCGTGGTGTTCTCGGCGTCTGCGCGGGGCCAGGGGGTGGCCAGTTCACCCGCCTCAAGCTGGACGGGAACGTGGGCGATCGCCCAGGTGCCCGACAAATCAGGGAAGACTTTCACGGATCAGACGCTGCGGCAAATCGTTCATGCCAGCATCGGTGGCGAGCGCGTCCGGCTGAAGATGTCGAACGTTTTTGGCACCCAGCCACTGAAGATTGAGGATGTCCATGTGGCTCTGCGGCGATCGGGTTCTGCGATCGACGTGTCGTCCGACCGTCAGCTTCGATTTGAAGGGAGCACGAAACTCGTAATCCCTGCAGGCGCCACCGCGCTCAGCGATCCGGTCCCTTTTGAGGTTCCAACACTGTCGGAAGTTGCGATTAGCATGTATCTACCCGGCACGATAGGTCCCGCGACCTTCCATGGATCCGCACATCAGACCAGCTATATCCAGTCAGGAGACGCAAGCAGCGCGCCGCAGATGAAGGACGCCGATACGTCCAAGAGCGTTTACTTTCTCGCCGGTCTCGACGTGGAGGCGCTCCGCGGGGCCGTCGTCACGTTAGGGGCTTCGATCACTGAGGGGTACAGCGCGGCGGATGACTCCGATCGTCGCTGGCCTGACCAACTAGCTCACCGCCTTGCCAGCGCGGGTCTTGCGATCGGGGTTCTCAATCTGGGAATCAGTGGAAACAGGCTTCTCGTCAACGGTTCGGGAGAAAGCGCCGAGAATCGCTTCGAGCGGGACGTCCTCCAGCAAACCAACGTCCGCTGGGTCATCTTTTCCGACGATCCAATCAACGATCTCGGCTCTCCACCCTCACCCTCGGGAGAGGCGCTTATCGCGGCCTTGCGGCGATTGATCGCACGCGCCCACGAGAGAAAGATTCGCTTCATCTGCTCGACGCTGACTCCGTTCGAAGGCATAAAGGCATGGACTCCCGCGGTGGAGCTGGAGAGGCAGAAGGTCAATACCTTTATTCGCGGCGAGGCCAGCGGTTGTGACGGGATCGTTGACCAGGATGCCGCTACGCATGACCCGGCCCATCCAACCCAGTATCTGGCTGTCTACGACCATGGGGATCACCTCCATCCCAACGACGCGGGGCACAAGGCGATCGCGAACTCGATCGATCTGACGCTCTTCCGGCCGGATC
>PKWK01000006.1 GCA_003133205.1 Granulicella sp. | reverse complement strand
CCAGGGCTGGCCGGAAGCACGCAATGCACGTACCGGAGGGGTGGCGGACGCTCGGATAGACGATCCCAATTGAGCCTGTGTACAAGAGCATATTCGCGAGAGCCTGTGACGCACCGTAGCATTGCGGAATGGGATCCGGCTGCAGGCAGGCTTCGAACTCCGTGGGGTCAAGGTAATGGAAGTCACCGGAGAAATCAGCGAGGAATTCCATATAGTCAAAAGCGTGCTGACCAGTCATACGCGCATCTTCGAGAAAACTTCTCTTGTGAAAGGCCACCTCCGCAATTGAGGTTTCAAGCTCTACACCTGCGTACCAGGCGCCGCGCTGCGCACTGTGAAACCGGCCCCCGTGTGGACCTGGGTGGGAAAAGGCCGCGTTGACGATCTGCGCCTCGGGAACGCCGTACAGCAGTTCGCCCGGGCCGATTGCCCNNCTCGCTTAGATCGGCGAGCACTCCAGGTGGAAGTGGCAGAGTCTCAAGAACGCTCTCGCCGCTAAACTTTGTAGGGATCAACCTGTGAGTGCCGGCGTGGTTAAGCAGATCCAGGTGAGCCAATTAATGTCCGCTTCGCGCTGCATCGACCAGACTCCGGACCTGCTGTAATCCCGGGATCCCGGCTCGCACAATGTAGTCGAGAGGGGTCTGACCACTGAATAAGAAGTTATCGTTTGGCTGATTCACCCACTTGTCGGCCAACTCGTCGGGCAAAAGAATATGCAGGGCCTTATATATACCGACAACATAAGAGATCCGAGTGAGTTCGTCCTGGCGAAGCGTTCCGGCGGCCGTCTTCAGTTTGTAAACGCTGGACCGGGGCATGCCTCCGAGCAAGTCCCCTGCCCTCTCGATCGACACATGCCACTTGTCCATGATCGCGAAGAACCCATCGATGGACGATTGACTTAGACGTTCCCGCGTTTCAAGACGGCTGAGATCCGGTGTGGCATCGAACTGATACCCTGGTGCGGCGTAGGAAGGATAGGTAGCCATACGAATGCTCCTCCATAAAGCCAGTGTCTCATAATGGATAGATTTTGTCTAGTATGGGATTTAGTGGAGAAGTTCCCCTTGCTCCGCAGCAATGCGGTCTCTCTTGATCAACCCCCTACGGATCCCATCTATCCTTGAGTCGCTGTTACAACGGAGTCGATTGATGGCTCCGTCTGGCGCCGAATACGGATACCAAATTCTCTACAACCGCCACTCTCCCCGCTCCTGGATCGCCGCGTGCATGGCGTCGGGGGCAAGGTCCAACTCGCCGGGCCACGACACGGCACCGTAATCGAGTGCGACCTGCGCGAACAGAGACGGGTCACGGAGCGCGGCGAAGACCCCAGCCTGTGGAGAATGCACCAGGACGGACATGTCAACCACTCCGGCAAGGCCATCGGCAAATGCAACCCGCAGACGAAAGCCCGAAAGAGCTTCAACTTCGATCACGCTCCAGGGCGAGCGGGGGGCGGATTCCGGCATGGCTAGGGTAGCGGGTGAATCTTCTTGGGGATGTGATTCTGTACGCATAGCTCCCAGTCCTCCATGAGTTCGGTACGGTGTAGTTCGATCCACTCCAGCACGAGGCCCGTCGCGCGGTAGGGCAACTTGCCCTCGATGATAGCAGAGGTCCGGATGTCGAACACAGCCTCAAATTCCGCATAGACGGCGTGCAAGTGGGGGGGAACATGGTCGCCGAAGTACATGCGAATCACTATCCCGTAGAACCTACTAATTGTCGGCAATTCCATCTCCAATTCAATAAACTGCAAGAGGTAACAGTCTTACGGCTATTCTTGAGACCCTGGGGGATCGGGCCGCCCCATACGTCATCCCAAGGCTGCCCTTGGGGCTCTATGACCGAGTTCAAGATCAAGCTTCATCGATGTGGATCAGCCATCGCTTTGTTGCACAAACAGGTTGACGCGGTAAAGACAGTCCTTTAACTCGTCCAAGCCATTGACGGTGAATTCGGCCGCCGGTGGCACCGTCACTGCTCGGTCAGTCGCTTTAAACATTTTCACCGGCAGTCTTGCAATTTTCAGGGCTACCTGTGAGTTTATCCCTCGGGAACCGAGCGGGGAAAATTGACGCGCGGCACCCCACTCACCCAGCGGTTTCGTCTGACCGCGAGTGAGTCTTGTGGGGGTGCCATAGGGCCGAAGGTCCGGCCTTGCGCGGTTCCTGCGAGCTGAGCACTTTGGCGTCGAAGCGTCTGCAGGAATCTTGATTTGATTGAAACCGGAAGAAAACTCAAGGAGCGAGGCTATGCGTTCCGTCTTAGCGTGTCGTCACTGATGGCATTGACCAGTTCCGGCCCCGCCGTGACTTCGCTCGGGACCATCGCCGGCGTGGGAACACTGCGCCCCAGGCTTGCTGCCCGTGCGCAGAACTTCTTGACCGAACGCGGACCTGAGACCTCGATCGCCTTGTAGGGCCGGAACCAGTTGGGATACACGTCGGCCATCAATCCGAATCTCCCCTGGAGGCAGTTGTGACAGGGGGAGCCAGGCTTTACGCCAGTCTCCAAACGTGGCACGCATAGTTCGGGACCATCGCCGGTTCCCTTCCCTGCCCCAGTGTCAAACTTGTGCGCGGGGCGACCGTGAGACCTTTGCCGCCTCGCGCTGAGGTAGAAGTCTTCAATCTGCTCCAGGGTTTCATCGAAATCCTCGTTCAGAAAGACTCGGTCGAATTGGGGGGATGCGGCAACTTCCTGCTCATAGCCAGCGATTCGATACTCACTGTTTGGGCAGTTCCGCTCAACGATCCGCGCGGCGGCGGCTGCTGCCGATGATGGCTGGATGAAGATGCTGATGGAGTTTGGAAGACGCTGCCGAAGAGCGAGGGCACCGCCCGCCGTGAGGATGAGAGCTCGATCGCACAGCCCGGCCAAGACGGTACGCGGAATCCCGTAGCTTTCCGTGTAGGTTTCGGCGCACTCGATCAGGGCACCGGCCCGGTTCATCTCAGCAAACCGCTCGGGGGAGACGAAGTGATAATCCTCGCCCGATACTTCACCAGGCCGTGGCAGCCGGGTGGTGACGGTAATTGCTCTGGTTAAGAACGGGACGCGGTTCACAAGCGCCCGCGTCAAAGTTGTTTTGCCACTTCCGGAGGGACCAGCAATGAGAAGCACTGTACCTGACATTGAGGCTCCTTTCGTTATTCTACACAGTGGCTGTGGTATATCCGGGGAAGATGTGAATAAAACGCTATACGGCCGCTCCCGTGAGAGCGGCCGTAGCTAACTAAATTCGATTTATAGGGGTTGGTAGTCGATTTATTGGGTTGAGTATGGACCCTCCGAAGAGGCAATCCAGTTTCGACATGACCCCAAAAACCGGAAGTCACATCAAACTTTATAAGAATTTTACCATATATCCGCTGCTCCTTAGAGTTGGGGCTGGGTACTGGTTGGTTGCTGTTGGGTGGCTAGGACCGCCCGGGCGTGAGGCTCCACTGGAACTGTCTTCGCAATCTGCGAATAGAAAGAAACTATGATCTCTGCAATTTGGTCCGTCTTCTGCGCAAATCCGCTCGTGTTGGACAAATAGAGGAGGAGACTGAAGGTTTCGCTGTCCACGCGAAGTACGCTCACAGATCGCCCCGCAGTTGTCTTATAGTCCCACCAATAATCGTGGACATATTCGAGGAATGACGCGGCCAAGGTATCAGAGGCGAGCAGTTGCTCGACCATATGGCGAACCATTACGGCCGACGATACACCTTCATCATGGGCAAGCTTCTCCAGTGCGGACACTGCGTACGGCTCGAGGAGAATTGGCTTCCTGCTTGAGCCTGAAGGCTTATTGATCGGCTTTTGAATAAGTTGCATTTCTATCTGATTAGTCGTCTTCTATATAAGTTGCACTGGTATATGAGAATAACACGAAAGTGTGACGTGGACGGATTGTTAGTTCGTCCACGTCTTAGGTTTTAGGCCGCGCGCTTCTCAATCGCAGGGACAACCTGCATATCAAGGGCGACACGGTAGAGCTTCTGGAACGTAGGGATGGTATCCAAGTTCTGAAGCTCGTGACGAAGCAGGAGGGTTCGCATTGCCGACTCGTGCGTGTGCTCCGCGACTTCTCTGACTTTGGTCAGGAGGGCAACGGCCGCATCCAGCTTTGCCGTGGCCAGTCCGAACTTCTCCCCCTTGATCTCGCCGGCGTCCAGCTTTGCCGCCAAGGTTTCGAGGATGTTGTTCGCCAGGTCGACGCCGAGAATGGTTTCCTGCACCTTACGGGCAGCACGAAACTTCTGCTCTGGCTCACTAATGGAGTGGACCTGGGCCTGTTGCGGCGGAGGGGGAGTTGCTTTCATTGCCGCAACCGGTTGTGCCACAACCGGCTGCGCCACATGTGTTGTTGCGGCCACTGGCGCGGTTTGCTGAGGCTGTACGCTTTGGGGGCGGGCAACCTGTTGCTGTGTCGCTACCGTCTGCGCGCGGTTCGAGGCCGGCGCCGCATTTGGCTTTGGCCGTGTTCCTGCAGGAAGCGCCCATCCCGGCAGATCCGGCAACTTCGTCGGATTGCCACGATCATCGAGTGGGACCCACAGCACGCTTCCAAGGTCTTTGAACCGGTAGAAGTACTCGCCCAACCCGAACATCGATGCAGCACGCTTCTTCGCCTGGGCTTCCGCCCGGGTTACAGCATTGTCATCGTCCGCCCACATCTCCCCGGTTGAGGCCTTCTTGCCGATACCGAAGATGTCCAGGGTGGCGATAATGGTGACCTTCCCCGTGGGGACGCACTTCCCTGCCCTCATTCGTGTAAGCCCGACTGTGGTCTCACTGGACAACTCAAAGGCCCAGCCAGCCGGCGAGAACACTTCGTTCAATCGCGCGGTGTACGCTCGAGGGTCGGCATACGGAGCAACGCAGCCCTTTTTCCCGTCTTGCGTTTTGTTAGTGACGCGCCACTTCACATCGGCGATGGCAAAAGGCTGGCTCAGACGATCGAGCAAAACCTTCGCTTCTTCGGGCGTGTAAACAAATTCAGCCATAATTGGCAATCTCCTTTGGAGCATTACAAAAACAGGTAATGACGGCCACGGAAGCCTAAGTTGAGGCCGCGTTGGTCGTCGAGGTTAGACAGCACTTCACTGGTTAGCTTTACGCTGTTGCCTGAAATGGGTACGACAGAAACTGACATGGGCCACAGCTAATCACTAGCTGTGGCCCATGGGTTGATTCGACAACGGTTTTAGGGCACAGATATGCCCGTAGTGCCCTTGGTGGTGACGTTGATGACGCCGACCTCCTGAGACTCGACCGTATAGACAAGGCCGGTCACAGGGCTAACCGCGATGCCCATCGCACGGGAATCGAGTCCCACTGTACCCAGAACGGTGCTGGTGGCACCATTGAAGACGCTGAACACGTACTTGTTTTGCGTCATGTCTTCGGTTTCCATTGTGATGTAAACCATATGGGTTGTCGGGTTCACAGCCAGCATACGAGCAGGTGATCCTACAGAGACACCGGACGCATTGAGCAAATAGAGAGGGATACTCTCTGTAACAGTGTTCGTTGCACCGTTGATCACAGTAAGGCCGTTGGTCGTGCTCTCGTTGGCGACGTAGACCGTATTTATCGATTCGTCCACCGCCACGTCGAAGGCCCCATAGAAGTTGGGGTCTGTCGCATCTGTAGACGTGGATCCCAAGTTTGCCGTCACAGTATCGTTTGCGCCATTCACAACCGAAAGACCAACTTCAGTCGCGATATAGACAGTATTGGTCTTTGTGTTGATTGCGAGACCAACCGGATCCAAACCTGGGAGTGACACTTGGCTGACTACGGTGTTTGTCGCACCGTTGACTACCATCAGGTTTGGGGACCCAAGCGAGACGCCGGCGCTGGAATCCTCCCCAACCCCGTCCGCGACGTAGACTTTATTGGTCGCAGGGTTCACTGCAACTGCAACCGGGTTGGTTCCCACGGATAAAGTTGCCACAACCTTGTCGGTCGCGCCATCGATGACCAGAAGGTTCTGACTATTGATGCACACAACGTAGATCATGTTCGTGACGGGATTTACTGCGATTCCAACCGGAAAGGCGCCGGCTGTGACCGTATCTATCTGCAGGTTGGTCGTCGCGTCGAAGACCAAGACTTCCCCGGTGCCGGGTCCGCCATTACCAGCGGCATCAGCCACATAGAAGCGGTTGGTGACGGTGTTCAACGCCACGCCGGTTAGGTCCGACTCGAAGGTGGGCGTCACCGGCGTCGCCGGGGTCACCGGGGTAGTTGGGGTGCTCGGGTTGGTCGGCGTTGCAGGAGTGATTGTTGCGTTCGACGAGACCGCACTCACTCCGCCTACAGCACAGCCACCCAAAACAGCGAGGCTGGTCAATCCGATAAGTGCAACAGCGATGCTACGGGTGGTGCGGCTGAGCATGTTCATTGTGTTCTCCGTGAAAACCTGTTGGGAAGCGTGGAGTCTAAAGCAGACGTGAATCGGCCAGAGCACTGGCGATGAGCTGGAGGTAGTAAATTAGGAAGTGGAGTGGGGAGTCGAACGAATGGCGAGCCAGTCCTTTATGCCGCTATAACCTACGGGGTGCGTGGTTCAAACTAAGACAAAAATGGTCGCCTGCTTTAGAGTCCATCCCTAAGCATATCGACGACTGTTTAACCTATACGGTGACCTACATCACAACCGTCGTACAACGTTGGTGTCACAATCGTTAGGTCTCGAGAGTGAGTGAGTTGAGTCCAA
This sequence comes from Granulicella sp., assembly GCA_003133205.1. The sequence continues at coordinate 28,735 of PKWK01000006.1, read as the reverse complement.
TGGATTCGCAGAGCGTATTGACCTCGTCAGAGGTCAGCGCCGGCGCATCAATGAAGTGGTCACAAGCGTCGTGGCACGCATCGCGGATGTCATCCCTGAAGTTTGCTGCCATGGAGCGCAGCGCGTGGAGAATGGTGTTGGTCTCCCGGTCATTGAGTATGCGATTCATCGTGCCTCCACGGAGGTTCGCTCCGTCCAATCTTGAATCTGGTGGACCATCTCATCGAGAGATATCGGAAATGGATAGCCGTCGAGTTGGACCTTGAGTCCTCGCCGCTCGGCTTTCTGCCAAGCGATGAGGAGCGTGGCCGCGGCGGCGGCAAAGTCCGCCTTCGCTTCCGCGAATTCAACAGCCGCCCATGTCGCGTCGATCCGCGCCTGCTTACGTGCGAGATCTTTGTCGATCTGAAGTTGCTTGAAAGCCCGGAGTCCGTCACTCTGGGGTCGTATCCAGTGTGTGCCGGTGACAAGGGTTGTGGTGCATCTGTCTAACATCGCTGCTTCTCCTGGGTGGTTTGCTTTGGGAAAGCAAGTGGGGCGCTTGCTAAACCTTTCGCTTGGCTTCGTGCGCCAGTCGGTGCGCGGTCTGGGCGTCGTAAGCAGCTTTGACTTGGGCGTACAGAGGATGCGCTGGTGCGACCCGGATGCGATCGCGATCAAATAGGTCGGTCATTATGTCCGTCTTGTTGGTAACCACAAAAACCTCTTGAATGGCCGGACTGAAGCGCAGGTAATCGCGTGCGGTGATCGAGATGGTGTCGGCGGATAGTCCGGACTCCGGGGTGTAGGGCCCGACGCTGTAGTGGCACATTTCCCGCTTTCCGCCATCAACACGGACACAGTTGTAATAGAAATTGATCATGGCGACTCTCTCTGCGTGGAGTGCCGGATAACGCCCCGGCTGGCGATTAGATTAGCCTCGTTCGACTGCTTTCGCGGCATAGAAAGCCAGCGCTTCCGACGTGCTCCTGAAACCTTGTTTGTCGTGCGTGGGAGGGCTTAGGCTGCGGCGGGGTCGACTAAGGTAAACGGATGCTCGCCTTCGATGATTGCTTCGCGCTGGGTGCGCCCTGAGAAAAAGCAACGCCACTCGTTGCCATTGAAGACGTCACTCCGCTTTGCGGCGAATGGCGCTTCTCCTCCGGTGAGCACGAGGATCGCGTCATATCTCTGGCGAACCGCCGCACGAAGCCCACTCTGGGAGTGCTGTGCCGTGTACAGGACGAGAAACTTGGTGTCCGTGCCATTAGTGAGGACAATCTCGTAGCGGGTATGTCGGTTTTTGAGTCGTGCCAACTTCTCTTCAATGGTCATAAGGGAAGCTCCTGGCCCAGTGTCCTGTCGGCTTGGGCAATTGTGCTCGCATGAACCGATTCGCAATACTCATCGAACTGACGCCGGGTCATTGGCGGGGCGGGCGCCGGAGTTATAGGAGACAGGCGATGGGCTAACCATGCTCCACGCTGCTCTGGTGCGAGGCTGTGGAGGTAGAGGCAATACTCGCGGTACTCCACATCTGTCAGTGGACTGGAGGGCAATACGAGGGTTTCTGCGGCGCTGCAATGCAGCCTGTGTTCGGTAATCTCGGTGCCGGTACTGAGAAACATGGCGGGGGTTCCTTCGTCTCTGATTCGGCCGGGTAACGCCCCGGCCAATGCGGTTTGGGTTAGGCTGCGAGCTGCTTGACTGCTTCATCCAAGCTGCGAGCGCACGTCACGATGCCCGAGAGTCCCTGAGTCGCACGATGCTTCAGAATCGGCCTCGGCGTAAACTTCATGGAAAACCAGATAAACTCGGTGCGGTCCGTTGTGATGAACAGCCAACCGCCGTTGTTGTTGCGGTACCAAAACGCATCCGACTCGTTACTAAAGCCGATGTAGTCCATGTAAGTTGCTCCTGGGGATGGAACTGATGGGGGATAAAAAGGTGGGGTGAGGCTAAACCAGCACGACGCGTGGCGCCGGCTTGCCGTATCGAGCGACGGTTTCGAGACAAACCTGAATTCGGTTTTGTGCTGGGCCGTCGGACTGAAATTCCTTCTTGATACGGAACTCTCCATCGGCATACTGCCCTACCAGCACGCGCTGGCCGCCGCGGCGAATTTCGATGTTGCCGGTATTTGCGAAGCTGAATTGTGAAGCCATAATTGCTTTCTCCTGGGTAACGCGGGGATTACGATTTTCCCGCGCGGAGGCGGCGGGGTTAGGCTGCGCTCTTGAGAGCCTTCCAGTCGGCGAACTGCTTACGAGCTTCCGGATTGAACTGAAGGTCTTTCCTCATATCAACCGCATCGACGTTGCATGCAGCAGCGTAGAGGAGGATATTGTCTCGTTCAACGTCGAACCATGTCATGCGGTTTGCCTCTTTGGGTGGCACTCGGGGGATTACGGCTCCCCCGGGCCGGTTGCGTTTATCCGTAGACAATCTCTCCGAAGAGAGCGCACTGGATGATGACGTCGCCTGTCTCGCAGTCGGCGTTGTCTTCGGTGATGGAACTGAGGTGGTGTGGGTACTTCTCGGCGATGATCTTGAGTGCCGCGCGGATCTTCTCGCCCGTCAGTTCGTGCCGGCCGTCGCCCTTGCCCGTATGCGGGCCGTCTTTCTCAAATATGATGGGCGTAGCCTCACTTTTGAGCGTCTTGGCGGTGTCTGCGCCCAGCGCTACCCTGGCCCAGTAACCAATGTCGGCGGCGTCGACGGCGTTGATGATGAGTTCGTCTGAGATGGTCAAGTCTGGTCCGATCTTCGGGGCAACATCGGGGTTGGTTATCTGAGCGGCCTTGGTGCGCATCTCTTTCCAGATGTGACCCCACAACATAGAGCTTTCTCGGTACGGCTCGGCATTCGTGGGCATGTTTTCGCGCATGATGGCTAGCATCGAGTCGGCTAATACGTTCTCGATAGGTTCGACGGTTTCGACTGTCAATTTGTTCCTCACTTTCCAACGGGCTAGGCGGTTGCGGATCTTCGCCAGGCGACTTAGCGTGCCCTTCGGTCAGGCAGGCCCCCGGGTCTCACGTCTGCAGCCTTGCTGCGGTTCTGTTGCTAAGGTCTGTCGATGCCAGTGCGGCACCAGCACAGCACCTTTCGGCACCTCGGCCCAGTAGCCGAACGAAGAGCTAAAGGTTGGAGGCGCGCTCGAGTTGGTAACGCTATCTTGACGGGCCATTATTCATTCCTCTCCGTATGCAGTTAGTGGGAGGGGGTGGTCCCTCCCACTGTGTGCGAACTTGGTGCGCAAGTCCTACTGTCTGATTGCTTCAATGATGCCGTTCTCGTTCGCGCAATCGATCTTGCCGAGTTTGATGACTTCTTCTTCGTCGTCGGCATGAACCGTTACCTCGAACCTGAAGGTCCAGGCGGGCTTACTTCGATCGTTCGGATCGCTGGTCTGCACTTCATTGGTTAGCTTTTGCGCTTCTTCAAACAGAGTCCCGCACCGTGAGTCAATAACGGTTGGGGAAGCGTCGTTGATTGGAATAGCCGTGTAGATGAAGCACCACGGTAGGGTCCAGACGCCTTTGCTCTTGTACTGCCGCTCGAGATACTGCTCGACGGCGGTCCTGCTCTCGGCCTGGTACTCGATATAAAGATGCAGCAAGTCTCCGGTGAGGGAGACGTAGAAGGTTTCCATGGGTGGTTCCTTTCAGAATGGGGGGGTGGGGCTTTTCAGAGTTCTGACTACTAGCTTTCGACCGATCTTGCGAGGTGTGGTGAAACGGTTGTTCGGAGTTCTCAATCGGCTTCGGACTCCCCTCAATTCCCTCTCCAGCTTTCGTCTCCTACTAAGCCCCTCTTTTGTGGGGTATCAATCTTTTAGGCTCCGCAGTGCCCGTTCTCAGGATAGGTTCCTGGCCTTAACCAGACCATAACCGTTGCATCTCCAATGCCGCGGGTCTCGAGTTCCAAGCTTGTCGCAGGGATGCCACGTGTACCACCAGAGATCCCAGCCCTCTGGAGGTCATGGAAGCCACGCATTGATGGGTGGCCTGCGTGGAGACCAGAGCGGATGGGATCATTGCCAAGGCGCCAGTCGATCGGGGCGGCGTTCATAAATGCGATGGCTTCGAGTTCAACGCGCGCGCCCCATTGCGCTTCAAGATCGAAGCGGAAGGGGACGCCGAAGATGACTTTGTAGGTGAGAATCATGGACGGCTGTCCCCTTTCTGGGGTTGCTAATCGTTCGTGGGTGGAAGTGACGCTACGCGGCCTTCGGCAGGTCGCTGCTACCGGGCTTGGAGAAGCCCGGATTGATTCGGTCCCAGTCCTCGTCGCGGACGGGATAAGGAACTACAGACCGGTCGTAGCCGCCATCGAACTGCGGATCATAGCCAGGCGCGCCGGTCTCGGCATCGCCCTCTGGATCGTCCATGCCCATGACGACGCACGTACGTTGAAGGCGAGCGCTGGGGTTGCCTCCAAAGCCAAAGGAGCCGGGTCCGCGTCTTTCATCGATCGTTACCACCTTCACGCCGGAGGTGGCGAGAGCTTCCAGCCGGTCAGATTGATCGATGACAGTTCCCATCACCAGTTGAGTGTCTGAACTGATCGGATTCTGGAGGTCCTGAATGGCCTTGATGTAGCCCTGTCGTGTGGTGCAGTCCTCAGTGGTGACCAACTCGATCAGCACACGTTTGTATGTGGGCAACGACATAGAGCCCTCCTTGGGCGGGTTGATGGGGGTGGAGATGTACTTGGCGATGTTTTGGGCACCGCCTGATTGTTGGGCGAAGAGCGCTGAGGGGAATTCCACCCCTCATTGCAGGTTTACCCCAGATGGGGAAGCCTGAAGCACCGATGGACAAGCAGTAGTGACACTTCTGATTTCTGTGCTATCGTCCGGGCATGAAAAGAGCCTTCGTATTGTTTGCTGCATTGTGCATGGGCTTGCCCCTTGCGGTGCCGCAGACGGCACCAACGCCTGAAGTGCGCGAGCAGCCGATGAGCGCCGATGAAGCGGCCATCCGGCAGGTCTCGGAAGAATGGATCATGTTCTATAACGGCGGGGACGCGGCGAAGGTCGCGGCTTTGTACACCGACGACGGCTACTATCTCTCGGCACACATCGTGGCGCACGGGAGGCAAGCGATCGAGGCTTATTGGGAACGCGGCATCAAGGCGGGCGGGCACATCGATTTCATCAAGCCGCTGACACTCTACTACACCGGCGACCTCGCCTATTGTGCGGGCACCTACCAGGCGACCAACGCCGGTGTGACAGTCGATGGGCGCATTCTAATAGTGCTGAGGAAAGTGAACGGCAAGTGGCTGATGGCCGCGCATGAGACGGTGGTGCGCGACCAACCGCTATGAGTCGGGATTTCCTTATTGAGCTTTGAGAGTCTGCATCGATACAGCTACATCGGAAACAGGTCGGCCTGCTGCCAAAAGGCGATCATCAGAGTAGGCAGCCTGCGGGGTTGGAGTGATCGTTGACCAAGTAGATAGCTGGGAACCTGATCGACGCGGGAAAACAAGGCAGACGGGTTCGCGTGGATGGCGCAGGCGGCGGCAACTGTGGTAGTACGCGAGTTTAAGCGCAGGGACGCCAAGCCTTCGGCGATCCCTTTTCGACTTCCCGACGTGCGTCAAAGTGGTCCCAACTCCGAACGGTTCGGGCGATTTTCCTTGCGTCTGCCGCCTCAATGCTGACCAGGGGTCTTCCCGTCCGCATAGAAACAGCCGGTTGCGCCGGAGCCGCAGGTTTCCACATCCGAAACTGACTCAACTTTGCCGTAGATCAAGTGTTTGGAGCCGTCGATGTCTTTGGTCGCGCACAACAGCAGGGCCACTACTTCGCGTCCGTCGTCAAACTGCATTCGTACACGCTCACCCTGGAACTTGCGCACTTCCTTGAACGTCGTGGCCATATCCCAACCTCTAGTCGCAGTTTGGAAGCAGTATAGACCTAAGGGTCGATGGAGAGCATTGCGTCCCTCCCTTGTTTCAGAAGCGACATAGCAACCAGGTGATGACGCAGCGATAGCTATTCAGCGAGCCATGATCTCCGCCGCCCTCAAGAACTAGGAATCAAGTGGCTTGTGCCCTGCTTTGGTTATCATCAGGGTAGTCACGGCACGCACATCAGCTCTTCCAGAGCTCATAGAAGATGGGAAGGACTCAATGATTCACGATTCCATCAAGACCTACAGAATCCAACTGGACCCCGAGGGGACTATGCCGAACATCGACGTTGGTGTCCGCGTGGATGGGCGAGACATTCCTAAAGCGAGGGTAAACTACGTTGCCATGATCTTCGTGGATCGTGTGGTCCACACGCTGGAAGAGCTTTTCGGCTTAGACAAGTCCAAAGTGGACAGTATTCGTGAAGACCTTGAGGCAGGCCGCCCCGTACATATTGAGGTGCAAGCCTTGCGCACCCAACTGATCCAAGCCGGATTTATCCCAGGATGAAATATGTGTGGTCGATACTTCAGACGCTCTGACAAGCAGCGCATCGCCGAAGCCTTTCACCTCGGCAAGCTGCCGGAGGGCTTTGTACTCCCGCCCGCAAATTACAACGTTGGCCCACTGCCCGTTGACGACCGATAATAGCCTTAAGACAGTATGCCTATACCTTCCAAGCCATGTAACGGAAAACTCAGCCAAGAAACGCAGCAGCTACTTTGTAAGAAAAGAAGCCGTGCGCGATGGGGTACCTACCGTTGTGAGGTTTGCGGACGGACGGTTGGCGTTCAGGAAGTCGAAGGGCAATGGATTCCAGAGCAGCACTGGCCTTCGATCGTGTATGTACCCAGAGATAAAGACGGACGCACGAAACAGCACGGATGACGCCGAACGCCTGCCCCTGGACTTGCTAACGCAGGTTACCTGGCGGATATTGGTACTGCCCTCACTGGTTACCAATGAGTCAGTCGCCGCTCTGACGTGTTGCGATACGCTTGAAGCCGTATCCCTGCAACGCTGGTTTCCTTACATAACAATGCGCGAAGGGGCTGCGATAAAGTGCCCGCCCCTTCGCATTGTTAGCCTCAGCCCGCGCTCATGCTTCAGTTGCCATGGGGCAGCAACCGCATTCCCCTCCAAAATCCCGTGCTGGTTCCGCTTAGGAACCGTCGAGCCCCAGGAAGGGCGGAGCCGTCCGCACGTTCGCCGTGGTGGGTGTATCCTCTAAATGTAGACACTTTCTTCTTCTCGCCTCCTGCCTGGCTGCACACCACCTTGATCGAGATTTCACGCAGTTTGAACCACGACCGAATGGAAGCTACGGTTGGCCCGGCAGAACGCCGGAGAGGCGCAGGTATGCATTGCCCAATCTGTAGGAATCTGGAACGAGCGTATGAGGCTAGGTTTAACGAGTACATCAAGTCTCGTTCCTCAGCATGTTTTCGGCTCTGCACGAAGCTTGCGGCCAGGAAGAACGTCGAGATGGAACGCGCCAGGTACGGTCTGGAAGAGCACCGGCTGGTATGCGCCTCTGCCGTCAAGGTGTTGGCACCCTTGCCAGGACGGGACGTGCCTTCGAGTTTGCGACCACTGGCCGCATAGTCTTCTGTAAGTTCTCTTCTGCTGCCGGTTCCGTTGTACCGGGTGGCGGAATTGATTGTATCCAGCACCACCGTGCACACGAGAGGTATCGCTACAAGTACCCTCCCGCCGAATGCCTGCTTACCCGACCATGCTCGGGACCCACCGACGTCAAATTCGCGCCCCAGCTTCACCGACTGGGTATGGATCATCTCGGAGCCTTAGCCGGACTAGGCAATAGGGTCGTATCCTAAGCAACAGCCTGATAGGTTCGAGGTCACATACCGTCCTTTAGAGTCGAGCAACCCCATGGGTATAGAAAACCCATCTCGTTCATTGCAGTGGGCGGATAACGCTCCGCCCAGCGCGGCTACTTAAGTGATGTGATTCTTTACCTGGGACTACGCCCATATGCCAAGCATTTTGCGGGCAAGAGCAGCTAGTCCCAATTCTCTGAAGAATCGCTCCCAACTAAACGAGTTGGCAGCGGTTCCCATCAAGATTCGGTTGAAGTCGTACGATGCCATCTCGTCTCCTGTAGTGCGGTGAATGATTCGAGGTGATTTCTTCCGTCGAGCCCTACGCTATGGACGCAAGAACACCAGGGCCTGTAGCAGCCTCCGGTGTTCCAGTGCAAGTCTCGGTGTGGATCGGGCAATTCAGAACGCCGGTCATCTTCGCGATGTTCTGGCAGTAGTCGCAGGCGTGGTTTTCTGTCCACCACGGTTCAACGAGGAATGACGATGCTTCCTGGCTCCAGTACATGGCTTTCGAAATCGGGAGCATGTCCTCGAACTGTCTCAACTCCTCTTCGCCCCAACCGCGCCGCTCACACGTCTCGGCCCACCGCTTCTTGGCAGCGACATACTTCGCGTGGAGCCACAAGGCGAACTCGGCGTAGAACTCGGGCGTCCAGCGTGCCTGATGATCTGAGCGGCTATGAACAACAGCACCGCCCTGGCGTGAGAGGATGTTGCGCTCGAATGAGGTTGGATCGCCGCAATGGTTGAATGTTGAGCGCATGTACTCGAGACCATGCGGGGTATTTCGATAGGTTTCGACACTGAGGATGTCGGCGTGGCCGATGACTTCATACGCGACCATGTCTTGGTAGCTGCACTGAAATTCGAAGCGGATTTGCATTGGAGTTGTCCTTTTAGGGTCGACGGGTTGCTCTGACGGTTGAGCGCCGTTTTCCCAAAGGGGACACCCGCCCTGGGCGCGAAGGGGCGGGTGCTTGAGGCTCGAGACGCTAGATGTTGCAGACGGCGGCGCCGCGCATCTCGGAGACGATCTGAGTGATGGCGATGAGGACGAACGCAAGGGCAGAGGGCGCGAAGAGAACGTACATGGTTCGGGTTTCCTTTTTAGATTGGAGTTGCTTTTGAGGCAAGAAAAGGGCGACCACTTTTACATGGCCGCCCTCGTCAAACAAACGTTGATTTCTCAGAACGGGATCGAATCGTCCGAGATACCCTCGTCAGCGTAATCTGCCGCGTCGGGAGTCGTCGGTGTTGCAGAGGACTTGCTGCCGCCGCCCGGGGTGCCGAGCAGTGAGAGTTCGTTGATCAGAATCTCGGTCTTGTAGTGCTTCTGGCCGGACTCCTTGTCTTCCCACGAGCGCGTCTGGATCTTGCCCTCGATGTGAAGCTGAGTGCCCTTCTTCACGTAGTCGCGGACGATCTCCGCGGTACGCTGGAACGCGACCAAGTTGTGCCACTCGGTCTTGTCCTGCCAGTTGCCCTGCGCGTCCTTCTGACGATCGGCGGTTGCGAGGGTGAAGTTGGCGATGACCATGCCGCTCTGTGCAGTACGAATCTCCGGCTCTTTGCCGCAATTACCGAGAAGAAAAACCTTATTTACGCCTTTTGCCATTGTGGTATCTCCCTCCTTAGGGAGTGTTGAACTATTGGGTTGTGGCCTTGCGGCTGTTGAATGAAAGGGGCTGGGACGAACCAGCCCCACGGTGAAGGTTTAGGCAGCTATTGGAAGTTCAAGCTGGTCCGGCTCTGCAAACGAAAAGCGGTCGATGAGGACTTGGGTAAGGTACTTGGTCTCACCCGAGCCTTTGTCCTCCCACTGTTTCAAGTGGTATTTGCCTTCGACGCTGATCTCGTTCCCTTTCCGAATTTTGTGGCAAATGGTGAGCGCGAGATCTCCACACGCAACGATGTTGTGACGCTTCTCCCGGTCTGCGTAGGCGCCGGAACGATTCTTGCGACGTACGGTGGTGGTGAGTGAGAACGTGGCCGTGTAGAGCCCCTGCAACGTTGCGCGAATGACCGGCGTATCGCTAACTTCGCCAGTCAAAACGACCCTTCCTGCCTCCTGCATATTACCTCCCAAAAAAGTAAGAGGAGCCTCGAAGGCTCCCCTGTGTCACGCTGGTTGTGAAATCGTTTCATTGCACCTGGATGTTGTTCGGGCGATCCCACATATCCTGGAACTTACTCTCGAAGGCTTGGGCCGCCAGCTTGTTTGTGAAGACTGCAGCAGAGTTGTCTTGACGCTTCTCGCCTGACGGACTCCAGTTAGCACTTCCCTCTCTGAGCCGGATACCATCGCTCCATTCCTTCAAATGCATCAAGTCGCTGCTGTGCTTCACTCGGATGGAGATGTTCGGTTCTGCGGCAAACCTGCGCGCGACGTACTGATCTCGTCCGCTCTCTTGTTCGTATTGCTGCTGGTCGCGGTAAATGCGAACCTTGACCCCACGCTCGGCTGCGTCCGCTACTGCGTCTGCAAGGATGTGGTCGGTGAAGGCGTACATTGCAATGTCCAGGTGGGCATGAGCGTCTGTACTCGCAATCGCATCTTCGTCCATCCGCTCAATGTTAGAGTCGGGGCTATAAGCAAACGTTCCGGCCTGCGGTGAAATTGCCGCCGAAACGGTTTTGCCCATCTCCGGGATGTGCATTGAGGAGAACGATGGGGTTGAATCCAGAATATGATTCAAGAACCCATGCCTTATGAAGCTCATAAGCACGGTTGCTATGCAGCCAAAGACTAGGTAGCGGAACATGTATCGCATTGCGGGTAGACCTTTCTTTCCATCAGACCGCAACTAGCTCGGCAACTTCATCCGATACGGGGACTGCCTGTGGTGCGGCGAGTTGCGGAGTTGCGCTTTTGTTCCGTTTGGATCCCTTGGCGTTCGTTGGCGCGGCCGGGGTTGCTGTGAGCGGCAATGCTTCATCAATGATTGGCTCGCCTTCTACTACCGGAGTTGCTTCCGCTTTAGGCTTCTTGATTGGCCCGAGATTGATTGGAGGCAGAGGAATGCAGTGGGCGCGGTTGTTCTTCGGAGTTGTTGCTCCCCTACTGACCGCTTGAATGAGGGGAATCAGATTCTTGGGGAAGTCGATTGACTCGCCAGAGTGGTCAAAGAACACAGGCTGCTTGGTATCTGGCGCGAGGATGCCATTCTTGCCAAGGAATAGAACTCGACGTTCCATAGACGGGCGTGACTCGCCCTTGGCTGCACTCAAATAGTGATGTGTCACCAAGAGGTCACAGGAACTGCCGTAGCGAAACAGTTGGGCGCGGACCATCTCTTGAGAAATAACTCGGCGCTGGGTTGTGTTCGGGATCAACGATTGAATCGGAATTGATACGGCCAGTCCAGGGGTGTTGATGCCGGCAAAGCCGATGTAGTGCCCGACTTCACCTGTACAGCCGCCACCTTCTTCCCCGGCAATCATCCACCGCTTGTGCTTTTCTTGACGCACGAGGGTAATATTGGGGCGCGCATCCAGCCCGAGGCGTCGAAGTTCGACACTCACCTTGCCATGCATGCTCATTCCGAGGCCGCTGTTTCTTGCCGCTTCTTCTTTTGCTCCTGTTTTCATGGTTTTTGGATCTCCTCGAAGGGTCGATACTGTCCACTTGCAGAATAACACGGACAGTGGCACTGGTATATTACTTTGCGAGGACTTGTTAGTTGGCCGCATAACCGGCCACCCCCTCGCAAAACGGGGGGGGCCTGCAATTCGGTTTATTGTTTTATTCAGTCGCTTATTGGGGTTTGGATCGGTTTATAGGGGGTGTTCCTCGGAGCCACCTAAGACGAAGGTGGTCCGTCCGACGTGAACCCCGAAACCGAGGGTCACATCAAACTTGGTTGGCTACCATATATACGTGTCCTTTTGAGGGCGCGTTACAGGTTGAGCAATAGGTGGGGGGTCGCAACGGCGATTCATCTCCTTCCACTGGCTACATACCAAAGGATGGATCAGAACCGCCGAGCGGGAGGGGCTCCACAGGCTGCGCGGATGTCGTCTTTCGTGCATCCAGCCCAGCATTTGTACAGTCGTGTGTCGGACTTTTTGATGGCCAGGTTGTCCCTGCCGCGGTCCTTTCCGGCTTTTTCGCACGACGGGCATTGCGCCCACATGTTTCGGCTGTCTCTCCTGCGGATATTTACGTGTTGGGTTATGTCGAAGGCAGGACGTCTGAATCCGACAGAAGGGATGTAGGTGGGCACTGGAGGAGGAGGTTCGTCGATGCTGGGCATCGTGATTCCCTCGGTCCGGGCTGTAAGCTCGGCGAGAGTCAAACGTCGCGCGTTCCGAATCAAGTCAAACTGTGCGGGCATATTGCTGCTCACACGGTCGAACCAGTAGCGATTGGAAGTGGCACGATGAATACCCAATGGGCCTCGGATGGCGTTTCCATAGAAGCCCGGCTCGAGGCGATCCTGCTTGGGGAATATCTCGAGGCCCTCAACCTCGTGATTGAAGCCCTTGATGGGGACTCCAATACTGAGGGCAAGGGTGTAAACGAGAATCCGACACAGGGACGCCGGAAGTGGCTCCGCGGCAAATATCCAGAGGTGACCTCCGCGCCGGCTCTTTTCGAGCAGCGCTTCGATTCCCTCCAGTTTCAAATCCTGCTGAACGGCCGCAAGATCAGAAAACGCTTTGTCGTGGTCTGCATCTATAGCGATCCATTTGCACGTTGAGTGCGTTGGCTCGATCGCATACAGGCTGATGGTTTTCAGCCCTGCTAGATGTAGTTCGACGTCCTTCGGAGTCAAAGTCAGTTTTATATCTGTACTTTTATCTTTGGGAGCGTAGTAGGAATACTTGCCATTGGGCGCCGGCGTGTGGCGTTGCACTAGGTAAGCGTAACGATTCACGACGAACCAGTTCCAGTAGTCCTCCACCATCTGAGAAGAGACAGGCAGAATTTCTACCTGTCTCTTCGGGGGGATGTATGGGGCTACGGCCTCTGTCACGCTGTCACCAGACCCATGTGCGTCCGTCCTGCCGGGTTGATAACGCCCTGGGGAACGCGCGGACCACGGTACTGGTTAGAGCGACGACGATTGCTGTTGGAGTTCACTTTGTTTCCCTTCTCCACTATACCACTACCACTCTTCACGGCCTGCGGAACTGGCTTTGAAACCAGCGTCAACTTCGGAAGCTCGACAAAACGGCCCAGGTCGTAAAACTGCACGACATAGTCGAACATCGAGGAGTGGAAGGTCTCTTGATCTTCGAAAGTCACCATGGAAAAAGAGCGGCGAATCTCGTCGTAGATGTAGAAAGCGCCGGTGCCAGGCTGACCCGGAATCGCCATCAGAATGACGAGGCCTGAGCTGCCCTCGAACACGCGCTCTGCGCGGCCTTCGGAGCTAAGGAGAAATGCCTCCAAAACCTGCCAGCGGGAGGAGCGGCCGTTGATTGCCTTCAGGCTACCGGCGCCGCAGATGGGGTAAAGGCTCATTGGACCAAACGGGGTGCGAGAAAGAAGATTTGACATGATAGGTCTCCAGAAAATGGATAGCCGCCCGAAGGCGGCTTGAGTGAAGAAACGAAAGGTGCCTGTACAGCTTGAGTCCGATTTTTTTGTGGCTCGGGTGGCTGTCTACGGGTGAAACACGCGGCGACCATTGAGGCTGCCAATCGTGGGGCCAACGACAGAAACGCAGGAGGCCGGGGGTACAATCGGGCGAGTCGCCGCTTGATAGGCGGGTGTTACTGCTGCAGTGCGCGGGGCGGTCCGCCTCGTGTGTGTCATGCACGCAGCTGCCACGCTAAGTTGAGATGCATCGTACTGCTTCCAAAGTCCAGGTCGTGATCCACGCATGAGAGTTCTCCTTGGTACTTTATGGCTCCTTTACGCGGAGTCATCGGTTGGTTTACATTGCGTTGTGCTCGCCCAAGAACGGGCGTGCAATATGGTGTTGGCCTTCGCGCGATACGAGGTCAGAATCTTGAGTGCGTGCTTTATGGGGGTGGTAGAGGTTTTCACGCCGACTACTTCGCCGGCACGAATGGTGCGGTAGATCTAAGCAACTGCAAATGGGAGGAAAGCTGTCACCTGCGGAGTTCAACTCAACGCTGGAATGTTTCGAAATTGTGGTGCGATGGCGTACGCACCTCCCCTGCTATTGCAGAGGACGGAACCACTCGGTGTTCGACGGAGTCACTCACCTTTGACTCTTTGGCGGGAGGCTGTTTGCCTCGGTTATTACTAATTGCTATCTGCGTGGAAGCTGACAGGCGGCGGAATATCTGCGATGGAGTGAATGCCATCCGAACGCGCGGCCTGTGGCACGGCGACGTTTGGAGGCCGGATTTGGGCTTGATTGGTTATGGGCACCGGTTCGTACTTCAACACCTGGTAGAGCAGAACCAGCACAATTGGGAAGAATAGGAAGCCGAAGAACAGTCCGCGCCAGAAGTACGACTTCCAGTTTGGAAGGCCCTTACTGTTTGCAATGGTTCCTGGCACAGCCCCAAACATAAAAAGCAGCGTAGGGATCGCCTCGACGAGAGGCAACCACCATGGCACTTCCTGATCGTCGGTTTTGCCAACTGGATGTGGACCTATATTTGATCCGGGAACCCAACTTCGAGCCATTGGGTGGTGACGGTGCAACTGCGCGGCGGCCGGTGATGCGACCACCGCGAGGGCTGCACCAAGAAAGAGGGTTAGGAGCAATCTCCTGAGCATGGCTGTAACTTAGTTCCAGCCAGACGGAGTGGCTACCAGCCTGCCGGGCAGGAGGCAGACCGCAAGAGGGGCCTTGATTGCCATCGGCTTGTCGCCACTCATGACGGCAGTTCGCGGCATGCAGGACGCAACGAGGGATGTCTGTTGAGCTTCATATTTCCGCCAAAAACCTGGTTTGGGTCCACGCATGAGAGATCTCCTTAATTCCGGTCGAACGGTTGAATTGCATTGGGGGGGGTGCGGGTTCGGCTGACGTGCCGACTCGTAGTGAATAAGAACTGGGAAGCTGTCCAAAAAGAGGGGCAGTCCCCGCGGTGGCGGACTGCCCAAATGGATCACTCGTGTTTCCGCTGGACAGCGGACTTGATATGCGGAGCCTTTTGCTCGACGCAAGAAAGGGTGGGGTTGAATTGGGAGGCTCGACCCTCAAAGCCTGGGTGGTGGGAAATAGTGACCAATGCAGAATGCGAGGTCAGCGAAGGTAAAGGTTCTTATCGCGAAGCCGCAACAACTATCCCTGACGAAGGGACGGTGGTCCAACTATGCGACGGATCCCAAGGATTGGGACTTGTAGCGGCGAAATAAAGCAAGCACACAAACGGCGATAACGCAGACTGCCCAATTGGTTTTCATGGTGGGATGTCCCTGGTGGTGAAGTTGTGCTCGGCTGGGCGATGTTTCAAACCCTCCCCTCCGAGCTTGTGCGGCTACTGTGGCAACGTCAGGCTTTCGACGACACTCTTCAACTGCCCACGAACGTCCGCCTGAAACCGGCCGGGTTCGATCTGCAAGCCTTTCTGCGCGACTGCAATCGCGCTCTTGATGTTGCCCTTAGCGGCAAACTTCTTTGCGCTATCGAGGCAAACGAGGCTGCAGAGTAAATTCGAGTTGTATTTCATCAACTTCATATGGACTGCTCCTTCGAGACCGTGGGTTGTTTTGGATTTGGCTGGCGATCGACGANNTCGACGAGTTGTGTCACTTGAACGGAAGTCAGTTTTGCCATTGGCAAGCTCCGTGGGGGTCCCGCGTTTCAGACAAGCTGTCGCGGATAGATAGCGGTTGAGGAGGTGAGGCCTGCAGCGTCGGTCTGGTCCTCGGTTGGATTATTGAGAACCTGGACGGCAAGGACGTTCTTACCTTGGCGCTGGTACTCGATGATGGAGGCATGGACCACGTCGAAAAACGTGTAGGTCATCGCCGGAGCGCCGTCGAGAAAAAGCAGATAGGCATATCCGGGGGCGAGGTTGGGAACGCGCTCGATCAAGTTCTCCCAGCTGTACGGAATGGGATTGACGTTCGACCGGTGGGCTGGACCCCTGGTAACTGACTCCGGTGTCTCCAAGGTCCTCGTTCGAAGGCTCGGCGTCGAGAAACTCAACTTCGTCCTCGCGACTGCCAACATGAACTGTGGTCACGCCGGCTCGTCCGTCCCGAGAGACAGTCAGCTGCTGGTCGTCCATGTGATTGATCGCCAGTACGGTACCCTGGCTGCGACCATTCGGCGTATTGAACGCCACTCGTTTGCCGATGCGTGGGTCTTGCATGATTGGTGCCCTTTCGTTTGCTGCGTTGGTTGAGTTACCGAGGCTGGAGAGCCTAAAAACGTGGGACTGTCCAAAAGAAAGAGGCAGCCCCCATGGTGGCGAACTGCCGAGATGAATCACTCGTATTCCCGCTGGACGGCGGACTTGATACGCGGAGCTGGGCTCGACGCGCGAAAGGGTGACGCGGTGCTTTGCGTCGTCGAATTGGTTTTCGTTGGTATTCAGCCAGGGTCAGGCCCCGGCCATATTTGCCACCTCGATTGCGCCCCGCTAGGTCGCTGACTGCGTCAATTGGTTGGCTTGCATAAAGCCGTTCCAGTGGGGCCGACAGCGACAGACTGCCAAGATCTGCGCTGAGGAGGTTTGACTTCCCACCGTCCCGCAAAGGTCGCGGGGTAAAGCTTAGTTCGCGTGACCTGGGCTGGCTGGGATTCGGCCATGCAGAGCACAGAACGCGAGAGGGGTCTTGATCTTCATCGGTTTCGCCGCACACACGCGAGCGGTGTTGGGCATGCATGATGCAGCCATTGCGAATTGAATGCCGTTGTATTTCTTCCAAAATGCCGCTGTTGATCCATGACGCATGAGAGTTCTCCTTGGTTCGGTCAAACGGTTGAATTGCATTGGGTGAGTCCGCGCCGGCTGACGCGCCGGTGGGTTGATTGGGAAAGGCAGGGAACATCCACAAGGCGAGGAAGGAGAGCGGCCCCCGTAAAGGCGGGCCGCCACATGAAGCACTCGGTTGCCGTGGACGCGGCTTCGGTTGGCGGAGCTTTCGCGCAACGCAAGATGTCTAAAGGCGGAGCTTTTGCTCAACGCGCAGGGCGAAAATCAGGGACGCCAATCACGCGGACGAGCGCCCCTGTTTTCGGTTGCGGCTTAGTCTACAAACGACACGGCCGGCAGATGGGCGTAGAGGTCCGGTTTGAAAAACCCAGCGTCGACGACAGCATCGTAGAGCTTCCTTCCGAATCCTCCGGACAGAAGTCCCAAAACAAACCCACTCGACAAAAAGACATGGTGTAGCATCTGTCTCCTATCGAGCGGCAATGGTTGTGGTGAGTGACGCCGGAGCCGTCAATTTGAACACGGTGGGGTGGGGCGAAGATTTCGCCAAACTAACCTGCAGTCGGTCGTACTTCTTCCAAAATGGCGTATTAGAAATTCGCATATAAGCTTTCTGTCCTTTGGTTGAGGTTGGGGTTTTGGCAAGCGCGATGGGGCGGGGGCTGCCGAACCGGCGCCACGCCATCCTCGAATTTGCCGCGGAGGGGCAACTGTTCGACCGGCTGTTGAGTGACCAGCCGGTCAAGGGCAAAAAGAATGGGAGCCAAGGAGGGGCGCCCAAAGTGAAACGAAATATGCGAAATTCACAACTGCGCTAAGTATGCCACAGGGGTTTCGCTCTTCAAGATCGCGGTTAGGGTCTTCTTCGGGGTGTGGGGATATGTGGATGTATTGTTTTATTGTGTTTACGAATTCTGCATGAGCATAGTGCTCTGTTTGACAGGTACTTTGTAGGGGTAAAAAATCTCAATGTACGTGAGGTGGGGGCGACGGACCGACCTCCGATTGGTCGTCATCTGCATCGGATCCGAGGTAATAGGTTCGCCCAAGAATCGCCACGGTGTTGTCTCTCCTAGTGCGTTCCTTGAGTGCAATTATGGTGTGCAGATCTCGCAGTCTTCCTAAGATTTCAAAGCGGGGGGATGCCTCGACCTGTTTGATTCCCTCCTCTACCAACGCACGGGCAGAGTCATAATCTCCGTGTTCGAGGTAGCGAAAGGTAGACGCAGCCGCCGGAGACAGCGAGTTGTTCGGTGTTGCGATTCATGTTTGCATCCTTCTGCTATTCCTCCAGGGTCGAAATCAAAACAATGCCAGTTGGGGACTTTCGATCACCGGAATAACGGGAATCGCTTTTGCTTCGGTCACAATCTGAACCAGTGAGTGACCGTGGCGCATCGTAAATCCGATCCGCAGTTCGAGTGAACTCACAAGTTCAAATGCTTCGGGGTCGTTCTGCTCAATCGCCACCAAATCTGTTGCGGTGGCGAAGATACAGAGTCTGCAGGAAAACCGTTTGAGGTAGCCGCCTGTCGTTCCGTCCCGGTGAAATTCCGGAACGTAAACAGGATGCAGGGGGGTCTCAGTCTGCCAATGCCAGGAGAGAACTTCCCCCAGCGACTCGTCGAATATTGGCATCCAATCCCAGACGCTTCTTCCGGCAACCGAGAGAGACTTGTTGGCCTTCCATGGAATTTGTTTGCTGCGTTGGGACGACTCCTCAGACCGGATTCCGGTACAGTTGACGATGACCTTTTGAGATAGTGCCCGTACAAATTTCTCGATTGGACCTCTTTTCAAATCACTTGTGCACTGTCGGGTTGTGGAACTTGGGAACATCCCGCGTCGCTCAACCATTTGCAGATATGTCTTGTTCGGGTTGCGCACAACGGTGAGGGGAAGGTCGAAACGAGCCACCTGTTTCCGGGACCAATCTTCGCCCGAAATCGGACGCACGTGTTCAAAACCAGTGTCTGCCATGACTACAAATATGGGGTGGTTGGGGTAGAGTTCTCGGACTCGGCCCAGCATTCTCATGGAGTCCTTTCCTCCTGAGAAGTTGACGACGAAAGCTACATCACCTCGCGTTCGACGGATTAGGTCGTCGGGGGGGAGTTGAATTTCCTGCGACATTGAGTTCCGTCCTTTCACGTGAGGCTGAGTAGAGTTAGGGAAGAAAAAGGAGATCCCCCCCCGGGGGGGTGCGGTTTACAATTCACCCCTTCAAGAGATTTGCCTCAGCCCAATCAAGGGCGGAGAGGATGTCGTCTAGCCGATCCCGAACGGCCAAATAAAATGGGCCTGCGCACAATCGCTTTCCCTCAAGTGCCGTCGCTTTTGCGTTCCGATAATCCCGCCGACTGAGATACGACTTTGCGAGTTCGAGATGAGTCTCCCCGCGCGTCTTTGCCATTTCCTTCACCGCAGCAAGCCTCCGCTGCGCATCCTGCCGTTCCGACGAACAATCATTTCCAAGTCACATTCCGATTCCCCTTTGACAGTTCCGGTCCGAGATAACGGACGCCAGTTTCAGAAAAGTTCTCCCGCCAGCACGCTCACAACTCTGGCGCAAAGCGACGCCGAATCCACCACTCCAATTCCCGCCGCGCATCCGAGATAGCCTCACCCGCATGCATCGACATCACGTTGACGCCGACAAATATCATGCTGCCGACGTCTTGCCTTACCACCCGAATGTTTTCCCTTCCCCGCCGCAAACTGCGACAGGAAAGGCGACAACTTAGCGCGCAACAACGCACTACGCAGCGCACAGACTTCACGCGCTGACGACAAAGTTCACCCGCCGACGTCTTGCCTTTCCACCCGATTGTTTTCACTCCACGCGCCGAAACTGCGACAGGAAAGGCGAACGCTAGCGGAGTAGATTGCGCGACCTTAAGCGCCACTGCACCACGTACAGCCAACCCCGAAAAGAGCTAATCACGGCGCATTTCACAGCGTAAAGTAGCGCGAACAACCATGAGACCGTGAACAAGACCACAAAAAGGAGTTTGTAGCTAGGGATGGTCGAGCGTAAGTCTCGGATTTTACGCATAGTTAGGAAGGGCCTCTCGACAATGCCATGCGGTGGTTATGCGTCGGTTATGCGGTGGTTATTCGACGGTTATGCGGAGATTATGCAAGTAGGCCCGGAGGATGGTCTATTACCCCCACCAACCAGTCCGGTTTACATGGGGCGCAACTAAGGCCCCAGCTTTAGAATCGCTGGAGCCCTGTTTTACGTCACAGTCGAGTGCAATCAGGCTTTCAGTGAGGTGTCAGGCGGGCCGTATAGATGTCAGATAGTCTTTGACTGACACGCGGACCACGGAGCGGTTTTGTACAACGCGCATCGGGGCATCTGTTCCATTAGCTTGGAACTGCGAGACGATTACCACCCCGACTGGGAGCGACGTTGAATAAACTTCTCGGGACAAAATAACCGCATCTTCGTCGTTATCGACGAAGTAGATGAGCCCTTGGATCTGCCGTTCGGCTTCAAGTTTTTTCCGGATTTGTGCGTACCGGTCTTTCGACTTGATCGTCCTTTCGTACTCAATTCCGAGATAGATAACCGCACTCGAATCGTACGGGGCCGCGACTTCAGCGATCGAATCGTAGTCCTTTTGGGTCGGTCGGTTCGCTGCTATATTGAGCGATTTGAGTTGTCGGTCGCCGATCCATTGTCGAACATTGAACACTTGGCGAGCCGCGATTTCGATCTGATTCAATCCAAGAAAATGTGAAACCTGCCCGACGTCTGCGAGCGTCTCTGTGTCGGCAGTTACGCTAAGAATCCCCATACCAGAGATCTGTAATGTGTTGAGACCAGCGTGTGTAATTGCAAATATCCGCCCCTGATAAGGCCAGCACTGGGGGTAAGTTTGCAGTTGATCGTGTTTCACTAGACGCGTCAATCGTCGGTTCCGGCAGTCGTAATTCGTCTCCTTTGTCTGTCCGGCAATCAGCAACTCCAGCTGAAGGCGACTGATAAAAGTCGCATTCCGGATGAGTTTGAGGAGCGGGAGATCCTTCGCTGGGTTGAGTGTAGAGGTGCCTTTGTGGATCACCGGCCGTCCAGTAATTCGAGAAATGTCGTCTTGTCGTTGCATGTAATTCTCCAACTTCCGAGGGCGGTCTAGAGAACCGATTCCCTCTTCAACTACAGCAGTGGTTCGTGGTCTAAAACCTAATAATTCAAAGACAGGATGCGAGCCGGACCGTCGCAGCGCCAGTCCGAATTGAAGTTAATCATCGCCTCGCACGTATCCCGGACACATGAGGAAGCGGTCTGCATCGGCATTGTCAGGAGTCCGAGACAGGAGCATTAGTCTGTTCGAATTCAGACAAAGGGTCACACAGTGGGTGTGCTATCAGGCCTGCCATAGCGCGTACTACCGACAGACCATGTAAGACTCGCAGCGTGGCATCTGCCCCATCACTTTGGAAGTGTGACGCTATCACAACCCCTACCGGGACTGTCGCCGAATACACCTCCCTGGATATAATGACCGCATTGCTTTCAGTATCCACGAAGTATATGAGGCCGTGAATCTGACTTTCCGCCTCGAGGTTCTTCCGTATTTGCGCGTACCGGGCCTTCGACTTTATTGTCCTTTCGTACTTCATTCCCAGATAGATTTGCTCGTTACTGTCCGGTGTCCCCGCGATCACAGCGACCGAATCGTAGGCCTTTAGTGTCGGACGGTTCGCCGCTCTTTTTAGAGATCTCAACTCGCGGGCGGGAATCCACCTGAGCACATTGAACGCTTCTCGCGCAGCAATCTCGATCTGATTCAACTTAAGGAAACGCGGCATTTGTCCGACGTTAGCTAGCGTTTCTCTGTAGGCTGACGCTTTAAATATCCCGAGTCCGGCCAGTTCTAATATCTTCATTCCCCGCTGTGTAATCCCAAAAACTCGACCGGGATACGAGAAGCATTGTGGGTAAACCTGGACCTGGCCGAGTTCCACCAGACGCGCAAGTCGTCGGTTGCGGTTGTGGTAATTCAGTTCGTTCGTGCGGCCATTGATGAGAAGTTCGATTTGCTGTCGGCTGATAAAAGTGGCATCGCGGATCAGGCTTAGGAGTCGCAAATCCTTGGCGGGGTTGAGTTGAAAGTTTCCTTTGGGAGTCATCGGCCGTCCAGTAGGCCGAGAAACGTCGTGTTGTTTTCGCACATAATCCTCCAGCTTCCAAGGGAAGTTTTAATGATTGTTTCTGACGTCAGCAGGAGCAGAGTCTCCTGCATTTGTTTGAAATAGCTCGAGCTAAAGATGCGCGCGACACCGCCGCATTTCCAGTCAGAACTGAAGTTGATCGCGCCCTCGCTTTTGCTGCTAAGGCACACGAGGTAACGATCAACCGGCGCATCATCCGGTGCCCTTTCGCGGAGCAATAAACGGTTGGTGTCCTTGAACCTGGCCACTCCATCCGTGTGGAACTTTGCCTGTCGGAGTTCGGTCGGGGAGTCAAACTGCGGCCAGGTCCCCGCATTTATCCGAACGAATCCGGGAAGCCAGTGCTTGAATTTTTCTGTCTTGGCGCAGTTGACTCTGGTCGTATTCATGAAAGCCGATCGGTATCGTAGGAACTCTCCTGTGCGTTCCTCGTACACCTCCCTCAGCCACCAATGCGAGCCAAATGAGATGCACTGTACGATCACTGGGGCTCCCCGGAATTGTCACTTCCACCGACAGCACTGGCCTGCCTGAGTTGGTTGATCTGGTTCCGCGCTGACACTTTGTACTGCTGGAGCGCTTGCACTTGAGCCTCCAGCCGACGATTCTTGACCTCCAGACTCTCTTCCCCTTTGGCGTCTGTGCCTGTCGCTGGCTGCTCACCCGCGGCTGCAGCATTGGCTCGCGCCAGCGCAATGTCTACGTCAGACTGGGCAGTCGAACCGCCGTCGTTGTCGACAACAGGATTCTTCTTTTTGAACCCGCCGGGCTTGAAAAGTGAGGCAGACTCGATACCATATTCGGTGGCAGCCGCAACGGAGGGAATGCGCCTTACCTCTGCGGGCTGCTCGTTTCCAGACGCTTGGGACTGCTGTCCAGGTGCGGAATCTGCGGTCAGGCCACTCGGCGCAGCTAACGACGAAGGAGGTAAAGTCGCGCCGTCAATCACACTTGGCGCGTCGCCATTTTCGCGCAACTCGCGTTCATATTGGTCGTTCAAACGGCCCACAAGGTCGTTGTGAATCTTAATGACTCGCAGGTTATGAAAGCGCGCAAAGTTGCGCGAATTGATGAGTTGGAGAACGATATCGACCGTTACCTGGAGCCGTTGCTCGCGCTGCCGCTGTAGCCAGAGAACATAAAAGAGCAGGAAGACGAGCGCGGCCAACGTGCACATCAGGGTCCAAAATTCGATATTCAGAAGAGTGTCGTGGACGAGTTGCTGATGCCATTGCGAGAGTAGCCCTCCGTAGTTGATGTCGTTCGGGTTAATCGCGTGAGTGGCACTCTCGACTGCACTCGGACGTGCCACACTGTCGCAATTTCTCTTACCGATCGAGGGGTCTCCATTGTCCGGCAGTTGATCCGTATTGGGATAGACCTCGTGGTTGTGGTTCCAGTTGGGCGCCGGACTAACCCTTCGCTCAAACTGCCCGGTCTGCTGTTGGGCGGGCGCGGATCCGTCCTGGTGCGTCCCGGGAATGAACGCCTGGTTGGGCGCTACGCCCTCCTGAGACTGAGGGTCGTCCGGTTGAACCTGCTGGGACTGCTGGGCGTTTCCGGCAAGCGTGAATGCGATAAAGGCGATCCCCAATGTACGGTGCTTCATGATTTTCTCCCCCCACGTGAAGTTTTTTTACCGGCATAATCAGTTCGTTTTGCTTCTAGATCGAGAGACGGGAACCTCAAATTCAAGCCCCTGGAGTCGGACATCAAACCCAACATGGACGGGAAAAGGTTGTTCTCGGTACCCGCTATAAAGTGCTCGTACGGTCGCCGGACGTGGATGTGTTTATGCACCATTCCCTTGGTTGCGTCGGACATCACAACTTGCATTTGTCCGCTCGGAAGACGCTTCAGTTGCTCGTCCCGAATCTGCAAATCGTAGTAGTCAGACTTGCTGCCGGTCCCCTGCTCCTCGTACTTATCGCCGGTCAGCATCCCGCCCTTTTCAACGTGAACGGAGACCCGTTCGTGCTTGATTTCCCCGCCCTCCTTGCGATACTGCTCAGTCGTTTTCTCATCCTTCATCCGCAACATGAAGGCGTTGTTTGGTCCGGAGGTGAGGGAATCCTTGAGCCCGAATCCAATGGGATCAAGCTGGCTGTAGTTCTGAAGAGCAAACATAAACGCGACGTTTCCGCCGCGCGCAGTTTGGAGAATGCGCGGGAAATTCTGGTACGCGAATGGGGCAAACTCGTCCATGAGAACTGAGACGAACTCGTGATTGACGCCGTGGCCCGTCTTTGCATACCTCTGTCCAAGCGTGAGTTGCAGGTTCTGCAGGAGTATCCGCCCGAGCGCTGTAACGGCATCGGCGTTGATGTTGATATTCAGATTGACGTACAGGATAAGGTTCTTATCCAGCACCTCTTCGATGGTTAGAAGGTCCTCGTAGGGGCCGGTGATGAGGGCCAGGGAGTCCGACATAAAGGTGACCAGGTGATTGATCAGGCCTTGGATCTTAGACACACGGTCTTTGTCTTGGAAGGTTGCGAGCAGGTTTTGAATGCTCATCTCGAGCGTCAGAATCTGCTGCCGCGAAACCGCCGAGTCTGCCCGGGCATTCTCAAGCGCGATCTTTATCTGCTTGAGAAGCACCTTGTCGTCGTAGGCCGCTACGAGGACATCGTAGAAGTTGAACCTCTTGCCGGAATAGAACAAGATGCGTGCGATGTTCTCCAAATACACCCGCTGATGCTGATCGAAGAAGTCGTCGCCGCCATCAACCTTGAAGGATTCGAAGATGAAGGCGACGTGTGCGTCCGGGTCCCCGTGGGGTGCCCAGAACGGGTTGAACGCGACCGAGTTTTCCGGCTGGCTGGGATCAATTAGACGAAAGTCATCCATCCGTCCAGCGGCTTCAACGATCGGAAGAATCCGATCAAGGACCTTCTTTTCGCCCTTCCCATCGATAAAAATGATGGGCACGCCCCTACATATGTCTTGCTGGAGGATAGATTCGATCAGCGTAGTCTTGCCGGAGCCGGTCTGTCCGCTGGCGATCGTCTGCTGCACTCGAACCGCTTCACTCCAGTAAAAAGGCTGGCCGTCAGACTCGTGTCCAATCAGAACGCTGTCGGCGTCTTGTGCAATTCCGACTTCCTTGGCCTCGTCAGCAAATGGAATTCGGAACGCAGGCGGCGGCCATAACGCTGCAAGCTTTGCGGCTCGGTGCCTATAGTAGGTTGCCACGTCAACTACAACGAAGAGTCCAATCGCGCCCAAGATGGCTATTTCAATCAGCTCAGACGAGGTCAAATGAAGCCTTGATGACGCCAGCCAGAACAAGACAACAACCACAATGGCCAGGAGGAACCAGCCGAACATGATCGCGCTACCTTCCGGATCATTTACAGACTTTTCTGTTTGCATAGACACACACTTTCGTTAGGAGATTACGGCTGGAAGTGGAAGTACAGAACGACACCGATCACGCCGACGACACCGAGTATCGCCGTCCAAATAAGCGGATGCAGACGATACTTTCCTTTGTCGTCGATCGGCTCGACAGGATCTTGGCAACTCGTCTTGATCTCGTCGGCAAAGCTGGGGCAACCCTTGCTGTAGCTTTCCTCAACCAACTTTAGGATCGCCACCCTGTCGGCTGGTTGGTACACAAGGTCGCTCAAAATATCACCGCCGCTTGAACATGGTTCTTGCCATCGGGCGGAAGGCTGAACTGGTAAATGGCTACTGGGTGACCCACCTTACTGACCGCCATAACCCAACTCACAGCCTCTTTTGGCTCCAGGTCGCGCGACGTCAAAGTCGACCCATGGCTTGCAACGGCCTCGGAGTCATACAGCTTGATCTTGGAAAACTGCTTGGGGGTCAATTGCTGATTGATAGACTTGACGGTTATCTTGGCTCCGAACGCGGGGACAATATGGCTGACGGAGGGGGTTGTGATTCGGTAGGGGCGCTTAGTCCGATTCACAGCGGTCATCCGAACGTAGTAGGAGAGGTTATCCTCGCCTACCTGCACAGCCCACATGTGGACGCCCTTCGCCTTCTGCGTCTCCTTGCATACCGTGATGTTCCGCATAGACAACAGAAACTCGCCATGTGAAGCATCTCGCAACTCCATAGCCTCGATAGGTGTTGTACCTGGCGCCACCACCGGCACCGGCACGAAAATCTCGCGGATAACGGAGGGCCATTCACTGGTCTCGCTAGCTGGCTGGATCTCATATACAAGCTGCTTGCCGGCAGCCCATACTAGAAGGTTCGTCTGGACCCCCGCTTTTTGGGGTTCGAGGATGACGACGTTGTCCCGAAACTCCATCTTCACACCCTCAGTGCCGACCACCGCGGCCGTAACCGCGTTGGGGAACTCGACCATAGATGCGTGGTCTAGGGACGTCGCAAGCTTCTGTACAGTCAGCTCGTCCATAATGTGCGTCTTGATTTCCGATTGAGCGCAAGCCCACGAGGAATGAGTTGCCGCCACTACAACCGTTAGTGCCACCCGTAAAGCGCGTTTCAGCATAGACGTCCTTCCTTCTGCCCTTCACTCGAAGTGAACGGGATATGCGCCTAGCCAACGGATGACTCAACAAATCCTCGCGATATCCGAGGCTATTGCGCGTAAGACTACTTCGCCTCAATTGTAACAGTGGCACTGGTATATTAGCGAACCTCATTGTGGCCCCACCGCAAAAAAGGCACACTCCAAATATCCGTAGTGTGCCTTTTATGTGTTCTACCTTCCTTACGGCAGGAGTACGGTGATGACCTGGGTACGAGTACCTAAGTCGGCCGCCTGTGCCTGCTCCGTGCAGTATTGCCCGACTAAAGCGTCTACTCGGGCACCTTGCGCTGCGTTTAGTCCATTCGATCCCTTGAGCCGCCAGTTCCAGGTGTAATCCCGGCCGGTGCGGCGGCTAACGATCTCGATAGCCACCGGCACCACTCGCGGCGCTGGTAATCGCTGTCTTTTCTTGAAGCTGAAGAGTTCCATCGGTCGGTTACTCCCTCAACTCTAGATAAGTCCCCGAAGGGGCTCATCGAATAGAGCCCCATCGGGTTGTCCGCTCTAAGAGCGGGTTACTGTCTAACTACCGAGCCCGCGATACGCGCCGGGAGGTAGAGGTGAACGATCCAACCGCCATTGCACGGGTAAAGGCTATGGCCACGCAAACCGTTACTGCGCCAGCGTAACCACGGACGACGTGCGAAAGAAGCGAACCGATAAAGTCGGATACTGCGTAGCTAAGAGGCATGTAAATCTCCTTAGCTTTCCGACAGTTGCCCCGTAGGGGCTGTCGAAAAGCCCCCTACGGTGAACCACTCCGAAGAGTGGTTTTTTAGATTGTCGTAGCCTACACGAGGAAAGACGAATTACCTCGTATGGGTTACCGGTTGCGGGCATGCTACGCCGACTGGCGCGTGGCATACGGCACAACCTATGTCCAGCGTGTCGACCACCTGCTCTGACGAATACCCTCCAGCAGCAAGGGGAACCGCCACACAAGTTTGGTCGTAACGCATCCGATGTACAAACTGACCCTCGATGTCGCCATAGGGAACCAATTCTAGATCGTCAGCCGTCTCAGGTGTCCCTGCAAACAAGCCATGATGCGCTTCTGCTGCGGTAGCCTCACAGTAATCACGTGCGGCGTCAGCGGTCATTTCTTCGTTGAAGTCGGTCGACTTTATCAAGCCTACCGCTATCATTCGCAGTCGCATCGGCACAAACGTTGTGCTGAATCCACGGAAGACGTTTAAGCTTGCTGCTACTGCCGATGCATCAGGGCGTATAGAGACCTTCATTGTGTGAATCTCCTTAGCCTCTGACAAGTCCGCCCCGGGGGGTGGGCCTTGTACAAATGCCCACTCCGGGTTGGAAATGCATTTGATACTGGTCTGCGAAGAGAGACGAACCTCTTAGCAAGCGACTGCAGCAGCGACCCTGACATTTGCCAGTTTTCGCTTCTGCAAGTCATAACGGAAGAGAGGCTCAGCCTTCCCGCCGTTGAACGCATCCATATAGAAAACGTTGTCCTTGACAGTTACGATGCCGGTCACGTTGTTTTGCGCAACCGATACCCGTATGCCGTTGGTGCGTTCCGCAATTGCATCGATTGCTTCCTGCGGAAACACATGAAAGAGAATGGATCCCGTGCCACGCCCACCGCAAACGATGGTGTGAACAGCCTGGGCCCACTGCTTCCGGTTCTCAGTCTTTCCCTTGCCCCACGCAGCGACGATGCCGATGAGGTTGGACGACTGATCTTTGTGCTTCTCTTCGGTAACCTTGACTTCAGCGCGAGCCTTCGCGATTGCCTTGCGGGCGATCTTGATGCTCTCCTGCTGTCCGTTTTCCTTGGCAGTTACGAATTCAGCTTCTGCCTTCTTGAGAAGCGCTACTTTGAGGTCCATGACTTCGCGAAGCATGTTGTTGCCTGCAGCGAAAGCATGGAACACGAGACGTGATTCCTCGAGCATTGCCTGGGTGGGAGTGTTGCCAACGAGCAAACCTTGGAATTGACGAATCTCCATCGGTTTGTCCATCATCTCAACCAGGTCCTTGCGGAGACTGTTGTACATGAAGCCGATCATGTCGGTAGGCTTCACTTCCAATTCCAATAGCTCTGAGACGGATTTCACGTTCTTCATCTTCAACCAAAGAGCCTTGCCGCACTTGGCTTGGATTTCTTTGATCTTGGAGAGGTCAGCCCGAGTGTTGTGCTTCAACGAGTCGATCTCTTTCTGAAGTTCCTCTACCAGTTCATACATCTCATCCATCATTCCGGCTGCGATGCACGAAGACATGGTGTCCGTGATAACGCCGATCTGATTACCCAGAGACTTCAGGGCAATGAACTCGAGGCTATACATCGGAGACTTCAGGCGTTCTGCTTTTGTTTTGGTGACAACGTAGGTCGATTCAAAATCAAACCGATCCTGTACGAACTTCGGGTACAAACCTTCGTCGACGACGCAGATCTGGTCAAAGTCGAAATCGCCACCATTTTTCTTCGCGGTCT
>PKWK01000396.1 GCA_003133205.1 Granulicella sp. | reverse complement strand
TCCATCCACCGCTCATCCCCGTACCGGCGCTCCAGCAAATGCGGCAGGTAGTGGTCCACATCCAACTGCGGCCACGCCAGGCTCAGCCCCGCAAAAACCTCGATCTCCGCAAGCTGGGCCACGCTCGCGTTCTCCAACCCCTGAAGCTCCTCCCGCGGAACCACCAGCCGCCGGCCGGTCGTCAGATGCACTACCACTGCATCCACGTCGCGGTTGTACTCGGCCGCCGTCACCCGCGGCTCCTTGTCGAACTCCTTCGCCCGCTCCAGCGCGGCATCGATCCCGGCATCGGTCGTCACCACCCTACCTTGCACCATGCACCTTCTCCCATAGCGCCCACGCCTCTACTCTAGCCGCGCCGCTCGTCACTCACAACTGTTTCCTTGATCGCATCTTTCCACATGGCCGCTTGACACGAGGGCGTATAATTAACCTAGGTCGAGACAGAATCCNNTCCAGCGTTTTGAATATCTTGCAAATCATCTCCTTTGCTTTCAATATCTTGCAAGTTCGATAGCCGGTAAGTGGTTTGTTTGGAAGATTATGCACGAATCGATACCCGGGGGGGGGGTGCGCCATGCCGGAGCCAATTCCAGACGTCAGTCACCCGACCAGCCTACGCCCCGCTGCGCTTGCGCCACACCACCTTCACCTGCTTGCGCCAGCGCTCATCCAACGCCACCAGCACCCACTCCACGCGCGGCGAAAGATAGCGCAGCACCACCTCGGTCGCCGGATGCACGCGCAGCGCAGGCGCGACGAGGTACAGCCGCGGCGCACCCTCCGCCAACCGCACGCCGCCGAAGTATCCATGCCGCTGAAACTCTCCCAGCCCGCTCCTCTGGTCCGGATTCTGCTGATGATGCCAGCGCACGCGCACCCAGTAATCGAGCCCCTGCAACGCCAGGTGCAGATCGTCGTCCGCCTTCAGCTCGATCACCGCCAGCCGTCCATCCTTGTCGACGGACAGCAGGTCCAGCATTCCGCGGTCCGCCGCCGCAAATGCCGGCACCTGCGTATACACGTGCGCCACATCGAGATGCGCATCGATCACAGAAACATCGCGGCGCAGCGCATTCTCCAGCCACCGCTCAGGCTGCATGCGATAGAGCGGATCGCGCTTCTCACCACTCGCACTGCGCCGCGCAAACAGCCGCGCCACCAGTTCGCGCAGCTCGTCCGCATTCTCCTCGGTCAGCGGAGTCTCATTCGCGCCCGCGCCAAACGTGATCTCCTGCACGCGGTTGAAGCTCTCGCCCGCATAGCCCATGCGCACCCGCGCAAACTCAAGCCCATGCAGCAGGAACGCCATCTCGGTCCCGCTGCGAATCTTCTGCTCGACCTCCGCGCGCATCGCCTCCGGCACAAGCTGCATCACGCGCGCCGCCGATTCCGCGAAGCGCTCCCGCGCGGCCACCTCACTCGGAGCGTGGATCAGCCGCGTCGTCACGTTGCCGTGGTCGGCCGCATCGCGCTGCTCTAACTCCTCCGTCTTCTCGTAGAACTCCCACAACTCCCACTGCGCCGCATTCGGATTCATCCACGCCAGCCGCGAGGCCGTCAGCGTCGCCATCCCGCGCGGCACAATCAGCCGCAGCCCGCGATACAGCCTTCGCCCGCCCGCGTTCTCCCGGCAATGCGCCAGCCACAACACGCCCAGCGTCAGAATGCCATCCACCGTCGCCTGCGACTCCGCCGCGTTCACCGCGATCACGGCCCAAGCCTGCTGCCCCTGCACCAGCGACCCGCGCGCGTACGCTGGCCCGAAGCTCTTCTCCAGATCCATCGCGGTGCGGAAGCCGTCCGCCTTCCAATCGCCCCACGCATTGTCTTGACCGTGCAAGCCACGCCCGCGCAGCATCACTCTCTCCAGCGCGCGCAGATAGCGCACCCGCGTTGCCTCGCGCGTCGTCGGCGTCCTACGATCTTTGTCCGCAAGCAGTTCGAGCGTCCCCGGCCGCGTCTGTCCGAAGCGCTGCGTCGTCAGCCGCAACACGCGGTCGCGCGCGCTGCCTCGTTCGATCGCCGCACTCACCCGCCGCACGATGTTCCGCTCCTCACCCCAGAACTGCAGCGTGCACCGCCCATGCTCGGTGGCCAGCGAGTACTTCGCCGTCCGCATGTCGAACAGCACTTTGCCGTCTTCGACCACCACGGCCTTCGGGTATTCGGCGAGGAACGCCTCAAGCGCCGCCGCAATCTGCTCGACGGTCTGCTCAGGTTGCGCGGAAGAAGCGGAAGAAACGCCGGATCGTGCTCTGGACGGCATGGGCAAACGCTACTCCATGTGTGCGCCCACTACAAGGCGGCGAAAATTCCCGCGTCCAGACCGCGCCGTCGCACTCTGATCCAGCGCGCAACAACTTGCTGGGTAGTGTCCCAATCAAATCAACTTAGGGACACCACCACCTGCGGCGTCGCTTTGACTCTAGCCCTCTAAGTTGGTAGCGTTAAGGTTGGGTTAGAGCGCAAACTTGGCCGTCTTCCGGCTCTGGTCCCCATCGTTCAATGGTTAGGACACCGCCCTTTCACGGCGGTAATACGGGTTCGAATCCCGTTGGGGACACCAACGAAAATCAGTGACATAGCCGAAAAGCAAGCCACAATCTGAGGGTTTGAAAGGGTTCGATAAGATAGAGCAGCACTCAGCCTTCATCTTCTTCCCCCATAATCTGCCGTGCCACTCGGCTGTGCGCAGTCCGCTTCACCTCCGTCACCGCCTGCGTGTACACGTTTGCGCCGATGCCTCCCGGCGGTGTGCCGTGCGTGGCGCCTAGTTGGTGAGGACGATGGTGACCTCAGACTGTGGCGGCAGCATGATGCCTTGCGAGGTATACGCCCCAATGTTATTCCACCGTTCGGCGCCCTGTGTGGTGATTGGAGTAGCAAAGGAGCTGCGATACACGGTGGAGTTCGCGTAGGTGATGGACGACAGATTCAGGCCGATGGTGTCGGTCGTAGCCGTGGACGTATTGAGGATGACGATCACGGTGGTCTTGAAATCAGGGCTCTGATAAACCGAAATATCCTCGTCTGCGTTGGTTACGCTTGCGTCATAACGCACGTAGCCTGGGCGGATGAAATAGCTGTAATGCTTGAGGGTGTAGTACGCGTCGTTGTAGGTCCAGCCAGTGAGGGGATACGCCCAGTTGGACTGAGAGGTGAACGGGTTGTCGATGTAGAGCAGCCCCTGCTGGTCGGTAGATATGCCGTTCGCGAGTGTGCTGGGCCATGCAAGTCCCCAGTAAAGGTAGACATTGTCATTGGCTACGGTGAGCGCGTTGTGGATATCGACGGCGTTGGAGAAGCCTGGTGTTTGGTAGTACTCCGTCTCAAATTTGAGTGTGGTCGGGTAAGCCGCCGCGAAGTTGGTCATCGGGGTTATCTGGCCTTGCGGGTTGCCGCCGTTGGAGCTGACGTTGTACAGATGGTGGGCGACGACTGCCAGTTCATTGGTCGGTACCTGTGTAAGCAGGGCCTGGGCATTCACGATTGTGAAGGATTCCGGCCCAATCATCTTGGGGACAGGAGTGAGGTTGGCGTTGCTGGCGTTGATTGCCTGGTAGGTTGCGTCGAAGGCTTTGCCATAGCTGGCGTAACTTTGGTTCCCGTTATAAAGATTTGCGGGCGCCTCGGTGGGGTTGAAGAGGCAGCCCTGGTAGGTTGCTGGAAAATCGGGCTCATTCTGGATGGAGATATAGTTCGGCTTGACGCCGAGGGCGGCATAGGCCTGGAGCGAGCTCAACCAGAATTGCCCGTAGCCGGCGTAGTTGTATGCGCCGTTGACCTGCGCGAGCGTGCCATTGCCGCTGGTGCAATTGCTGGTGGTGCAGCCATCGATGGAGTTGTTGCTTTTGAGACTCGCGGGCGGGGTCCAGGCGCTCATCAGGATGGTGGGTGTTGTACCGAGAGCCGATGTGGCGCCTTGGACGAGCTTCGTATTATCGGTGTCGAACGTGGAGGCGTTGCTTCCGTTGAAGTTGTAGTAGTTGTTCTGGAGCCGGAGAAAGGTGATGCCCACACCCTTGACAGGGTCGAACAACGCCGTCATGATCTGCGTTTCATTGGAATGGTTGTCGAGGTAATTTCCGTAGAACGCCTCGGCGCCACCAAAGCCGAGGATGGTCTGATGCGGAGAACTGAAGTTGAAGGTTGCATTTGCCGTATAGGCCGGGTTCACCACCAGGGCAACCACGGCCGACGTGCTGGTCGTGAAGTTGGTGTTCCCGACCAACGTAGCGGCCAGGTTATGCGTCGTTGCGGCAGCAAGGGAGGTTGTGGTGTAAACCGCTGTGGCTGTGCTGCCTGTGCTGGGACCAAGCGCAAGCGTTCCGAGGAGTGTCGTGCCGTCGTAGAAGGAGACGGATCCGCTGGGGGTCTCGCTGGTGTTGGAGGACGTGACCGTCGCTGTAAGAGTGACCGTAGCAGCCGCGGTAGCCGGATTCGGAGTCGCGGTAAGCGCTGTCGTGGTCGAGACGGGAGCCGCAGCATAGACGATAAGTGCCACCGACGCTGAGGTACTGGGAGCGAAGCTAGTGTTACCCGCGTAGGTCGCGGTGAGTGTGTGGGTGCTGCCCGGGGATAGTGTGCTGGTGGAAATCGTGGCGATCCCGTTGGCGTTCAGGGCGACCACTCCGAGGCTGGTGCTTCCGTCGAAGAACGCGATGCTGCCGGTGGGCGTACCGGCCGTAGACGTAATAGTAGCGGTGAGCGTAACGGTGGCGGCGGCGTTCGCGGGATTCGGGGTTGCTGTCAAGGCGAGGCTCGTAGCAGCTGGCGGGACGGCATTGACGACAAGGGCCACCGCCGGCGAGGTACTGGCAGCGAAGTTAGCCGTCGCTGCATAGCTGGCAGTGAGCGTGTGCGTGGTACCGGCCGACAGGCTGCTAGTCGGAAGCGTTGCGACGCCGCTAGTCAACGGTACAGTCGCAAGCGTGGTGGTGCCATCGAAGAAGGTGACACTGCCCGCGGGAGTCCCAGCGACAGAAGCAACATTTGCCGTCAGCGTGACCGCAGCTCCAGCAGCTACGGGATTTGGAGTGGCACTCAAGGTGGTAGAGGTGGCTGCCGGGGCAGGCGCGTTGACAACCAGAGAGACGGCCGGTGCGGTGCTCGCAGATAGAGCGGCGGTGCCGGCATAGCTTGCGGTTAGGCTATGACTCACGCCGGCGGCAAGGGTCGTTGTAGTGTACACAGCGGATGCTGAGTTGCTGGAACTAATGCCAAGCACGACAGTTCCCAGCAGCGTCGTGGAGTCGTAGAACGACACGGAACCGGTCGGAGTGGTGCTGCCGGTTGTGGTGACGGTAGCAGCGAGCGTGACCGACGCGCCTGCAGTGACCGGGTTCGGCGAAACCGTGAGAACGGTGCTGGTCGACAATAAACCTGGACTTGTATTGGTGCTGGGCGAACTCGAGCCTCCGCAACCGAGGAGGAGGAGGAAGCCTGCAAAAGCAAAGGCCGATGGCGCAACACGCATAGACGATCCTTGATTGGTTATATTTTCCCCCTCGAACGATAGGTTACCGAGGTTGTGATAGTCAATTAGACCTGCATCACAGGTATGAAAATGATGCTGCAACCAGCGATAATCGACTTCGCTTGCCAGCCGGCCCACCCGCGCTGACCACGTTGGCTGCTACCAGCTAACGGTTTTTTTCTTCGTCCAAATTCATGACTGGAGTTCGCCGTCTGCGGGTATTGTTCGAGCCCGGGCATTTGCGGCCTTGGCGCACTTCCATCGTGATCCCCAAAAAGCGCCGAACGGTGGAGAAATTTTATGGCCGCTTTTTTGCGCGCTCCATGCTTCGCGTCGACTCACGCACGATCAACTCCGGCTGCAACACTACCTTGGATGGGTGATCCTTGTTCGGCTCGTGAATGCGCGCAAGGAGGCATTCCACCGCCTGTCTTCCCATCTCCTCCAACGGTTGGCGAACCGTTGTAAGTCGAGGCATACAGAAGCCAGCCACACTGATATCGTCGAAGCCGACAACAGAGATGTTCTGCGGGCAATGAATGCCAACATCGGCAAGGGCTCGGATAGCGCCAATTGCGGACGTGTCGTTGAAGGCGCAGATAGCCGTAAAATCTGAGCACCGCTTGAGTAACTCCTGGACCTTCTCAAAGGCGAGTTCCGGCGTTAATTGATTGTGATCCATTTCGAGAAGAAGTTCAGGATTGATCTTGATCTTGAATTCCTTGGCTGCATCCAGCAGCAAGCGCCATCGTTCTCCGGATTCAAGGCACGTCTTCTGACCCTTCATAAAGAGGATTTTCTTATGCCCGAGATGGTGAAGGTGCTGAACCGCCAGCCTGGTTCCCACCTGTTGATCCACCACGATGCTGGTGACGCCTGGCTCAGAACACGAATAGGAGATCGAAACTGCCGGAATTCCCGGAGGGTCAAGGATCTTTGTATTAACGTAGATCAGCCCGTCGACGGCGCGCTGCCTCAAAAGCATAGGATACTCGCGGATGAGTTCATCGCGAGAAAGGTGGCTTACGGTGAAGTAGAGATACTCCCGATCCAGCAGCGCTTCCTCGATGCCCCGCATCACTCGCGTGTAGTAGCCGTCGCTTGATTCCGGTCCGATGACGCCAACAGTGCGGCTTTCGCGTTTGCTTAGAGCTCGTGCGACGAGATTTGGCCGATAGTTGAATTCCTTAGCGGCAGCCAGAATTCTGGCACGGGTCTCCGGTAGTAACGCCTGCGCCAACGGGACGTCGTTGATCACCATGGACACGGACGCCAACGACAGGCCGAGATGCTGAGCAATCTCTTTCAGACCTGGCAGCTTTGCCGGAACACTTCCCTGCTTCTTCCGGATCTTTCTTGGGGTAGGCTTCTTCGTTTTTGGCACCAGACTCAGCCGCCGTCTCGCTGAACTTCCCTGCTAAGCGCTATCGCAAACAACGCCAACAGCTTGTTTGGCGCTTGTTGACGATTATATGCCCGAGAATCTGCCCGCAGCGGAGCTCTTCGGACGCCTTGGGGGTTCGGAAGAACGGCCTCCCTGCTGTAAGGTCAGAATCAAGATGTAACTCGGAGAGGGGGTTTTCGCAGCCCGAAGAATTCCTTTGACATTCAAACAATAAAATCTGTACAAACATTGCGCCGATTCTATTGAAGCGCTTCAGCATTGTCCCATCGCCTTCGATCCATAAAAGCCGGGCTTGTCGGCGAGCGGAACACGTTGTTCTTGGAGAGATGAGATGAATCGGCGCAAATTCTTGCAAGCTACTGGCTTGTCCCTGGGCGCAGGAACTTTTACAACCCTGTTTCCTGCCTGGTCTCAGGCCCAGCCAGACCTCTCGGCCGGGCGACCGGCGGATTTTCCTGAGGGCTTTTTGTGGGGATCGGCGACGGCGTCGTACCAGGTTGAGGGCGCAGTCCACGAGGGAGGCCGCGGCCCCTCAATCTGGGATACTTTCTCGCATACGCTGGGCAAGACAGCGAACGGCGGTACCGGCGATGTAGCCGATGATTTCTATCATCTTTATCCCGGCGACATCGCGCTGATGAAGAAGATTGGGCTCACGACGTTCCGATTTTCCATTGCTTGGGCGCGAATCTTTCCGCAGGGTACGGGCCAACCAAATCAACCGGGCATAGACTTCTATAACCGCTTGGTCGATGCGTTGCTTGCGGCCGGCATTCAACCGTTTTGCACTCTCTTTCACTGGGACCTGCCTCAGAGCCTGCAGGATAGGGGTGGCTGGGAGAGTCGCGACACTGCTAAGGCTTTCGCTGACTACGCGGGGTTCACTGCGGGCTTTCTCTCGGACCGGGTCAAGCACTTCATGACCATGAACGAGATGCGGAGCTTTGTCGAGCTAGGCTACTCTCAAGGCATCCATGCGCCCGGATTGAAGCTGGATGCGGGGCGGCTGGCTCAACTCAACCACTTCGTGGCGCTGGCACA
Source organism: Granulicella sp. (assembly GCA_003133205.1). Next base: position 8,813 of record PKWK01000396.1, on the reverse strand, counting down.
TGGATTGTCTGTGCAGGCGATCCGATCACAAGCCAAGCGTGGAACCAAGGTGGGCATAGCCGACAACGTTGAGGCGGCTACTCCAGTTATTGAGACGGTGGAACACATCAAGGCTGCACATCTGGCCATGCGCGAGCAGAATGCCATGTTCCTCACCGTTCTCCAGGAAGGCTGCTACACCGATCTCTATCTCAAAAGGCTCGGCAAAAACGCGCCGGCGTTTACCGCGGAAGAGATGGACATCATCAAGAGCCCGATGGACTTTGTTGGGTTGAACATTTACCAACCAACCTATGTTCGCGCGGACGATTCGGAACGGGGATATGCGGTGATCAACCCGCCGGCATCGTTCCCACACATGTATAGTCCTTGGCTTTATGTCGGACCAGAAGCGTTGTATTGGGCACCAAAGCTAGTGTTCGACCTTTGGAAGATCAAGGAGCTTTTCATCACGGAGAATGGAGCTTCCTCTTCCGACCAGATAGCGCCTGACGGACATGTTTACGACAGCGATCGCGTGATGTATTTGCGCAACTATCTGCTGCAACTGCGGCGCGCTGTTGCGGAGGGCGTACCCGTCAAAGGCTACTTCCTCTGGAGCTTGCTGGATAACTATGAATGGGCCGATGGATATGAGAAACGGTTCGGTATCGTATACGTCGATTTTGCAACCCAGAAGCGTACGCCGAAGCTGAGCGCAGAGTTCTACACCCAGGTTATTCGCGACAACCGCGTCAGGTGAGCGCCCGACTCCGATCCGCCATTGAGATGCGGCCAAAATCGTGCGTAACTTGAATCCGATTTGCAGAGAGACGGGGACAGAGTCTTGCACAGATGGCTATCGCCTGGTTGTTGCGCGACCAGCCTGGGAGTGGCGCTCTGATCGGTGCCAGGAGCGTGAAACAGATCGAAGATTCACTCGACGGTCTAGACTTCGCTCCTTCCGAGCTGGAGGAGATCGACCGTTACGCAATCGATCTCTGGAAGGAAGCGCGAGAAGGATAGTAAGCGCGTTTCGGTCCGATGGAATCGTGCGGTTAACCCTGGACGTGGCGCAGGTAGGCCCGGCTAATCTTGAGGCTTTCAGGAATCGGTAGATTGGTATCGTCTTGGTCGTCGAACGCGTAGCGTATCCCCTGGCTTCGAGCTTGCTTGAGGACAGCCGGCCAATCGATAGTGCCTTTGCCAAGTTCTGTGAAGTATTGCGGAGGATCCATCGTGTAGCCGGTTGGCGAACCTGCTAGGCGATCTTTCATATGGATGAGCCGCACGCGATCGGCATGCCGCTTGAGGACGGCCATGGGGTCCTGTCCGCCTTGCATGAGCCAGTAGATATCGAGCTCGAGCTTCACAAGTGCAGGATCAGTATGCTGCATAAGGTAGGCGAAACCATTACTGCCCTCCATCGGCCGAAACTCGTAGCAGTGATTATGGAACACCATCTCCATACCGCTAGATTGAGCATGCTTTCCCACCCTATTGAAGAGATCCGCTGCGTTGCCAAATCCCTGCAATGACGTCCACTGCTCTTTCGGCAACATGGGACAAACGAAATACTTCAAGCCAAGTTGCTGTGCGAATCCCAGTTTGTCTTCCAGGCCGATGTAGTCGAAGTGGCCAGCGACCGCGGCGACACCAGCGTCTGCCATCATGCTGCGGATCTCCGCCGCAGTATAACCGTACGCGATTGGATAGAGCTCGACTTGAGGGAACCCTGCATCGTGAATCGCACGGAATACTCCGGGAAGGTCCGTCTGCGCCTGCTTGCGCAGCATAAAGAGTTGTACGCCAAAGGTCATTCCCGCGATGTCCGCGAACACGGTGCCGCTTGCGCGAAGTAGGCATCCCGCGGCCGCCGCTGCGAGGGATGCTTTGAGGAAACCTCGCCTGGATTGGTTTACTGCGTCTGCGATAGCCATGGTTACCTGTCTTCCGTGGAGGAGGGGTGCTTTCCGGTGAACGGTGAGCAGCAAGGTTCGCGCATGGGAATGAACTCCATGTATTCGACCCGTGTCAGGTCCGGATCAAAGAGGTTGAGTTGTACTTTGCCATCGCGGCCGATTTTGGTCTTGCTGCAATTTGGGCCTTCACACTGATTTCTCTGCAGGGCGGAGAGAACATCCGACATGTGGTCGATACCCAGCGAGAAGTGATCCATCACGCCATTATGCTGCAGGGTGGAATTTGATCCTGAGTTCAGCATGTACTCCAGCCAGTCGGTGCCGTCGGGGACCTGGAGAGACACATAGTCCGTGCGTGCATCCGCTTGACCTCCATGCCAGTAGGGTCGGAATCCGAGCAGAGTGCGCCAGAACGTGTCCTCCTTGTTCGGGTCGCTGACGATGAAGCCGACATGGATGATGCGCCCGCTGGTCGCTTTGGGGCTCGGCAGGGCCTGGACTACGGCCTTGTTGGAGTCACGCTGAACGAAGACCACCAGGTTTCCTTCGGGATCGCGTACGGCGAATTCCCCGCTTTCCAGCGGCAACTCAATGGCTACACTGTGAGCCTTGAGGTACTGCTCCAGTGCAGCAGCATCGCGTGTCGTAAACCCCACGGCTGCCATGCGGACGTTTGGATCCTGCGGCGTTGCCGAAGTCACCTCAATCCACTGCGAGCGATTGACGGGGTAAATCCGATCCCCACCTACCTGCTGCCCATTGAACCCAAGAGTGCTCCCGTAGAAGCGTTCCGCGCCGGCAACATTCGTCGTGTAAAAGCGTGCGAAAGCTATTCCGGTGATAGCTGGACGATTGGACTGCTGCGCCGGCACCATGACCGGAACGGCAAGAACGCACGCAAGCAACAGGGCTCGATTCATGAAGTGAAACTCTACTTGATTGAAGAAACTCAAATCAAGGCTCATTGGATCCTCTCAACCATGTATTGAATCGTTTCAATGTAGTAACTCATTGAGACCATCTCCATGTGCGCACGCTGCGCGGGAACCGGAGCAAAACCGAGGATAACGTCAGCTCCGACGGCGCCTAATTTGGGGAATCGCCCTCGATGATGCCGCGTCCCGGAGTAGCGAGGTAAAACCGGCCGAAAACACGCGGATCGCCGACAATGATGTTGGCATTGCTGTATTGATGGTCGTAGTCATTAATGCGGACGAACGTGTTGCCTTCATCCACGGAACGATAGATGCACTCGGTTGACGTGCTGAAGCCGGCTGCTACATCGCTGACAGCGACACAGTTCGGGTCGCTGGTCAGAGTTCCGACGATATACAGGGCCGGATAGGTCTGTCCCGATGCCGGAGCGCCGAAGCCCATCGCATAGACCGTGTTGGGATAGCCAAGCACTGTGGTAAAGGTGGTGCCCGAGTTTGTCGAATGGTTGAGTCCGTTGTAGGAGGTGGTCCAGAGATCACCTTCCGCCGCCGGGGAGACAAAGAGGCCCATGTCGTATTGATTGGAGAGCTGGGAGGCCACAGTGAAGGTCTGGCCTCCGTTCACCGAGATATAGATAGTGGCCGTGCCACCCGAGGCGGCGCTGAACAAGTAGAACTTCAATGGGTTGATGCGATCTGCCGCAACAGTGATGGGGTTCGAGGAGACCTGCGCCGGAACGCCACTCGCAGCATGCCACGTCGCTCCATGATCGGTGGAGTAGTTGGCCGGAGTGCCCACATCGCTGGGCATCCAGACCAGATTCGAACCGTCGGCCGCGACAGCAATGGTCCCGTTGCCTGTTGTAATCGCTTTACTCGTCGAAGGATTGACGGGAAGCGATGCCGAAGGCGTCCAGGTGAGCCCACCGTCGGAGGAAAACGCTTCGAGTTGCACTGCTGTGCCCGAGCCTAATGCGCTTGAATTACTGCCAACCCGCGCAACGTCCAGCGGTGCCTGGCCGCCGTAATCGACACTGGTGGCGTTGGTCAGTTGTGGGTTCTCCTGCGCGTTGAGTGACTGTGTGAGTGAAGTGTGGGTGAAGCCGCCGAGATCGTACATCACGCTGAATAGATGAGCCGGTCCCGAAGGCGGACTGGCCAGGCCGAGGACCACCGTTTCTTCAACGCCGACCGCCCCGATCGACCAATTGGTCGCATTCCCGGGCGTAACCGCGGCAGAAGTCGTGCTGACGCCATCGACGGCAGTCGCATCGGTTGTTTGCCAGATGGTTTGTCCGTCGCCGTACATCACATGGCTGGAGTTGAAGGGATCGACGACGAGGTGGTTCAGCCAATTGCCGCCGTCCGGCGTTGCCTGGCCGAAGTTGATCCAAGGTGAGAGCGAACCATCGCGCTGGATGTTGGTTCCGTAGTTGACCCAGGTTGCGCCATCGTCGAGGGAGCGGAAAACGTCATCGTAGGGCGGAGGATAATACTTGTTCAGCGTCGTCGTCATGACCGTATCCGGATGATTGGAGTCGACGGCGATGCTGCTATAGCCGTAACCGCCATTGCCGGTCGTAGGCGGAGTTATGTTCGTCCAAACGCCGTTGGGGACCTGGCTGGTGGGCAGCGTGTAGCGCCATATCTGGCCGGTATTGACGCTCTGTGGGCCGACGCTGGTACAGCCTGAGGTGCAGCCGGTCTGGAGACCGTAGCTGATATAGAGGTAGCGGTTACTGGGATCAAAGGCGCTCGCATTGGGATAGTAGCCAGTCGGCTGGCCTTGTACGGCACTGAAGGTCTTGCCCCCGTCATTGGACACGTACAGACCGGTATTGGGATCCGAGACGCCATAGTAGATGGTTTTCGCATTGCCATTGGCCATGCCGCTCGTGGTCAGGAAGTCCTCGAAGATGACACCCACGCCTGGGTCGGTGCCCGTACCCGTGGCGCCGGTGACGGGAAAGGCTGTGACCTGGTTGAAGCTGACAGCCTGGTCGTTGGATTCGTAGAGTCCGTTGACGCGGGTGCCAAAATAGATGTGCCAGCCGTTGGCGGGATCGACCGAAAGGCGCTCCCCTGCGAACCGGCCATTGTCGTTCGAGCCATTCTTGAACGGCAGTGCGAGCGCAGTGAACGTATTGCCCATATTGCTGGAGGAGAGAATGTAGCCGTTTGTGCCGTAGCTTTCGGTGTATTCTCCGACCGCGAGATACACGCGAGTGGGGTCGTTGGGATCGAGTGCCAGACTCTCAACGCCGAGATTGAAGCCGGAGTCGAAGCGTCCGACGAAGTCCTGCAATGGCACCCATTGGGAATCTCCACCGGTCACATTATTCCAGCGGTAGGCGCCGCCCACATCAGTCCGTGCATACATCAGTCCCTTGAACTTCGGATGGAAGTAGAGTCCGTCGACAAAGCCGCCGCCAACAATTTTGACATTCGTGTAGGTGTAGCTGGGGGAGATGCCCGCCGGCAAGCTAAAGCTGACCGTCGCCACATTGCTGTTAGGAGATCCTGGTACAACTGCAATCGCGTTAATGACGGTTGTGCCAGGAGCGCTTACGGTGAACGGCCCGGTGTACTTCGTCGATGATGTGGTCGGTGTCGATTCGTTCGTGGTGTAGTAAATGGTCGCGTTGCTGGCCGTGTCGCTTAGGGTCACCGTCTGCGCCGTGGTAAACGTCCCCCCGGCCGGGGAGATGCTGGGCGTAGCAACCGGCGGAAGTTCAATGTCGTAGCCGGCTGAGCCCGTCCCGCTGGTTGATCCGGCGGCCGACGCAAAGGCCTGAATGGTAGTCTTTGAAGAGACGGAGATGGGCGAGGAGTAGACCGCGGACGACGTAGTAGGCGTCGAGCCGTCGACGGTGTAGTAGATGGTGGCACCGCTGGTACCGTCGGCAATGACGACCGATTGCGTTGAAGTGTAGATCCCGCTCGCAGGGGTGAACGTGGGCGCGGGAAGAGTAATGGTGTAGGCCGCCGAACTGCCGGCGCTTGTGGAATAGCCCGGCGCGGTAGCGATAGCAACGATGGTGGTCGTGCTGGAGATAGAGATTGGCGAGGAATAGACCTTGGACGAAGTGGTGGGCATCGTCCCGTCCGTGGTGTAGTAGATCGTTGCGCCCGTTGTCGTGTCGGACAGGATGACTGACTGCGCCGAGGTATAGGTCCCGGCCGCCGGCGAGAACGTGGGCGCCGCTGCGGGAAGGCTGATGGTGTAGCTCGCTGAGCTTACCGGGCTTGTGGAATAGCCGCTCGCAGTCGCGATGGCCTGGACCGTGGTGCTGGAGGCTACCGGGATCGAGCCCGAATAGACCTTGGAGGATGTCGTTGGTGTCGATCCATCCGTGGTGTAGTAGATGGTTGCGCCCGTTGTTGTGTCGGATAGGATGACTGACTGCGCGGAGGCATAAGTACCGGCTGCCGGCGAGAAGGTTGGTGTCGCCGCGACGAGAGTGATGGTGTACGCCGCAGAACCGATCGCGCTGGTGGTATAACCAGGCGCTATAGCAATCGCCTGAACCGTTGTCGTCGTGGCTACGGAAATGGGTGTGGAGTAGACCTTGGAAGATGTTGTCGGTGTCGACCCGTCGGTGGTGTAGTAGATGGTTGCGCCCGTTGTGGCATCGGCCAGGGTGACCGTTTGAGTGGCAGTGTAACTTCCGCCTGCTGGTGAGAAGGTGGGCGCGGCCGCGGGAGGGCTAATGGTATATATGGCAGAAATCAAGATACTCGTGGAGTAGCTCGCCGCGGTCGCAATGGCCTGGATCGTAGTGTTCGCGGCTACCGTGATCGGTACTGAATAAAGCTTCGAGGACGTTGTTGGCACCGATCCATCGGTGGTGTAGTAGATCGCCGCGCCGGATATGCTGTCGCTCAGCGTGACGGTTTGAGCAGACGTGTACGTTCCCCCGGCAGGCGAAAAGGAAGGCGCGGGCGCGGGGAGTGTGATGGTGTAGGTGGCCGAGCTGATGGAGCTGGTGGAGTATCCGGAAGCGGCGGCAATCGCCTGAACCGTGGTTGTCGTGGCAACAGATATAGGGGAGGAATAGGCCTTGGAGGATGTCGTCGGTGCCGAGCCGTCGGTCGTGTAGTAAATCGTGGCCCCCAAAGTCGCGTCGGCCAACACGAGGCTTTGCGCTGATGTGTAGGTTCCAGCAGCAGGCGTGAAGGTGGGTGCCGCAGCAGGTGTGGGACTCGACACAGAATTGGAACTGCTGCTGCCGCCGCATCCGGAGACTCCGCAGTTGAAGATCCCAATGCCTACAAGGGTTGACAGGGAAAGGACGCGTGCCGTGAAGTAACGCGATTTTGCAATGCCGATTTTCAAAAGTTGCCTCAAACTGAGCGAATGTGTTCGACAAGAAGGAAGAGACGTTCCTCGGGGCCTCTTGCTATGGAAGAGACCCCGATGACGGTAGGATTGCTTTCTACTGGGTCGTCAGCACCATTGGAAGACTTTCAGCTACTCCGACGGGCGTCGGTGCGCCAGGTGGCGGAGGCGTCGCCGCGCAGTTCAGAGATGAAACTGGGCAACTGCTCCCAGTGGCGTTTATGACAATCTGGGATGAAGTAGAGGAAGACGACGACGTGGTGGCGCAGCCGGTAAACATGCTCATGGCCGCTACGCTTACGAGGGCCATAAGGATGATCTGCAGACGGCGGCGCTTCTTTAGACCGCCAATCCACAGCAATGCTGCCAAGGTTGCTCCGGCAAGCAGTGGACTTGGGCCGCCATGAAGGGCTGCGGTCGTTGCCGGAGCTTTGACCGTCAGGGTGGTCGTGCCAGTTGCGAGGGCCAAAGTTGTTACCGTTGTTGGACTGAAGGAGCAAGAGGCGCCGACGGGCAGGAACCCGGAGCAACTGAAGGAAATCGACCCGTTGAATGCGGCATTCGCCGTTATCGTTAGAGTGACTGAACCACTTCCTCCAGCCGGAACCGTGATGGTCTGGTTGGAAGAAGTGATGGTGAATGCCGGCGGGGGCAAGTTGATGACATATGCCGCCGATGCAACGGTACTGTTGTTGTAATTGGGTGTGTCTACCGCAATGGCTCGGATCGTCTCTGAAGCTCCCACGGTAATCAAGCCGCTATAGACGCTTGAGGCGGTCGTGGGGACCGTTCCATCAGTTGTGTAGTAGATTTTCGCACCGGTAGTAGCGTCACTGAGAGCGACGGACTGCACCGCGGCATAGGTACCAGCAGTCACCGAGAACGCCGGCGTAGCGACTGTCGGCAGGTTGATTGTGTAGAGCGCGGAAGCCACCGCGCTGTTGACGTAATTGATTGCCGTGCTGCTGGGCGTGGCAATGGCACTGATGGTCTCCGTGGTCCCAACTGTGATCGGGCCGGTGTATTTGGTTGAACTGGTGGTCGGCGCGGTTCCGTTGGCGGTGTAGTAAATCGTCGCCCCAGTTGTGGTGTCGCTGATGGTGACGCTCTGCGGCGTGGTGTAAGTGCCGGCCGCAACCGAGAAGTTTGGGGTGGCGGCGGGAGGCAGATTGATGGTGTACACCACGGATGCCACTGGGCTGGGGGCGTAACCCGAAGCCGTGGCGATGGCGGTGACTGTTTCACTAGCGCCGACTGTGATGGGGCCAGAGTAGAGGGTTGAGCTGCTAGTAGGCGTAGAACCGTTGGTTGTGTAGTAGATCGCAGCACCAGTCGTGCTGTCGCTGATGGTGACTGTTTGCACCGTCGTGTAGGTTCCGGCCGCAACCGAGAAGGTCGGCGAACCCGCCGGAGGAGCAGGAGTACCGACACCGGACACAAGCGCCGCCCCATTATTCTTCAACGAATCGGTTGCGGTAAGGCTGGCGACGTTCGTACCCACCGAAATGGGTGTAAAGGTGAGAGTGGTTGCGAAGGATCCACCGGTCGATGTTGTGGTGCAGGTGCCGGTAGTGGCGGCCGAGAAGGCTGCCGCGGAAGTTCCCGTGGCCGCGAAAGTGACCGTCGGAGCTGGACTGC
>PKWK01000198.1 GCA_003133205.1 Granulicella sp. | reverse complement strand
GGTTGCCTTCTACTCCTTCGGCTCGGAAGGAACCCTTCAGGATCCGTTCTCACACCTCAACCTTCCGCCCGATTCGGCTTATCCACTCTACCAGCCACGCACCTATGGCCCAACAACAACCGCTACCAACGTATATGACGCAGCAGCCCCCATCCTGCGGAACCCCTATACCGAGCAGTTCAACCTGAGCATCCAGCAGGACCTCGGCCAGGACTTCCTGCTGGAAATCGCATATCAGGGCTCGAACGGGGTCAAACTCCTGCAGGCCCTCTCACAGAACCAACCAGGGATCGCGACTCCGGCACATCCCATCCGTGGGATTACCAATAACCTCCGGCTCGCAGACACCTGCCCAACGTCGAGACCCGAGTGCACGGTTCAGGACTCAACCACACTAGGGAGTCTCAACGTCGCTAATCGTACCCCCGTTGCTGGTGTTCTAGGCGACGAAGGACTCCTCGTATCGCAAACCTCCGCAAGTAGCCACTTCAACGCACTCGAACTTACGCTCAACAAGCGCATGAGCCACGGGCTCCAGCTCATATCCGCCTTCACCTGGTCCAAAGCCTTCAGCTCGGCAGGCGGTGATGGGCCATATGACAACAACAGCACAGACCACATGTTCATCTCCGGCGGAGACCGTACTTTCCGCCTAACCACCAGCGCGGTATATCAGCTTGGCAACATTCTGAAGAACTCAGGCAGCAACTTTGCCATAGCTGCACTGAACCGCACCGTAGGACAATGGACGATGGCGACCAGCATTACCGCACAATCTGGAACGCCCATCGGGTTCCAATTTGCCAATACAACCGTTGGAGCGAGCGGACTTAAGATCCAGACGGGAGTGGACTATAGCCTAATACCTGGAGCAACAATCGCCCAGATTAAAGGACATGGCCCGGCTAGGAATCGACTCAATAATTACTTCAACACGGGTAATATTTATGGAACCAACGCCTTAGCCGCCTCTGGCCCTAACAGCTATGTCCACGAGGGTGTAGCGATACCAAATTGCGGTCCCGCCCCCGGCTCCGTCTTTGTCTGCCCAGGGGCCACAAACTTTACCCCCTCGTTTGGAAATTTGCCACCAGTCATATCATCCATTCGGAATCCAGGACAAAAGACAGTGGACTTCTCGCTTACCAAGAAGCTCCCAATTTACAAGGAGTACAGTCTGGAGCTCCGTGCGGATGCCTTCAACCTCTTCAACTGGGCCGAATTCTCCGGACCTGACTCAGGACCGGCTGATGTCACCTTCGGCCGCATTCAGGGAACCACCGTCGAACCTCGCGTCGTGCAAGTCGCCGCGAAGTTCAAGTTTTAGAACGAGGATGCTGAGTTGATAAATGCGAAGGCGGCTCCGGAGGATCGGAGTCGCCTTCGTTTTCCGCAGAGGTTTGAGGGGAGAATGACATTGAGACCGAGCCGAAGAGACGTGCTGTTAATGCTGGCGTCAGCACCGGTGTTCCTGCACAGGAATGCGTGGGGGCAGAGGCGACCGTGGGAGATGCCGGAGCCGGTGAACGATCTGGCGAAGGCGTTTCTAGCTCCTCCGGACTCTACGCGGCCCTACGTGTTGTGGATGTGGATGGGCAGCAATGTGAGCAAGCAGGGCATCACCGCCGACCTGGAGGCGATGAAGGACGCCGGAATCGGGGGCGCGACGATCTTCAGCCTCGCCGACACGCTCATCCCATGGGCGGGCGTGATTGGCAAGAGCCCGACGCCGGAGATTGTGACCTGGACGGAGCCATGGTGGGAGATGGTGCGCCATGCGGCGACGGAGTGTCGACGGCTTGGGCTGGAACTGATTCTGCACAACTGCGCCGGCTATGAGAGCAGCGGAGGAACGTGGATCACTCCGGAGCTTTCCATGCAGGAGGTCATCTGGTCGAAGCAGACGGTTGAGGGTGGCAAGGCGATTGCCGTCAAACTCGAGCGGGCGGTCGTGGATCCACATCCCCACTCCATGTTCCCGGAGCTGTATATTCCCTCGCTGGGCAAGATTGCGGCGCCGATTGTGGAAGGCCGCAAGACGTATTACAAGGACATTGCGGTGATTGCATTGCCGTCGGCGGGTGTGCCGACGCTGGATGAGGTGCTGGACATCTCCACGCACATGGACGCCGACGGTCAGTTGCAGTGGGACGCGCCGGCGGGCGAGTGGACCATCTACCGGTTTGGACACACGACCACGGGTGCGATGATTCAGCCGGCGCAATGGGACGCAATCGGCCTGGAGTGCGACAAGATGAACCCGGAGGCCGTGCGCTTTCACGTTCAGCATGTGCTCGACGACATCAAGAAACACCTGGGAGATCTTGCAGGTACAGCACTGACGACGCTGTATTGTGACAGCTACGAAGCTGGCGACCCGACCTGGACGCCGAAGATGGCGGAGGAGTTTGCGTCGCGTCGCGGCTACGACGTGAAGCCCTGGTTGCCGACGCTCGATGGCCGTGCGCTTGGAAGCAAGGCGGAGACGGACCGGTTCCAGGCGGACTTCAAGCAGACGATCCACGATCTTTTCCGCGATTGTTACTGGGCTGTCCCGCGCAAGCTAGCGCACGATGCCGGGCTGCAGTTTGTCGCTGAGCCGTACACGGGGCCATGGGAGACAGTGGAGGTGGTGCGATATCTCGACCACGCGAACATGGAGTTCTGGACGGGTGGGAACAAGTATTCTCCCGTGGCCGGGCCAGAGGTGATCGATACAGCGCACGCGCTAGGACAGAGGATTGTGGGGGCGGAAGCATTCACAACGACTCCAGACCTTGCGCGCTGGAACGAGACGCCGGCGTGGCTCAAGCCGATCGGCGATGCGGCGTTTTGTGCAGGCGTGAACCGGATGAACGTTCACCACTTTGTGCAGCAGGCGTTTGGCGCCGAGTACAAGCCTGGAATCGCGATGGGCCAATGGGGCGTCCACTTTGGTCGGAATCAGACTTGGTGGGAGCCGGGGAAGGCGTGGTTCAAGTATTTGTGGCGGTGCCAAACGCTTCTGCAGGCGGGCGAGTTTGTGCCGGCGTCCGAGAGCAGCAGCGGCAAGTTTCAGACGCAGACTGGTCAGCTAGATCTGCAAAGCATTCATCGGCTGCACAAGGGGAGCGATCTATACTTCGTGGCGAACATCGCCCACATCGGCGGCAGCGCGCAGTGCAGCTTCCCGGTGACGGGGCGGCAGCCCGAACTGTGGGACCCGGTTTGGGGCACCATGCGCGACCTTCCGGCGTTCGAGCAAGTCAACGGGATCACCACGCTGCAATTGGACTTCGAGCCTACGGAGAGCTTCTTCGTGGTCTTTCGCAAGCCGTTGGACCAAGCGCCGCAACCGGCCCACAACTTCGCGGAGTTGCGGACCGTGGCCGAGGTGACGGGCAGCTGGTCCGTGCATTTCGATCCGAAGTGGGGAGGTCCGGCATCGGCGCAGTTCGATGCTCTCGACGATTGGACGACGCGACCGGAGCAAGGAATCAAGTATTACTCAGGCACGGCACTCTACAAGAAAACCATTTCGTTGCCTGCACTCAAGCCCGGCAAGAAGGTCTATCTGGATCTTGGCAAGGTGAATCATTTGGCGACTGTGAGTGTGAATGGGAAGAAGCTCGGCGTGCTCTGGACGACACCGTGGAGAATCGATATCAGCTCAGCAGTGACTGTGGGCAATAACCTGCTCGAAATCGCTGTGACCAACGTGTGGGCAAACCGCCTGATTGGCGACGAGAAGCAGCAGTCCGACTTTGAATGGGAGCATGGCGACACACGCTACAGCGACGGGCTGTTCCTGAAGGAGTTCCCGGGATGGTTCTTGAAGCATGAGCCGCGGCCATCCAAGGAGCGCTACACGTTCACAACCTGGAACTACTTCGCGAAAGAAACCGCGTTGACACCCTCTGGGCTGATGGGGCCGGTAGAGATCGTCGGCGAGGTGTAGCGGGGTGGCCTGCTACCGCGTGAAGAGACTCAGGTCGATGGCGTCGGCCATGGCCTGATGGCCGGCGTCGTTGGGATGGATGTGGTCGCGGTCGAAGGCGGGAAGCAGACGCTGTGGATCGGCTGGGTCACGGACGGCCTTATCGAAGTCGATGACGCCGTCAGACAGCATGTTCGCACGTATCCAGCGATTGACGGCTTGCCGTTCGGTTTCGCCGGCCTCGGTGTAATAAAGGCCGAGGCCTTCGTCCGGCATGATGGTGCCCAGATAGACCTTGATGCCGTGAGTGTGCGCACGTTCAACCAACTGCGAAAGGGCGAAAGTCAGTTCATCGGGCGTGACTGTATCGTGAGGGTTGTTTGGCCCGGTCCCGACACCGATATCGTTGATGCCTTCAAGGATGATGAGGTACTTGACGCCGGCCTGCGAAAGGACATCGCGGTCGAAGCGGACCAGTGCGCCAGGACCTGCGTTGCTGCCGATATCGGAGTGCAGGATGCGGTTGCCGCCGATACCTTCATTGAGCACACCGAGATGCGACGTCTTCGGATTGGATTGAAGACGTCGAGCGAGGTCGTCGGGCCAACGTAGATTGGCCCCCCTGGTTGAAACCGCGCCGTCCGTGATGCTGTCGCCGAGCGTCACAACGGAAGCCGCCTGTGCGGATGCATGAACTTCCATTGCGGTGAGGAAGAGCCATGAGTCGGACTCTACGGGCTGAGTCATGGTCGCGGCTTCGGTCTGATCGCCTGGCGCCATGAAGTTCGGCTGGTTGGCGTAGGCGTGCATCGTGAGGACGGGGATGGACTGTTTGGGGATGAAGAGACTCACGGTCAGACTGGACTGCGCGGGCAAAGCGATCGCGATCGTGTCGCTGTATACCTTGGTGCCGGCAGGGATGATAACGGAGTTCCGGCCGCCGAATGTGACCTCCCTCTGTGGGGAGGGCTTTGCCGCGTCCGCATGGAGGTCGACACGCACTGCACCGACCGACAAGGGCCTTGTTCCCATCTCGTTGCTGATGACCAGACGGAATGCCTCTCCTGCAATGGAGGTATGCGCTATCTCTCGCAACGTGTAGTCGGCTTCACCGAGCGGGCCGTTGCCGTTGTCAATCGGAACCGGGGAGGTAGTCCATGTCCCGACCCAATGTGCGGGAGCGTTCTTCTGTGCGATGAGAAGGGTATGCGACAAGGCCAGAAGAGAAACTAGAAGGCTCAAGGTCGAGATGCGATTTCTGATGGGAAGGTGCATCAGGGGACTCCATTCTGCGAACAAGGAAAGGAGAGTGCCTACACTCGCCGCATTTTTCTAAAGTATTGTTACATCATACGAAATACCTGCCAATCGAAATGGCCAGGTATTCTATTTGGGGCCGAATCGCGATGAAGCGACAGAGGCCGTCGTTCGACGGTCACAGCGGGTGAGCGACAGGAGTTGTTATGAGATCTACACGACGTAGCTTTGTCCGACTGATGAGTGCGGCGGCCGGTTTTTTCGGGTTGGCGAGCATTGGGACTGCCGCACCGGTAAGCGCCGCACCGGCGCGCGAGGGCGCTGGCAAGATCGATCCGGACACCACCGTTTGGATTGAACAGCCTGCAAGCGCATGGCAGGACGCATTGCCGGTGGGAAACGGGCGCATCGGTGCAATGGTGTTTGGCGGGATAGCAGCGGAGCGGGTGGCCTTGAACGACGACACCCTATGGTCGGGCGGCCCACGCGACTGGAACAACCCGGGCGCGAAGGAGCATCTGCCGATCGTTCGCAAATTGGTGCTTGTGGATAAGAACTACCAGGCCGCCGATGAGGAATGCCGGAAGATGGAAGGGCCCTGGAATCAGAACTACGAGCCTTTGGGCGACCTGCTCATTGACATGGCGGACGTGGAGGATCCCGCCTCGTATGTGAGGTCGCTTGATTTGGATACGGCCGTTGCCAAGGTGGAATACAGCGCCGGCGGCGTGCGCTACCAGCGTGAGGTGTTTGCCTCGTTTCCCGATGATGCCATCGTGGTGCGGATCACGGCGAGCCAGCCTGGAAAGGTGAGTGCCACGCTGCGCTTGAAGAGCTTGTTGCACTCGTCGAGCTCTGCAGAGGGGACAGGGTTGCTGCTGACCGGTAAGGCACCAAAACAATCGCTGCCTCAATACGTTTCCGCAGAGCCCGCAGTGATCTACAGCGATATTGTGGGCGAGGGGATGTACTTCGCGTCGGTGGTCGATGTGAAGGCGAGTGGAGGCAAAGTGGTGGCGCGGCCGGATGGCAGCGTACAGGTGACGGGCGCATCCTCATTGGTGATGACGGTGGGTTGCGCTACAGGTTTTCGAGGGTTCTCCTCGGCTCCCGACACGCCGCTGGACCAAGTTGTGGCAAAGGCGAAGGCGGCCGTCGAGCGAGCCAGCCGAATGCCCTACGAAGAAATCCTGGCTCGCCATATGGAGAATCACCGGAAGCTCTTCCGGAGGGTCAGCCTGCAACTGCCGTCGACCCTAGATGCGGCGCTAGCGACGGACAAACGCGTGGAAGCATTCGCACAACGATCGGACCCATCGTTGCTGGTGTTGGTCTTCAATCTTGGCCGCTATCTGCTGATCTCCAGTTCGCGCCCCGGGAGCCAGCCAGCCAACCTGCAGGGGCTTTGGAGCGGCGACGTCCGGCCTCCCTGGAGCTGCAACTGGACGACTAATATCAACGTCGAGATGAACTATTGGGCGGCGGAGACCTGCAACCTGTCCGAGTGTCACCTGCCGCTGATTGCGATGGTAAGAGACTTGAGTGTGAACGGAGCCAAGACCGCTGCGGTGAACTATGGCACGCCGGGCTGGTGTGCGCACCATAACGTCGATCTGTGGAGGCAGTCCGCTCCCGCGGGCGATGGACAGCCGTGGGCGATGCCGACCTGGGCGAACTGGCCCATGGCAGGCGTGTGGCTATGCGCGCATCTGTGGGAGCACTATCAGTTCACTGGCGACAAGCAATACCTGCGGGATGTGGCTTACCCCGTCATGCGGGGAGCGGCGGAGTTCTGCGCGGGCTGGTTGATCGACGATGGGCAGGGTGGCCTGACGACATGCCCGTCCGTCTCTCCGGAAAACATATTCATAGCGCCGAATGGGCAAACCGCGAACGTAAGCGCGGGCACTACGATGGATATCGCCCTGATCCGCGAAATCTTCTTCAACTGCACCCAGGCGGCGAGCCTGCTCGGTGTCGATACGGAGTTTCGCGAGAGGATGGCGGCCTTGACCCAAAGGCTGCCGCCTTACAAGATAGGCCGCCTTGGGCAGCTACAGGAATGGTCGATCGATTTCGAGGAGAAGTTTCCGGGCATGCGTCACCTGTCGCACTTGTATCCGCTTTACCCTGGGCATCAGATCACGTACCGAGCTACGCCGGAACTGGCTGTGGCCGCACGCAAGTCGCTGGAACGCAGGCTGGAATATGCGTTCAAAGAAGAGGGTGCGTTTACCGGGTGGGGGCGGGCGTGGGTCATCGCGCTGTGGGCCAGGCTTCTGGACGGAGAGATGGCATGGGACTCGCTGAAGACCCTGGTGAACCACAGCCTGAACGGCAATCTATTCGACGACGTGAACGATACGCACCTTACGCCGGGTGCGACGGTGAGCAAAGGGCTGCCCAACTTCATCTTTGAGATTGACGCAAATCTTGGCAGCCCGGCCGGGATCGCCGAGATGCTGATGCAGAGTCACAACGGTGAGATCGCGTTCCTGCCCGCACTTCCGCGTGATTGGAAGCAGGGAAAGGTGAAGGGATTGCGCGCCCGAGGGGGCCTGGAAGCGTCGATCGAGTGGACCGGCCCCACGGCGTCCAAGGCAACCGTCCAAACGCTGCAGGATAGCGTGTACCGGTTCCGTGCCCCCGAGGGACAGCGGTTGCTGACGGTGATGACGATGGCGGGTGCAACTTGGTCCAAGCTTCCCATGCCGGCCGGCGACGGGAAGACGTTTGAGCTTGCAGGACGCAAGGGCGAGACATACCGGTTCACCTTTGAGAGCATTTAGACCCAGATCCTCTGCGGCTTACGATCCCTGAGGGTGTCGACGAAAGATAGGTATTGCGGCATATGAAAATCAGTGCGAACGTGCTTGCAGAAACTCATAAGATAATATGATATTACTTTCACTTTCAAGAGGTTTTCATGATTGCCGCGCGTAGCAACATTCTCGATGTGGGAGTAGTGATACTTGGTGTGTTGTTTGCTGTGGTTACAGGCCAGTCGCAGACCGCCAGCATGCCTGCGTCCAGGCAAGCGACGGCGACGGCCCCGTTGTACCTCGATGTCTCCGCTCCCACCGAGGAGCGGGTGCGCGACTTGATATCGAGGATGACTCTGGAGGAAAAGACCTCGCAACTGGTGAGCGTTGCGCCCGCCATTGCGCGTCTTCAGGTCCCAGCCTACAACTATTGGACGGAGGGGTTGCACGGCATCGGTATGGACGGTGTCGCAACGGTCTTTCCGCAGGCCATCGGCTACGCAGCGAGTTGGAACACCGCGCTGGTGCATGGCATGGCCGACATCATCAGCACCGAAGGGCGGGCACGCTACCATGAGGCGGTGCGCCACGACGTCCATTCACAGAACGAGGGGCTGACCGTTTGGTCGCCCAACATTAACATCTTTCGTGACCCTCGCTGGGGCCGTGGGCAGGAGACTTACGGGGAAGATCCGTTCCTCACTAGCCAGATAGGTTTTGCCTACATCACAGGGCTTCAGGGCGACGATCCGCGATACCTCAAGATGTTGGCGACATCCAAGCACTTCGCCGTGCACAGCGGGCCAGAGCCGACTCGTCACGCCTCCGATATTAAGGTGTCCCGGCATGACATGGAGGACACCTATCTGCCGGCCTTCCGCTACACGCTCACGATGGCGCACGCAGGATCGGTGATGTGTGCGTACAACTCGATCAATGGTGAGCCAGCCTGCGCGAACAGCTTTCTGCTGGAAGATTCACTGCGCAAGAGTTGGGGATTTGACGGATATGTCGTCTCGGACTGCGGTGCGATTACGGACATCTATACCGGACACAAGTATGTGAAAACGATCGATCAGGCCGCGGCGGTTTCGTTGCGGCGCGGAACTGATCTCGATTGCGACTTCAGCGAGACGGAGCAGAAAGGCTATCTCGACGCGGTAAAGAGCGGTGCCTTGACTGAGGCGGAAATCGATCGCTCGCTGCAGCGAATCTTTACGGCGCGGTTCCGCCTCGGTATGTTCGATCCACCGTCGATGGTGAAGTACGCCAGCATTCCCTACAGCGAAAACGATAGTGAGGCGCACCGGATAGAAGCCACGAAGGTCGCGATGCAGAGCATGGTGCTGCTCAAGAACGATGGCACACTTCCACTGAAGAAGGGAGTAAGGAAGATCGCCGTGATCGGACCCTTGGGTGATTCGGTCAGTGCGCTTCTGGGCAACTATAACGGTCTTCCTTCGCGGCAGACTACGGCGGTGGATGGCATCCGAAAGGAGTTCCCCGGAGCGGAGGTGACCTTCGTTCCGGGAACGAGCTTTCTCCGCAATGCCTTCACGGTGCCCGTCGCTGCCTTCACGACGAAGAACGGAAAACCGGGGCTTAGCGCGGAGTATTTCCGCAATCCGGATCTCTCTGGCACGCCGGAGACGGTTCGCACCGATGCGCGAATTGGCTTTGGCTTTTTGGCGGACCGCCTGCCCCCGTGGGCCGAGGCGGATGGCTTTGCGGCACGTTGGACAGGAAACCTCACCAGCCCGGAAACCGGCGACTATGAAGTCGAGCTCAAAGGCGAGGGCGGTGCGCGCTTATGGGTCAACGGCAAGGAACGGATCGACGATTGGAAGGAGGATGGCGGAGCGTCGCGGCCCGTGCGGAAGTTTACGCTGCACATGGAGAAAGGACAGCCGCAGACGATCAAGCTGGAGTACCTGCGGCTGCAATCCCCGCCGAAGTTGGAGTTCGGCCGACGGCTCAGTTCCATGATGCAGTTGGCCTGGAGGCGGCACGGAGGCGAGACAGTTCAGGAGGCAATGGCTGCCGTGAAGGATGCGGATGCAGTGGTGGCTGTTGTTGGAATCACGGCCGAGGTGGAAGGTGAAGAGATGAGCAACGAGGGGCTTCCCCCGGGATTTCGCGGAGGTGACCGAACAAGCCTGGATATGCCTAAGGCGGAAGAGGATTTGATCGAAGCAGCCTATTCAGCAGGGAAGCCGCTCATCGTAGTGCTGATGAATGGGAGTGCGCTCTCCGTGAACTGGGTTTCGGAGCATGCCAACGCCATCCTTGAGGCGTGGTATCCCGGTGAAGAGGGTGGAACTGCTGTCGCCAGGACCCTCTCAGGCGCGAATAACCCAGCGGGGCGTCTGCCGATCACGTTCTATCGGAGTGTGGACGATCTGCCCCCCTTTGAAGACTATGACATGGAGAATCGGACCTACCGGTATTACCAAGGACCCGTGCTGTATCCGTTTGGGTTCGGTCTTAGCTATTCGACGTTCCGGTACTCCGGAATGAAGCTGTCGACGAAAGAGGTCGAGGCCGGAAAGCCCTTAGGAGTGGATGTTAGTGTAGAAAATACCAGTCAGGTGCTGGGAGATGAAGTTGCCGAGCTCTATCTGGACTTCCCTGATCAGCCGGGGGCTCCGCGTGTTGCGCTGCGCGGGTTTCAACGTGTGAGCCTGGCTCCAGGCCAGAAGAGACAGCTCCACTTCGAGCTTTCCCCGCGCGATTTGAGCTGGGTAAACCCCGACGGCAGCCGGGTACTTGCCGGTGGGTCATTCCATATATTTGTAGGAAGCGGTCAGCCAGCGGAAAACACGCCCGGGGCTCGCGAGACGTTTGCGGTTCAGGGCACGCTTAAGCTGCCTGATTAGCCGCATTTCTCGCAAGCGGCATGTTGATTGAGTTGGGGTCAGTGAGAAAAAAGGCGTTGGAAAGACCGTCTTTTCATTCAGCACCGGATATCCCTCGAAGCGGATCTACGCGCACGCCTTCCGCGCTTTGCGCGGCTGACCGTCGGCTACGCTTCCGCCATCTCCGCTTCCACGCAGTCCAGTCATCGGGCCAGCGGAGCCATAAGCAAAAATCGCGCTGCAAACCTGAAACAAAGCCACCCTCAGCCACAATCCACCGAACCAGCCAACCCAATGTCTCAAAATGAAACGTAAAATGCCAACATGGCTAGAGACAAAAGTAGTGAAAGACGGAGCCCGAAACCTATGCTGATACAGCACAAGCTCTTAGCGACCCGCAGGTGGTTACAAGTTCCCGCGTTTGAAAGGACACTGCACGCGCAGGTGGCCCGTGACATCGGCTTGAAGATCCTTGAAGGGAAACTGACACCGGGCGCTGTACTGCCCAACGAGGCTGACTTCGGGATGCAACATGGCGTCAGCAGAACCGCTCTGCGCGAGGCGATCAAGGTGCTGGCTGCGAAGGGCCTTGTGGAAGTGCGCCGCAAGACAGGCACCCGCGTTCGGCCTCAACACGATTGGAACTTGCTTGACCCCGACGTGCTTAACTGGCTGTTTTCAGGCAAGAAATTTGCGGGCTGCATCCCAGACTTGCTCGAGTTAGGCCTTATTATCGAACCTGCGGGGGCTAAACTCGCTGCAGAGCGGGCCACTCCGGAAAACTTGGCGGAGATTGAGTCGGCGTTGCAGGGAATCGAGACGGCCGCAGAAGACTCCGCATCTTCCCTGGAGTCCGACCTGAAGTTTCATCTGGCGATCCTGAAGGCGACCCATAACACCTTCATGCTTCCCTTCGGAGCTTTGATCCAAGAGGCACTTCGCGCGAGCTTCAAACTTACCAGTCGGGACCGGATGGCCTTTGAAAAGTCTCTACGTCGGTACCGTGATGTCTTCGAAGCAATATGCGACCGCGATCCGGGGGGTGCTGAGGTTGCGATGCAGATTGTGCTGAACGGGGGTGTACGCCCAAAACCCAGAAAATCCCGTGGTGCCAAACGATCTTTCTGAGAGTGTGTCGAGTAGCCGCCACCACAGTTCCGGCGCCTCTCTTAACCGCATTTCTCACAGGCATGACTTGGGAGTGCGATTGGGTGGATTGATATGGGGTGGTTTTTTGCGGAGAGGTGATTCCTGGGGCAGGATTTAGCCGGGGAGAAGCGAAAGATGGTCTGCGTGCCCCTGCGGGTCTCAGCAGGGCAAAGCATGGAAGGCGTAGACGTAAATGTCTTTCCAAGGATAGGTCGAGCTCATCTGGAGCAGGATGCGGCGCACGCTGATACGCACGATGCTATCGATCTTGAACAGCTTCAAGCGGATCGTGTCGACCTGCGCGTGGGCCGATTCGGTGCCGTTCAGAGCCAGCCGGCGTAGCGCCTCGACCAGCGTGTAGGCCAGCGCGGAGAAGTAGAGGCACAACTGGTTGCCCTTCATCTCGTCGGTCGAAAGCCGGTCTTCGAACAAGCACATCTGTTCCTTGATGCGGTTTTCCATCTCGCCGCGGGCGCAGTAGAACTTCTCGTATAAGTCCTGCGTGGCCGATTGTTAAGCGGTCAGCGAAGTGACCAAAATGGGCGCTTTTCTACTAGGGCGTGTTCACACTACG
>PKWK01000392.1 GCA_003133205.1 Granulicella sp. | reverse complement strand
GTCAAGTAAATACCCCTATTCGGTATTGTTACAAAGGAGCACGCGTCGCATACCCGCAGCCACAGATCAACTGATTCGGCGGTTACCTCAGAAGCATTCCCAACAGAGAATTCCACTGTGTAGCTCCCGTCACTATTTGGATGGACGAATTTCGATAGAACTGGGTGGTCTACGCTAGCAGTTGCATCCCAAAGAGAAAATACTAGTCGGGCCTTTTCTGGCTCTGGAGCCTGCTGTACGACAGTCGGAGCGGCTTTCACTTCAGCCACCTTCCAATCTTCTCCCATTGCTTTCAACCTGCCATTTGTCCACTCTTGCGGAGGCATCTTGTTACCGGCCAGAATCTCAGGGTCTATTGGATCATGCGACAGTATGTATTCATTTCGTAAAACGGTTTCTATTCCTTTTCTCCTATCCACCTCACTCATCTTCCCGGTATTTCTCGCCGCTAGCAAAAACGCACTCAACACATCATTCTGATGGCGTACCTCATCCATCTTGCTGCCGAGATTGGAAACTTCATTACGGTGGGACGCTTCGCTTCGTATCCTATTTGCCGATAAAACCGCAGATCCAAGCAGTCCCGCAACAATCAAAATGAACGTGGTGGCGCGATGGCTCTCCCTCCTAGGCTGTATGTAGGACATTACAACCCCCACAATCGCCAACAGAATAGGCGTCGCATCTGCCAGTACTGGTAGTGCTATGTCTGTCCCGAAGTGCCTCCACAACGGGACACATAAAACCGTGGCCCCAATCGCAATCCCCCAGAATTTCGCGAGGGGCATATTCCGCAACTGGATTTTCCACCGCAGAATGCGAAGGGGGATAAAACGCCGGATCGTACTCATATCGGGCATAATCCGATAGTGCACTTGGATACCACCTTGCGTCAAGGTGATAATCCTCATTTAATCAATGACTTACCCCGAGATCATAATGTGGATACAGCGTAGTGCTATGCCTCCTGGGGGATGGGTTCGATTCGGCCCAGGAGGAAGAGGTAGCTGGCGATTCCGATGAGGAGATAGATGGCGGAGATGCCGAAGGCCCAGGCGTAGGAGTGCGTCACGGTCACGACGTAGCCGGTGATGATGGGGGCGGCGATTCCGGAGAGTTGGTTGGAGAAGTTGATGATGCCGCCCACCGTGCCGACACTGCCGCGGGGCGCGATCATCGAGGGGATCGACCATCCTACTGGAGACGCGGCCGAGAGACCGCCAATCGATATGCTGATCCAGAAGAGGGCGCGGGTGGCGGTGTGGGCGTGCGCCGCACCCAGGATGCCGAGGCCGAATGCGGTTCCGCAGACAATGACTGCCTTGCGCACGCGGCTCGCATCGTGGCCGTGATGAATGAGGAAGTCGGCGAGCCATCCACCCGTCAGGTCCGTGCATGTGGCGAAGAGCCAGGGGACACCGGTGTAGAGGAACGAATGCAGGAGATCGATGTGCAGCGCGGCTGACAGGTAGCTGGGCAGCCAGGTGAGCAGCAGATAGAAGACGTAGTTGTAGGAGCCGAAGCCGATGGCGAGGCCGAGCACCTTGCGCTGGCGGAGGAGGTATCCGAGGGAGGCTGGTGGTAGCTCCGGCGTGCCGGGCGGGTCGGGCGCGATGTGCTCCGCGATGTGATGGCGCTCGTCGTCTGTGAGTTGGGGGTCGTCGCTGGGGTCACGGTAGACGCGCCAGAAGAGGAGGAAGTAGGCGAAGCTGATGAGGCCGGTTGCGGCGAAGCTCCAGCGCCAGCCTATCTTGATGAGAATGATTCCGAGGAGGGGTACGCCGATAGCCGAGGCGAACTTGGCGGGGGAGTCGAAGAGGGCGGTGGCGAAGCTCCGCTCCTGCGACGGAAACCAGTGCCCGATGGCCTTGGCGTTTGCGGGGAATGTGGGCGCCTCGCCCACTCCCAGGAGGAAGCGGGCGGCGAAGAAGCCGCCGAGGCTGGGAGTGATGGCGGCGCCGAAGGACGCAACGCTCCAGAGGAATGTGCTGATGCGGCCGATGCGGCGGATACCAAAGCGGTCGAGCAGAACTCCGATGGGGAGCTGGCACATCGCGTAGGTCCAGTTGTAGGCGCTGGAGAGGTATCCGAAGGCGATGTTGGAGATGCCGAAGGTGGTGTAGAGAGCCGCGTGCGAGACGGAGAGGTTGACGCGGTCGAAGTAGTTGACGAGCACGCCCAGGCTGAGCAGCCACGCGATTCGCCAGCGGCGCTGGGACGGCCGGAATGGGTTAATGGAGATCACTCGGGTGAACTGGCCGGCCTGGTCCCACGCAGGGGTGCTTCGGATCCTGCCAAGCTAGTCTATCTGGAATGATTTCCGCGGGTCGTTGAATCTTTGGTGGAGCTGAGCGGGATCGAACCGCTGACCTCCTCGTTGCGAACGAGGCGCTCTCCCAGCTGAGCTACAGCCCCCCACCAGACGCACATGAACTTGAGGCGGTTCAGGCTCCTTATGGAGCGACCAACGCCCTTAGCCATGCGGTCCAAACGACCTCTACGAGTGTAACAGGAGGCGACCGCATCGCCTAGGGCTTTGGCAGTTGAAAAACTTGGGCCGCTGCGATGACCTTGCGATGCACCGAAAACAGGGCACATTCTGCATTACGAAAAAAGACGGAACGCCGGGCTAAGGCGTTCCGTCTGGTTATTTCAGGAGGATGAAGGGTTAGGCAGTCACGCGACGACGGCGGAGGAGCATGCCCGCCGCACTAACCAAGCCGGTGCCGAGAAGCATGAGGCTGTTGGGTTCAGGAACGGTGCTCTGGACCAGGCTACCATTGAAGTCCATACCTGAAGGATCACTCGTTCCACCTACTGGACCAGTGCCTGCCTGCTTCACGATGAACGTGAGGGTGTTGGTGCCGGTCAGCAAGGAGATGCTCCCGATCGCAAGATTATCCTCAACGAGGCAGGTCGGCATGCCGTCTGCGCAGTGGAGGTCCCCTCCCAGAGCGCCGAAGCTAAGACTCGGGATCAGGACGTTATTGAGCAACACCTCCATCGTATCGTCCGCCATGACGTCGAGGTTGCCAGAGTAGAGTCCGCCGACAGCCGTAAACGTCGTTGTGAATTCATAGTAGCCAAACCCCGGGTTGGAGGTGCTCATCGGGCCTGCTTTGTCATTGATGCCAACCCAGCTGGAGTTCGTCACCGGGCCAAACCATACCGCAGAGGGGTTGAGGTCGGTGGCGTTGACCGGGGCGATCGACGAAATTGTTGGCGTCGCTGGAATGAGCGCGACGGTCGCGACGATTTGGTTTCCAGCATACTGCATTTCGCTGTTGGACACGGTGACCGTGGGATGGTACGCAGCGAGACCCGCGGCGCCGAAGCTGCCGAGAGTGATGGTGTCACCAAATGCAAAGGACGTGGATGCGGCGAGGACCGCTCCAAGGACAGCAAGTTTACCGATATTTTTCATGAGAGCCTCCTGAAATGGCCGCTGGGGGCAGCGGGTTTAACGTGAACTGCATTTACTTCACCTCTTTGCTTCGAATAGCACCGGAGACTATGGCAGTCTGAGGCCTTACCTCCTCATAGTGCTAGGTCTGCGTTGCCCTCTATAGTGCATGTGGAATACCAAATTCTGAATCGTAGAATCAATGACTTAGGCAGCCTAAGTTCCCCAAACATGCAATCTTTTGCATATCTTAGGCCATTTCTATACCACTTTTGTGGCACACCCGGGGTACGTCAGCTACATTGCAGTCCAAGAAGCAGTCCCGGGCGAGAACACTTGACGAGTAAGAGACGGGCACAGTACATCTTGATGCCATGACATCTGCAATTCGTTTTCAGCAAGCATCGCACCGGTGCGTCTTGTCCGCCCTGCTCTTTGGGCTGTTGCTGACCTCCCTCGCCTGGCGTACGTCTGGAGCGCAGCAGGCCTCTGGCGCGGCTGCAACGCCGCAGGTGCAGCCAGCAGAGGTGGGTTCGCCCACGGATCCGAAGCCTCGGCAACGGATAGGGCTACCTGTGGCGAAGGATCCTAAGCTGCCGACGCTGTATTTAGTGGGCGATTCGACGGTGCGGAATGGGCAACGCAACGGCGCGGGCGGCCAGTGGGGATGGGGCGAGCCTCTGGTGGATGACTTCGATCCAGCGAAGATCAACGTGGTGAACCGCGCTATCGGCGGGTTGAGCAGCAGGACCTATATGAATGGGCCTGACGGAGGGCCTTGGGCCAAGACGTTGGCGATGATCAAGCCGGGCAACGTGGTGCTGATCCAGTTTGGGCATAACGACGGCGGAGTGCCGGATGAGCCTTCACGGGCGCGCGCTTCCCTGCCCGGGGTCGGTCCGGAGACGATGGAGATTGAGAACCCGATCCTGAAGGTGCACGAGACGGTGCATACGTATGGGTGGTACATCCGGAAGATCGTCGAGGATGCGAAGGCCAAGGGAGCGACACCGAAGGTGTGTTCGCTGATTCCTCGGAAGACGTGGAAGGATGGCAAGGTGGTGCGCAACTAAGGACAACTTCGCCGGCTGGGCGCAGCAGGTGGCAGAGCAGGAGCATGTGGGGTTTCTCGACCTGAACGAAGCGATCGCGCGGCGCTATGACGCGCTTGGCGAGGCCGCAGTAGAACCGCTATTCGGCGATCCGCCTACGCACACCAGCCGCGCAGGGGCGGAGTTGAATGCGGAGATTGTGGTGTCGTGTCTGAAAGCGCTGAAAAACGATCCGGTGGCCGGCGATTTTTCGGCGAAGGGCGCGGCGGTGGCGGCTTATAAGGAGTAAGCAAAACAAGACCCCATGTCAGACGAGATTCCGTCGGACATGGGGCACCCGGTCTGTGGCGGGCTGAAAGAGCGTGCTGGAAAGGTCAGATTCGACGACCCGAACGAAAGGCCCAGGGCTAAAGCCCCCAAATTCCGATTGGGTTATTCGTGGGGCTGAAGCCCCCCACGCTAATCCACAAACCAACAGCAGATTGTTTTTCAGCAGCCCCTGGAAAGCTATTTACGGGCCACTACGATGACGGTGAAGCTGCCAGGAATGGGTGCGGGGCGCGGGCGGGGATTCTGCGGCGTAGCGGCAGGGGCCGGGCCGGATTCGGCGTCGACGAGATAGACGCGGCCGTTGCCGGCGTCAAACGCCATGGTGCGAGCGCCTTTCTGGGTGGGAAGGGTCTGGATGGTCTTGTAGTTGTCGCCGGCCTTGGTGCTGACGATGGACAGAGTTCCTGTCTCGCCATCGGAACTGAAGGCTACCTGATTTTTGGGGTCGAAACCGGCGGCGTCGGGGCCGTCGCAAATCTTGGCCTTGGCGATCTGCTTGCCGGTCTCGTAGTCGGTGATGGCCATGACGCCGCCGTCGCATACTTCGAAGAGGCCGTGGTGCGCGGTATCGATGGCGTGGCCTGAGGGCGACTCGCAACCGGCGATTGGCCATTCGGCGGTAACCGCGAGCGCCTTGGCGTCGAGGCTGACGACGGAGTTCTTGTTCTCGATATTGACGAAGACGTGGCCAGCACCGTCGGTGACGGGAAACTCTGGCTTGCCGGAGAGCTTGATGGTGGCGACGACTTTCATGGAAGCGGCATCGATCACGGTCGCGTCCGAGGAGCGACCGTTGAAGGCCCAGACGGTCTTGGTGACGGGCTCGAACAGGATTCCGTCGGGGTTCTGGCCGGTGGGGATAGAGGCGATGCGGGCGTAGGTCTTGCGGTCAAAGGCGACCACCTCGTTGCCGGCGCCGCCGGAGATGAAGCCGACCTTGCCGTCGGTGTCGAGCGCGATGCCGTGGGTGCCCTTGAATCCTGTGATGGCGCCGACCTTCTTGCCGGTAGTGATGGCGACGACCTCAACCTGGGTGCCGTGGGTGATGTAGAGGACGTGCGCCGAGGGGTCGGCGAGGAGATAGTCCCAGCCACCTTCGCCGCCGATCTTCCAGTGGTCGACGATGGAGTAGGGGCCGTTCGCCGCAAATGCGGGCGAGGCGGAGAGCATCATGGCGAACAGCAGAGTGCAGGCGGCGAGAAGCGAGATTGTGGGTTGGGACTTGGCGCGCATTGCGGGGAGACTCCTGAGATCGATTTTGGAATGGTGGACTCTGTAAGGATACTGGCTAGCGGCTTAAAGTTGACTGAAGAAAGCACCCGGGGCCTGCGGGACGTGCACTCGGTTTGACCGCAACGGATCGTCGCAAAGGAACCTCAGGGCAATAGAATCTGGAGGAGCGATGAATGGCTCCTGAGTTTGTACAAGATTCTAAACAGTTGAGGGTGAAATAGGGCAATGGGCGTTTCGATCCTCGATCCTAAGGCCAGCGCTGCGGCTGACTGATGATGAAGTTCTATCCGCTGGTGCTGCTTCCGGCGCTGTGGTGGCGGGGCAATGCGCCGACCGGCAGCGCGTGGAAGATGCCGGCGGCGCTGGCCGGTGTGATTGCGTTTGGATACGCGTGCTACGCGAGCGTTGGGATGCGGGTCTTCGGATTCCTCGGCGGGTATGCGAAGGAGGAGGGACTCGCGACCGGAGCACGGTATTTTCTGCTCGACCTGGCGAAGAGGGCTCCGGGCTGCACGTTTTTGTTGAACGAGATTCTGTACGGCATCACGCTGGCTGCGTTTGCGGTTTGGATTGCAGTGCGGAAATGGCCAGTGCCTCGCAGGCTTCTTTTGCGCGCAGAGATTGAAAGAACGGCGGCGTAACGCACCCACCCGCAAGCATCGGCTCGTGCCTAGGGCGTCCTGGGCGCGCCGGTGTTGCCCAGTGTTTTGAGCATGTCGGCCATATCCTTCACCTGGTAGCCAGCCGGTGCCTGAAACAATGATGGATCGGGATCCGCGCGAGCGAGTTCCTGGAGTTCCATCGTCTGTTCGCCGGTGCGCGGGTCCGAGTCGATGGTCTTCACCACAATCTTCAGCTCGGGCGATCGCCACTCCTCATGCACCACGACAATCGGCCGATCATTGCCGACGGCACCGGTAGCAATCGTAGTCGTCACTCGCTTGCCGGTCACCAGCACCCCTTCGATCGACTGCTGTCCCAGTTGCTCCGTCTTTACGTCGGCGTTCGATCCGAACCCTCCAGCGACAATCAGAGGCGAGTTTGGCATTCCCAGGTTGGGCATCGTACCCAACGAGACCGTTCCAGTTCCGTTCCGCGGCGTTCTGGCTACAACGGGAGGTGGCGCGTCCTCCTTCAACATCTGGATTTCGCCCGGCTTTGGGGCCACCCGCAAAGGCGAGGGCCGGGAGGGCAACTGCATCTGAGTTGCAATCTTCGCAGGCCCGCCGTTCCAGATGAGCATGGTGTGAGTCACGGGATCGCCCACCGTTGCCGACTGGAATTCGAGTTCCATTTGGCGGCCATTCATGTTGCCGAAATGGCTGATGTAGAGTTCCTCGCGCATCCTTCCCTGTGCATCGCGCGCAATCATCCCACGCGTCTCGTGCGTAATCACGGTTCCATCGCTCAACTTCTGTACGGAACGCGTCACCTTCTCCGCCTGATACGGCTCGCCGGTCACGGGCGCGACAATCGATGCCATGATCGATTGGTTCTGCCCAATTGACGTCTGCTGCACCCCGTTCGCTTGCTGCGCTGTCGCGGCTGGAATCGCCACTCCGGCAAGGATCACGCCACACCAAACCATCGACCGCATCATTCGCTGTCTCCAGAAACCCATTCGTAAGTCGCCCCAAGTATCCGCCTCAACTCCTTCATACACAAGTAAATATGCGGCGACGGTTTTCAAGGGCGGGGCGACGTGCGCGACCATTGGCTTCCCATTTCGAAACTATTTCCCTGTTGCGTCGTCTCCCATGTATAACTCTCTGGCGCACGAATCCGACCCGGCAACCGCTCTGCGACGGCCAAGGTTTGCGTGGCCAGCTTTCTTCCCCCATCAGGAGTACTCAATGGTTTCGCCCCGCGCCCTCAAGTTCAGCCTCGCCACCCTCACCCTAGTGTCAT
Organism: Granulicella sp.; assembly: GCA_003133205.1. Next base: position 35,265 of record PKWK01000392.1, on the reverse strand, counting down.
TCGCCGCGCTCTCGCTCCACGCACAGGGTCCTCAGCGCGACAACAAACCCTCCGAGACCGGGGCGATGCCGCCGAAGTCCTGGGTCGACAAGGACACCGGCCACCGGGTGTGGCGCGTCTCCGATGAGCCCAATTCGGGCGCGTTCTACTTCAACGTCAACGCCTTCACGCCCGACCACACGCAGATGGTGTACAACTCGCCGGACGGCATCCGCGTGCTCGACCTGGCGACGATGACGACCAAGATACTGGTGCCGAACACTCCCCCGCCCGCTGCTCCGGCTGGGGATGCTGCGGCGGCAGGAGGCCGAGGTGGCCGCGGGTTTGGCGGAGGGGCGCGCGCCATCGTGGTGGGCCACAAGACCAACAGCATCTTCTTCACGCGAATGGATCCAGCGACACGCGCCAACGCGGTGTACAAGGCGGACACGCATACCGGCGAGATTCGCAAGCTGATCGATTTGCCTCCGCGAGTCAGTATCTCCAGCGTGAATGCGGATGAGACGCTGGGAGCGGGGACGTATAACGAAGCGGATTGTCCCGGTGGCGATCCGAATGCGCCGAATGCGTTTCTGCCTGCGCAGGCGGGGGGATTCGGCAGGGGCGGCGGAGGCGGCGGCGCTGGTGCTCCGGGCGCTCAGGCTGCTGCGGGAGTTCCGGCGGCTACAGGTGGTCCGCCGATTGCACAGGTTGCGACGGATCCGCGGCTCGGTGGAGCGAATGTGCAGTCCAACGATAAGGGCGCGATGATGGAGCGCCGGCTCGCAGCGCGGATTCCCGTCGTGCTGTTTACGATTCGGCTCGAACCCGGGCCGAATGGCGAAAAGGCCGGAACGATCAAGATGCTGCAGCACTCGACCGATTGGGTGAACCACCTGCTGTTCTCGCCGAGCGATCCGACGCTGCTGATGTACTGCCACGAAGGCATGTGGCAGAAGGTCGATCGCATCTGGCTGATCCATACCGACGGCACGCAGAACCAGCTCGTCCACAAGCGCAGCATGGTGATGGAGATCGCAGGCCACGAGTTCTGGGGTCTGGATGGCAAGACGATCTGGTACGACTGGCAGTATCCCAAGGGCGAGGACTTCTTCGTCGCCAGCTACGACCTGGAGACGCACAAGCGTGTCGCGTATCACCTGCAGCGGAATGAGTGGTCGATTCACTTCAACCTGACCAAGGACCTCGACCTGTTCTGCGGCGACGGCGGAGACTCGGGGCAGGTGGCGCAGGCGCCGGACGGACAGTGGATCGAACTCTTCCGGCCGCAGATGATCGGCAACACCGAGGGCGCGCTGAATGATCCGAACTTCTTCCAGTCCGGCGTGTTTCACTCCGAGCATCTCGTCAACATGGCGTGGCAGGACTACCATGCCGAACCGAATCCTCGCTTCTCGCCGGACAAGAAATACGTGTTCTTCACCAGCAATATGTTCGGACGGAGCTACGTCTTCGCGGCGGAAGTGGCGAAGGCCGCCGATCTCAAGGACGCAGTGTCCACGCCGGAGCTTGCAAAGAAGTTCAACCCGATCCAACCTCAGCCCACTACTACTGAAAAGTAACTGGCGGGCGTGGAGTTGCGCGCTACACCAAGTTGATCATCGAACCAGAGGAGCATCATGCAACGCCGAATTCTTTTGCTCGCAGCCCTCCTCGCTCTTCCCTCACTTCTGCACGCGGCTCCTGCGGCCGCTCCACTGTCTCAGAAGCCGCGCGTGATTCAGCAGTTCACTACGGGTTGGCATTTCCTCCAGGCGGATGCCCCGGGCGCGGAACATCCGGGCTTCGATGACTCCGCATGGGTCGGGGTGACGCTGCTCCACGACTGGTCTATCGCAGGGCCGTTCAAGGAAGATGCGCCCTCGAGGGGAGCAGGCGCGTTTGCACCAACCGGCATCGGCTGGTATCGCAAGACCTTCACAGTTCCGGACGCGGATGCAACGCCGACTGCCGCACGCCGCACCTATATAGTCTTCGACGGCGTCATGGCCAATAGTGACGTCTACCTGAATGGAGAACTGCTCGGACACCGGCCCTATGGCTACGTGAGTTTCTACTACGAGCTGACGCCACATCTGCATCCCGGCAAGAACACCATCGCGGTACGCGTCGACGATTCGCAACAACCCGCATCGCGCTGGTATCCCGGCGCGGGCATCAATCGCCAGGTGCGGCTGGTGACCACGAGCGATGCGCACATCGTTCCGTGGGGGACCTTCGTTACGACGCCTTCGGTTTCTGCGGCCTCGGCGACCATCCATGTTCGCAGCACCGTCACAAACGAATCCGCCGCGCCGGTCAACCTCACGCTGCGCGTCCGACTCACCGGACCAAACGGCGCTCCTGTGCTCGCGACGAAAGTAGTCTCCTCCGCCTCGTCGCAGAATGTCGCACCCGGAGCCAACGCTGACCTGGACGCCGAGATGACCCTGCCCAAGCCCGATCGCTGGGACCTCGACCACCCTGTTCTCTACACCGTCCATGCAACGCTCCTGCGCGATGGCAAGGCGGTCGACGACGAGGATGTCCCGTTCGGCATTCGCGAGTTCCACTTCGATCCAGACAAAGGCTTCTTCCTCAATGGGGTCCACCACAAGGTCTATGGCGTAGCGTTGCACACCGACGGCGGCGCAGTGGGCACTGCAGTGCCACTTGGCGTGTGGGAGCGGCGTTTGACGGAGTTGCGCAAGCTTGGCGTCAACGCCATTCGCACCGCGCACAACCCGCCCGCGCCGGAGTTTCTCGACCTCGCGGATCGTATGGGCTTCCTGATCATGGACGAGATGTTCGACTGCTGGTCGGTCGCGAAAAATCCGTACGACTATCACTTGTACTTCAAGGATTGGAACATCCGCGATACGACGGACACGGTGATGCGCGACCGCAATCACCCGAGCATTATTCTGTGGTCCGCAGGAAACGAGATTCACGATACGCCCAAACCGGACATTGCCATTCCCATCCTTACCGCACTGGTGAAGACCTTCCACAAGAACGATCCGACGCGTCCGGTGACGCAGGCGCTCTTCCGTCCGAACGTCAGCCATGACTACGACAACGGATTGGCCGACCTGCTTGATGTGGTCGGGCAAAACTACCGCGAGCAGGAGATTCTCGCGGCGCACGCGCAGAAGCCTACGCGCAAGATCATCGGCACCGAGAACGCGCATGATCGTAACCAGTGGATTGCCATGCGCGACCATCCCGAGTACTCCGGCCAATTCCTGTGGTCCGGCATCGACTACCTCGGCGAGTCGCGCACCTGGCCTACGATCGGCTCCGGCTCCGGCTTGCTGAACTCCGCCGCGCTGCCGCATGGGCGCGCGTTCGAGCGCCAGAGCTGGTGGTCGACCACGCCGATGGTCGCCATGGTGCGGCGCGTAACCGCTGTGCGCGCCACTCCCGTCGATCCCGGTTACGCGAACGCCACCAGCACCGACCAGACGGCGGCGGCAACTGCTCGCGCTGCCGGTCCTCCGCCCGACCCGTCGGTCCGCTTCTCGGAGCCACTGCTCCCCGACTGGACGCCGAAGAGTCTCGAGCCGCACACCGAGAACGTCGATGTCTACACCAACTCCGAAGAGGTTGAGTTATTTCTGAATGGCAAGTCGATTGGGACTGAGAAGCTCCATGCGGATGCTTCCGCCATCAGTTTCAAAGTGCCGTTCGAGCCGGGTACGTTGAAGGCTGTTGCGCGGAGCAATGGGAAGGTCGTGGCTACAGAGGAACTCAAGACTGCGGGCAAACCGGCTCGCATTGTCTTCACTGCTGATAAAGTGGCCACGCCGTTGACCCCCGACTGGAACGATGTCCGCTACGTCACTGCGACCCTGGTCGATGACGCTGGAACTCGGATTCCCGACTCGACGACGGTGATCCATTTCTCGGCCAGTGGCCCGGCATCCATCATCGCGGTCGACAACGGCAATTTCATGGACCACGATCCGTTCCAGGCGACTCAGCGCAAGGTCTATTTTGGCAATGCGCTTGCGTTGTTACGCGCTACTGGCACCACTGGTCGGGTCACGGTCACCGCCAGCGCAGACGGCATTCCTCCTGCAACGCTCACACTGACCATCGCGCCCATCGACAAGGAAGATCCCAGGATCGCAATGCCGCCGTCGAGCGCGCGTACTTTCTAACGGTTCATCAAGTCCGCGGTCCCGTGCCTCGTCTGGAGGCGTGGGGCCGCTGAGTCCGTTCCATGGCGACGAGCCTTTGCAAACGCGATAGACTTTCAGATCATCATGTGGAACCGTCGCCACTTCGTCGTAGCCTCAGCCGCCACCGCTCTTGCGTCGCGCCTCTCTGCTCAATCAGCGCCAATTCCATTCATCGACTCCCATGTTCATGTGTGGAAGCATGATCCGGCGTTTCCCTTTGCGGCGGGTGTAAGTCCTTCGCCAGAGAACGCGTCTGTAGAGATGTTGCTGGACCTCATGCGCGCCAATAGCGTCGCCCGCACCGTCATTATCCAGGTCATTCACTATCGCTGGGACAATAGTTATCTCGCTAGCGTTCTCAAGCGCTATCCACGCGAGTTCCACGGCGTATGCCGCGTCAACCCCGAAGACCCCGCTGCTCCGGACCAGCTAAGCCGCATGACCGAGGAACAAGACTTTCGCGGCGTGCGTCTGAGCCCTGCAGTTGGGCAGGCAGGCGACTGGATTCGCGGACCGCTGATGCCGCCGCTGTGGCGTCGCTGCGCGCAACTCAAAGTGCCCATGACGCTGCTCATCCCGGTCATGCGCCTTCCCGATCTCCACCCGCTGATTGAGGCCAACCCGGATCTGCAGATCGTCATCGACCACATGGCCGACTCGCCCCTCGATCACCCCGAGCAGCTCGATCTATTGCTCGCCCTCGCCCGCTATCCCAGGATCGTCGTAAAGATCTCGCACATGTGGTCGCTGTCAGCCCAGCCCTACCCGTACCCGGACGCGGCTGCGCAGGTCAAACGCCTGGTCGAAGTCTTCGGCGCCAAACGCCTGATGGCCGGGACCGACTGGCCGATCTCGCTCCCCAAGCAGTCCTACGCCCAGACGGTAGCCCTCTTCCGAGACCACCTCGGCTTCCTGTCTCCGCAAGACCACGCACAGATTCTCTCGAAGACTGTCCAAGAAGTGTGGCCATTCCATATCTAAGTTGCGGTAGGCGCGGATTCAGAGGATGACGTCGTTGAACCAGGCGCACGCGCCAGCGAAATGTACTGTCCGCCGAAGGGCATCTTGTGAAGCTTGCCCTCAATCCAACGCAGGCGATTGAAGAGTCGCTCCGGGAAGTAGAGAAAATAGTCTGTCGCGAGGCATTCGAACCCGGAAGCCTCGAGTAGCTTCAGGGTCGTTCGCGCGGAGAGAAGCTCCGCATCCACGTCCACCGCACATCGTCGAACAATCGCCTGGGTGACCGGATTCCACGGATTATGTTCGATGATGCAGCACAGTCCGCCGGGCGTGAGCACTCGCTTGATTTCATCGGTGAGACGCGGTCTTGCTCCACCGTGGACGTGATGGTAGACGCATACCGCAGTCACAAAATCGAAGGAGCAATCGTCGAATGGTAGTTCGGCGGGCGATGGCTGTTCCAGTACTGTGAACGTTGCATGAGACGGGAGCATGACCGCGGACGGGTCGCACCCGGTCGCCTGCTTGAAGTTGCCGCCAGCCAGTTCCAGCAACTGGCCCTGGCCGCAGCCAACATCCAGCCACCTCTGCATCTCGGCGGCCACACCAAATCGCTTCAGCAGCGTCCTGATCAGAAGCCATTTCCTTCGATGGAAATGCAGCGGATCGCGCGCAAACCGATTCCGGATCGGATCATCGAGCAACGCCGAATAGGAGGGGGCATAGCGGTCGAACTCGGGGGAAAGAATGTCTCGCGAATCATTTGACTTCTGCGAAGCACCGCGTTCCTGAACGGGAAGCGCACTCATAGCAGCATTCTCCACTTGCAGATTACTCAGGCCCCTCTACCAGACAGCGAATGATACGCAGGCGCTTCCTCGGCCAGCGAGCGCGGCTTGCGGAATTCCGCAACCGGGATATTCATCGGAGCGGCGGCCTGTGCCAGAATGACTGCGCGCGGCAGCGAATTCTGCGGCAGGCGGATGTTGGATGTCTCCGTTACAACATACAAGGGACGGTTCTTCGTCTCTTCATAGGTTCTGCCGAGGTAATCGCCGATGCTGCCCAGCGCCAGCAGAATCATTCCAGAGAATGCACATTGCAGGGCGACGACGGAGGCCCATCCCGGAACAAGCGATGTTGTGAACAGCGCCAGGTACATGACTCGAGCCAGATAAGCAAACCCTGCGAGACTGAGAACGCAGCCCGCCGCGATGCTGATGCGAAGCGGAAAATCCGAGAAGGAAGAGATGCCAGTCCAGGCAAAACGAAGCATCTTGATCAGCGGATATTTCGTATGTCCGGCGGCGCGACCACTGCGCTCAAAAGGAAGGATCGCCTCTCTCAGTCCCAGCCAGCCAACCATGCCGCGAAGATACCGGTGCTGCTCCCGAAGCGATCGGATGGCACACACTGCCCTGCGGCTGAACAAGCGAAAGTCCCCAACATCCGGGGTCATGCGCTGGTCCGCCAGGTGCGACAAGGTGCGATAAAAAAGAGCAGAGGTCCAGCGCTTGAATCGGCTCTCGTTTTCGCGCGCGGTCCTCTGCGGCGATACGATGTCGTAGCCCTGCTCGTATAGGTCCAACATTCGCGGCAATAACTCAGGCGGGTCCTGCAGGTCCGCGTCCATCACGGCAACGGCGTCGCCGTTGGCAAAGTCCAGACCTGCAGTGACAGCCGCCTGATGGCCAAAGTTTCGGCTGAAGCGAAGCAACTTGATGCGCTGGTCGTCGAGCGACGCACGCTCAAGAAGAAAGGGTGTCGCATCCGTGCTGCCATCGTCAACGAAGATGACTTCCCATGCAATGCCGCGAAGCGCACTGGTAAGGCGTGGAATCAGGAGGGGAATTATCTCCTCCTCGTTGAACACCGGGATGACGACCGATAGAAGCATGAAGGCTTTCCTGGAAGCACCGATTTAAGTCAAACGGGGAGTGTCGATCGGCCAGTTAGCCGGAACCTGCCCTCTCTACGAGAAGGCGAAAAGCTGATGTTCCCTGCGATCATCGGCAAACACGCACTCTATACGTTGGCGGTCAAAGTTGATCCAACCGTTACAAAAGCTGCATTGACACTGGTAGCCACGCTGCCCATACCGGCGGTCGCAGCGAAGGCGATAAGGGCAATTACCAACGCATATTCGATCAGATCTTGGCCGTCTTCGGTCCGCGTCAGGTTCTGTAACCTGCGACGGAGCGTTCTCAAGTGAATATGCATTTTTCGCTGCCTCCAATCCATTTCACGTATCCCAAGCCTCTGTACGCGAGGACGCCGGTGAGTTGAGCCTTGCGCCTCCCGCAACAAAGGTCACTCACCGAAATGCTGAGAAATCCTGTGAGTCAGATCCCCTAGACGTTCGTCTGGAGTGTGTCTCCAATGGAGCCAAACGCGGCGTTGATGGCCGTTGCCAGACTCTTCATGCCTGCAGTTGCCGCAAAAGCGATCAAAGCTACCACGAGGGCATATTCAATCAGGTCCTGGCCCTCTTCGCTCATCATCGCGTTCTGCAACTTCGCAGACAGCTTCAAAATAAGATCATTCATTTTTGTCTCTCCCAACCTGGATTTTTGATGCCAGCCAGTGGCTGATGCACACTACATGAGCAAGCGGAATGCCACTTTAGTGTTATGCAGATGTTGTTGAAAATCAGCCGGTTATCGGTCTTGGCAATGTTTTGCGGTGTGACCACATGTTTACAGATCGACCGAGACAGATAAGGGGCGTATACATGTAGCCACTCCTGCGCCATTGTCGCGGCCATTAACGTGCAAGTTAACCCGGCACGACCAGAAATCAGGCTCTTTCCGTCTCGCCTGTATCTCCGTCCACGATCTGGAGCGGATCGCTCTCAATCTCTGCCCTCATTTTGGGCTGATGTGAGCTTGCACGCAACGATGGAAACACCCGCAATTGTTGCGCACGCAAGGGCCATCCATAGATGGAATCTGTGCGCGCCAAGAATACGCCGCACCGTTGCCCATCGTCAGCCGTCGAGCGTGCTTGCGCCGTTCATCGCCATACCTCATTGGTTTCACGCCGAGAGACCATCGCGGCAGATTCTCCAAGAAACAGGTTCGACACTTAGCTGGCTGTTGACATGTTTATTGCGGGCCCGATCTCCGCTTTCGCTGCCGCGTCCGGCCTCGCTCTGCGGACGGTGTACAGATACCATGCAAGCCAAACCAATGCAGTCCAGGGATAGAGGATGGAGTTTCCCAAGGGCACGCCCCGAAAGTTTGCGATCTCTATGACAGCGCTCGCCAGCGCAAGAATGGCTACCAGGCTGCGCGAGCGGTTCTGGTACAAAGCGTGCAACAGCGCCGGCAACAACACGGCCTGATCCATGAACCAGGAGTAAGGGGCCACCACCACTGAGACGAGCACCAGGAGCGAGCCATGCTCCATCCAATCCCAATCGTCGCGGTGTCTTCGAAAGTAGGCAATCGCCCAGACGCAGGCAAGCGCTGCCGGAAGATACTGGAGCCAGGCGCTGTTCGGGCTGACCATCAGGCGCAACATCATGCTCACGCAGGGAATGACTGCCGTATCAATCTTCGCTGCGCGCATCATCTGGGCATAATGCACCCAGGCGAACCGATCCATGACAGCGACAAGTAAGGTGCTCAGGCCGAAAGCGATTGCCGCACCCAGGAGAATTCTGTAACACCTGGACACAATGATCCACGCGAGTAGCACGACGCCGAACGGTAGAAAGAGATGCGGCTTCAAGAAGCAAAGCCATAGAGAAGCACCGGCCAGCAACGGGTACGTCCTGTGCAAGCGTAGAAAAAAGGTGAGCGCGAGCAGCACAAACAGCGCCATCTGCCCGGCAATGAGGCAGGACAGCACGGGTGCAAAAGTATACGCAAGATAGTTCAGCAGACTCTTCCGGCGCTCGTGCATAGCCGCAATCATGCGCACGGAAAGCCAAAGGGATGCAAGCATCATCACCGACCACAGGAACGACGCGGCTCGAATGCCGAGGATACCAAGTGGGAGCACCACCAGCAGAGAGGGCGGCGGATTCCGCATGATGAGGGGCGACAGACCCGCGGAAAATCCAACGGTGTGTTCAAGCCTCAGGATGGCTTGGCCGTCGTATGGATTTGCATGTCGAGCAAGTTGTTGTCCGGAGGACCAATAGGTGACGAAGTCGCGAGCGCCCGCGTAATTATCGGTTAGCAGCGTGGCGCAGATTCCCGCAGCGTTGAGCGCGAAAGCCACCGTGCAGATTGCTACAACCAGGAATTCAGCAATCGATCGAACATGCTTATGTTGTGTCACCTGGTGCATTCTCAAATGGAATCGTCCCGCATCGAGAATGCTGTTCATCGCGACTACACCTCGTTGGCGTACGCTGGCATCCCGACACCGCGCTCGTCATTGCGTTGGCGGTGTAGTTGCAGTCGTAGCCCCGGTTGTGGCCGAGGTGGAGCCTGCTGTCGCGGACATACCGCTATCGATCACAAGCGGCTGCTCGGGCTGCATGCTCTGAATCAGCTTCTCCACGGGCATTGTCGCAGGCTGCGCGGCGGCAGGGTTTGCTGCCGTAGCGTCGGCACCCGGTGTCGTCATGGGAATTCCCGAGTTCGAAGGCAGGAACTTATCCGGATACTTGATCTCAGGCAGAGGCGCGCCGGCCGGTATGGGATTTACGATCTCCGGGGTAACAATCACGATGAGTTCAGTGTTCGACTTTGTCTTGGTGATCGACTGAAAAAACTTACCCAGGATTGGAACATCTCCGATGAAGGGGATCTTGGAAAGGGTTTGGGTCTCGCGATTGTCCAGCAATCCCCCGATGGCGAAGCTCTGCCCCTCACTCAGTTCGACCTCTGTCTTCACTCTGCGAATGTCCAGACCGGGAACGGTGAATCCTGAGATCGTCACGCCATTGGCAAAGTCCAGAGAGCTGACCTCAGGGGAAAGCTGGAGGCGGATGGTACCTCGGGGAGTAATCGTGGGGATGAAGTTCAGGCGTACTCCAAATTCTTTGAACTGGATTGTGACCGCACCGGAAGTACCGCCGCTCACTCCCTGAACAACTGGGTAGGGATACTGTCCGCCGGCGAGAAGACTTCCCTGCTTGCCGTTCGCAGTCAGCACATTTGGCTCGGCGAGAATCTGCACCACTCCCTTCGCTTCCAGTGCCTCGATCGTGGCGCCAAGATTTATGTCCGGGCGGAAAACAAAGAGGTTCAGCAGATTCGAAAGTGTTGCAGTAGCTCCAGAGCCTGTCACACCACCAGTACCACCACCACCGCTGGCTTGCGAGCTAATCGACGGCGGAGAGAACTGCTGGGTTGTCACCGAGCCTATGCTGTTCGCTGCACCCAGGCTGAACAGGTTAATGCCGAGTTGATTGTTCAACGTGCGATCGAGGCTGGCGAAGCGCACCTTCAGGAGAATCTGCGGCTCTGCCGGAGGAACGGCGACGTAAAGCAGATTGACGACTTTGCCCGCGGTGGAGGCAATCTGTACCGCGCGATCGGAGCTGGTGAGATCCTTAACCGTACCGCGAAGAAATACGAGGCCGTTTTCTGAAGTGACACGCAGCGTCTGCCCGGGAAGTTCTGTTCTCAACTCACGACGTAGCGAATCCAGACGATCGTTCGTGGCGTAACTGCTCGCGCGGACCTCCACGTTGAAGAACTGCCGAACGCCGCCCTGTTGCCAAACGATAAGGCTCGTTTCGCCCGCAGCCTTGCCGTTGAGCATGATCTCTGTCGGGCTGATGGCGGTAGCCTCCGCGAGATCGCCGGAACCCACCGCAATTCGCTCGATCATATGAGCGCAATCGACTAAGACAGATTTGCCCACAGACACTACAAGATCATTTGCCGAGTCCTGGGTCGCGACCTCGGGCTGCTGTGCAGGCGAAGCCGGAACCTGCCCACGCGCAGTGAGCCCTACCCAGGCCGCTAAGGTAAAAACGCAGAGACAGGCGATGGGAATGCAAGTTCTTGCTCTCACTGCTTCTCCTCACCAGGTGCAAATTTCTCTTCAGTCTGCTTCGATCCGTTGAAGACCTTGATCACGTAAACCTGTGGCGGCGCACTCTTCGGCGCAACACGAGGAACAGCCGTCGATCGTGGCTTCGTAGGCGGTACGACATTCTTGTCTCCATAGAGATTGGCCACCACAGTTCCTGGCGGCTCGGCAATCTTTGTATCCATTGGATTCCGCAGGACCAGCTGGATTTTCGTCTGATTGCTGGCAAGACTCAGCTCTTCAGCCTGCTCGGGCGTCACCAGCAAGTTGACCACTTGAACTTGTTGCGGCTTTCCGTCCACGTCCCTTTGAATATCCGTGCCGGCAGACAAGACTGCAATGTCCTGTAGCAGCGTCTTCACCTTTGGGCCGTTCATCGTGTTCACTTCCGGCGATCCCGGAGGATTGCCGGAGATAAGAACATCCACGTGCATTCCTGGGGTTACGAATCCGGCTACGCCGACAACATCATCGACCTTCACCGCGCACGCCCTCATTCCTGGCGGAATGGTCGACGCCAGTCCCCCACCCGCTCCGGGAGCGGCCAGCCGGCTTTCGAGGATCGGCTCGCCCTGGTAGAGATTCGAAATCACTCCGCGACCGATGGCCTGTTGACGATCCTGGATGGCGCCTTTGGGCAAAGCGCCTGAAATCTCCGCGGTCCCCAGATCAACATCGCGAAGAACGCTCCCTAGCTTGACATCCTGGTTAGCGACAATGATCGGAGTCGCCTTTTGCGAAACTGACAGGAGGCGATTGCCTACGATCCGGTAAACGAGATAGCTGCACGCTGCGGCAGTAACAAAAGCGGTCAGGAGAATCGTCAGAACACGTTTGTTCATTCAGGACACCCATTCGAGTTGTCGGTAGCGCCAATTCTGCCCTGCTGATATCTACTGGCAATCCGCGTGCCAAATAGCTGTTGTCCGCTGTTCCGCTAAAATCAGCGGTTTAGCAGCCACCCCTGTAAGTCGGGTGTGAACGTATGTATACCAACTATCCCTTATGTATAGCAAGGTAGACACCGTTTACTACTTATAGCCTCATTTTGCACAAACTTAGCGCGTTTGAAGATGGCGTAGCAATTGCATTTAGTTCGGTTGTATCCTCATTGAAACTTGGCCGATCATGACGCCTTTGCGCATCTACACTCTCTTTACGGAGCCGAAGCCCGAGCGCACGAACTCTTACGGCCTCATGGTCTCAGTTGTGCTGCACTGCCTGGGCTTCGGCTGGCTCGCTTTCGGCGTTTCTCACGCGCCACGGCTCGCGATCCAGCCCCCGCCCCTCCGGTATACCGTCCGAGTCCTGAGCGCACCGCTTGAAGATCCGCCTATGCGCCAATCCGCACGGAGCGCGACGCCAGGAATCGGCAAGCCATCGGCTCAGCACGGCGCGGATCCCGGCGGCCACCTCGCATCCCTTCCCTTTCTCTCGCCAAAGCTCGCGGAACTGCCTCCCGGCCCGCAAACTCTCATTCAACCGGACGCTCCTCCCCAGATTACGACGCCAAAACCAATCCCGATTCCGCGGGCCGTTGTATGGTCCGCCGAAAATAGCCGCAGCATGACGATTGTGGCGCCCCCACCCCCGAAAGTCTCCGTAGTCGCCGCACACGCTTCGATCGTTCCACCCAATCGAGAAGCAGCACCCGCGGACATCAGGCTTTCATCCACCCGCTTCACCACCGAGAAGCCGATGTTTACGCCAAGCACCACCTCACCTGTCGTCGTTCGCGCACCCGATCCCCCGCAACAGGTGCCTCAGACCGCGTCAAAGCCGGTTGCGGAACCGACTCCGGCGCGTGTGGTGTCGCTGTCGGATACACAAGCGAAGGACAATGCGGCGATACCCTTTGCGAACAGTGTTGCGCGTAAGGCCTCTTCAGACTCGCTTGCGCCGGGCCAGTCACAGGCGTCCTCAGAGGCGGGCAGTGGCAATCCAGCCAGCAAGCAAACTGGAGTTGGCGCCGGACAAGACGCAGCCGGGCATTCCGACAATCCAAACGGAGGCACCGCAGCCGTGAATAAGAACGGCACGGCCGCAGGAGGTAACGCAGCCGTTGATAAGAACGGTACGGCCGCCGGGGGTAACGCAGCCGTTGCGCAGAACGGCACGGCCGCAGGAGCCAGTCCAGGCTCGATCGCGGGGTTTGGGCTGGGCGAACCTCCGCTCGTCCACATTCACTTGCCGAAGGACGGGCAGTATGGCGTAGTTGTGGTTGGATCTTCGCTTGCGGACAAGTATCCGGAGACAGTCGATCTGTGGAGGGGGCGACTCATCTACACCGTGTATCTCCATGTAGGTTTGAAAAAGAACTGGATTCTCCAGTATTCTGTGCCCCGTTCGGCGGGCGGGGCCTCGGGCGGCAATGCCACTCAGCCGGCGGCTCCGTGGCCGTACGACATCGTCAGGCCCAGCGTTGCTCCGGACCCCAATGCAGATGCCATCCTGGTTCACGGCTTCGTGACTGTCGCAGGTCACTTCGAACAACTTGCCGTCGCCTTTCCGCCCGGTTTGGCAGAGGCGAGTTTTCTGCTGCACGCGCTGCAGCAGTGGCAATTCAGGCCTGCCACGCAGAACGGCCAGCCAACCCCTGTGGAAGTGTTGCTGATTATCCCAAGCGAAACGGAATGAGGGCTGAATTCTCTATCTCAGTTGAGCATTGCCACCCGCCGGTCTTCGACGGATCCATGCCGCTCAATGAGCATGCAGGAGCCCACCGGAATAGTGACGTCCCAGTCCTAGTCCGCAATCACCATCTGAGAGCTGCTAGTCATGGTTAGCGTCCTGGCCGACACAAATGGAATTGACAGTGGCAATGCATAACTTACTGTCACTTTAACCACGTTTCCCGGATTGTTGCAGGGAGAAACTGATGGCGTACAACTTGCCCCAGTCGTGGGCCAGGTCGCAGTTATGGTCATATAGTTCGGGTTGATTCCGGGATAGGCGAGGCTTCGAACATAGGTCTGAACCTGGGCTGACGTGGTGACCGGGCACGGAGCGCTGAAGTTACCATAAGTTGCGCACGACGACCCTCGAACGATCGCATAGCGCGTTCCTTCTCGCGCGGCGTCGGAGATAAAGTGGTACGCATAAATCGCCAAACACATTACGATAACGCCGAACACCAAGGTTAGCAGGATTATTATAGATAGTGCGAACTCTACAAGGGCTGAACCCTGTTCGTTGCCCGCGCTACCAAGCATTTCAGCACCTTGCGCGCGCAGTCTGCACTTCCGCAGGTTTATTGCATTTGGGAATAGTCTCACCATCACAACTACCTCCGGAAATACCACTCCCCGGCTACTCCTGTTACTGCACGACTCTCATAATTGCAAGCCCGTGCAGGGTATACGAACTCGGGAGCCCTGAGACGTGAATCGTAGAACTCACCACAGCAGTGGTCTTCACCTGAACGTAGTGGAGAACATGATTGCCGGTACCAGAACAAGTGGGGGGGCTCGAGTTCTGAGTAGATGGCGTGCTTGAGCAAGACCAGAATTGCGTTGCCGTCGCGCTAATTCCACCAACATCTGTGCCGTCGTTGGTTGCAGCCAACTGCATCCCTGTTATGTCCGCTGCGGTAGCAGAGGACTGAGAGCCATACGCGACTCCGGCACGTGCAGCGCTGGAAACTTCGATGCCGTCGTACGCCAGGGTTCCGAACTCGGTCGCTCCCAGCAGCAGCAGGATGAAAAGTGGCCCCATGAGAGCAAGTTCTATGAGGGCCTGACCGGCGTCTTCGCGTATCGCTGCGAGGCGCGCAGATAGGTTGATCCGACGGTTCCCATAATCCCCTAACTTTGTTGCAATTAGGTGTCTCATTATTTCGCTCCACTTGCTCTCCGTCTATTCCGCCAGCCTCGGAGAGGATAGAGGGGACGAGCCAGCCAGGGGGACATAGTAGCTCAGGTTGATACTTCCGGTGATATTCAGGGAACCGACGACGATATCTGTGTTGAAGGCTGCACTGTTACTGCCGGTCAAGTCAAGCTCTGCCCTTGGGGCATAAACAATCCCGCTGAGGTTCGAAGCGCCACTGGCAGTAATTGACATTGTTTGCGTGTCACCCGAGTCCTGATAGAACAGGATGCCGCTGTAGGTCCCACTTGTCGGAGACGAAAGAGTGAGGTCTCCGCTTCCGGTAACTGAGAATTTGTTGCTGCCCGAGGGCAGGTAGAATGTGACTCCAGTTCCCGACAGATTCCCGGATCCAGTAGTTTTGAAATCTCCGTTGATGATGTAAGTGCCCGCAGGAAATGTTACCGAGCCGCTCCCCGTGTTGGAGAACCCGTTATAACAAATCGTTCCACCCGGCGTGGATGGCCCCGTCACCGTGTGGCTGGTGCTGTCGGTGTAGCTGATGCCTGCGTTGCACGACCCTGCGTTGAAAGCGGGAGCCGTTAGGGACAGCGGGTCGCTCACCGCAGTCATACCGGTGACCGGGGTGGGTGAAATGGTTCCGGAACCGGTCTTGGTATAGCCGCCGACTATTCCGATCGACTTGGCCGAAATGCTACCAGATCCAGTTAGATTAAGTGCGTTGCTGGAACTCGAGTCAACGAGAATCGAGCAGTTTGGTAATGTCAGGTTCCCACCAATGTCCGTCCCCGCAGAGCCCAATGTATACACGCAATTCGGACTGGGGACGGTTGTCGCCACCGCCCTGGCGGCCACCGTCATCGAACTCCGTTTGAACATCTTCATGAAAAACGTCGGCTGGCTTTGAGAGATTATCACCTCGACGTAGTTACTCTTACCCGCATTCGGCCCATACAGCGGCGGATAGTTCACCTTAACCGCCGACGCCGGCACGCCGTTCTGTACCGCATCCGCATTCGCCGCCGCCGTCATATCTCCATAGTTGAACTCCGCAACAGCGGCCATGACAGCGCTGTCGGCTGCAGTTTGCGCTACCTGCTTTGCGCGCAAAAGTATTCCGACATCCACCGCAAAAGCCACAAACCCAAGCAGGCAGGTCAAGCAGAGAACCGTGAGGATCGAGACTTGTCCAACATCGTCACCTAATCTCTTCATGACATTCCTTCCCTCATCACCGAGCCTGAGATTAGCAAAAGTTACCCACGGCGGCAGGAAGATACACGGAGTCACGACGAACCTGCGTCTGCCCGTAGCCGCGCCAGGAATCTTATCAGAGTTTCTTCGTCCGCCTCGTTCGCGGGAAAGCCGTCAAGCTTGAGGGAACCACTTACCCTAGGCAACATAAATTGGAAACCCACGCCATCTGCACCGGACCGGACTACCCTCGCATTCACTGCAATCGCGCGGTCGGGATCACTCTCGGTTGCCGCTGTCCTTTGCAATGTCATCGTGATCAGCGTGTTTGGATACCAGCGCCCCTCCGTCACAAGAAACATCCCCGCAACGTCGATATCCCGAATCGAATGCGGCGTCGGAACTGCGCCATCCCAATAAAAAGCGACAACTGGCAGAGCCTGGTGCCGTTTAGATTTGCGGCGGTCGTTCGAAAACAGCGACCTAAACCAAGTCGTGACCGGTGTCATGTCAGCCCTCGCAGTCAATGCCTACTCAGTCTGTTTTGTTTGTAGATGATGCTCGAGCCATTTCTCCATCTCCTCGACGACACATATGACAAACTGGTCCCCTGGCTGTGTCTGTGACGAATAAATCGTATGGGTTGGCAGCTCCAACACACTCTCTGCCTTGGTCTTCCACGGTGCAATACTGAACTTCGGGAAGTGCTCGACCATATGGATAACGCGATAGTTCGCGTCCAGATAGATCAGGTCGAGAGGAAATAGCACTCCCAACGTGTGAATACCCCGCGATGGTACAACCCATATGCCGCGACCGGATCGCAGGCTCAACCGTCCGATCAATCCCCTCAGACGCGAAAGCACCGTATCGGCCGCAGCAACTTCTAACCCGAGGAAGCATTCGCGCGTCTGGTTGTATACACAGTATCTGCGCGTGTTGATCAGTCCCCAGCGTTCGGCGAGTTCCCGCCAACCTGACAGGGCCTTCGAGGTGCTACTTTCCGTAATGGCTGATTGATTCACGCCGTTACCCTCTTACTTCGCTTTCCGTGAAGTGGCCTCAAGTAATACACCGGAGCAAGTACTCAATCTCTCATGGTTGAACGGCCATGACCGTGAACTCTTCCTACACACGGAATCAGACAACGTGATCATCCGAATCCGAAACTGCTGTTACTTGGAAAGAGTGGAGGCAGCGCATTTTCCGGCCCGACATCAATACTTCGTACCGGCGTTCTCGATCCCTCCACTCCATCCCTGCATCGTGCGGCACCTTCGCCGCGTCAGCAGGACGGTCAGACTAGCGAACTTTTGTGCGACGGCGCTGAATGAGAAACAGCAGCACGACTACACATAGAACACCAGCAACTATTCGGATAATTTCTATGTTGCCCATATAAGGTCTCCTTTCTTAGTGAGATAGAACATTGCCAAATTGCTCCGCAATAATAATAGCTTCCGGCCCCAGAGTCACTAAAAAGAGAGAGGGGAAGATTAGCAGGACAAGCGGGAATACAAGCTTGACCGTGGTCTTCGCCGCTTGCTCTTCTACCTGCTGGCGACGCTGCGATCTTAGAGCGTCGGAATGGACGCGCAATGTCTTCGCGATGCTCGCTCCGAGCGTTTCCGACTGCACGAGCACCGACACAAGATTGCGAACGCTGTCTACGTCTGAGCGGTCGGCGAATTGCTTCCATGAGTCCGAGCGGGCGCGGCCGGCGCGGTGCTCCAAGACGACGATGTCAAGTTCGTCGCTAACCGCCGGGTGCGCGAGTCGCAACTCATCGGCGGTGCGCGCGGTGGCCTGATCCATACTTAGACCGGCTTCGATGCAGATCACTAGAAAGTCCAGTACATCCGGCAAGCCCAGGCGGATCTGCTCTTGACGGGCTGCTATTCTCCTCCCCAGCCAGAAATCCGGGAGCAGAAATCCAAGCCCAATGGTCGAGACATACGCAAAAATTGGGCTGTAGCTGACAAAACCGGTAACCAGCGCCACGAGCACGAGGATCAGGGGAACCAGAATCTTGGTCCCATAGAATAACTTTATGGCAGACGAGTTGCGGTATCCTGCGCGGACCAGTCGCTGTTGCACAACCGACGACTCCGCCTGGCTCCTCGGCAAAGCGCGGCCCAGGTAAGTCAACGCGCCACCCACGGAGAACCTCGTCTGCTCGATGCCGCTCAGCAAACGGTTCCGCCGGTCCGGCTGTGTCACCACAGACGAGATGCGTTGGATGGTAGCCTGCCGATAGAACAGCAGCAGGCCGCCGCTCACGACGAGCGTAAAGATTACGGCGAAACTAAATACGACGAGTGCCATGCCTCACACCTTCATGTTGACAATCTTGCGGATGATAACTGCACCTAAAATCGTCATACCCACCGACGTATACAGCATTTCGATACCAATCTTGCGAGTCCACAAGATGCTCATCGTGTCGGGGCTGACGAGATAGAGAGCTACTCCCAGCAAAGGAGGAAGAATCGTAAGAATCCATCCTGTCAGGCGTCCCTGGGCAGTATAAACACGAATCTGCCGCTTCAACTTGAATCGCTCGCGGATGAGATAAGCCGCCTTTTCGAGAACTTCGGCGAGATTTCCTCCACTCTCTTTCTGAATGAGAATGGCCGTCGAGACAATCCTCAGATCTTGTAGCGGAACCCGAGTAACCAGGTTTTCCATCGCCGTCCTGAGCTCAAGCCCATAGTTCTGCTCGTCGAAACAGATCCGAAACTCGGTACCGATTGGGTCCGTAGATTCATACGCCACCAGGCGCAGAGCAGCAACCAGACTATGACCGGCCCGCAATGCGCTCACCATCAGGTCGAGAGCCTCGGGAAGCCCCTGATCAAACTTGGCAAAACGTGCGCTGCGTCGTTGCAGCACGAGGGCAAATGGCAGATAGCCCGCAACGACACCGATCAAGATGGCAAGGACCACCGCTTCGGTACGCAGATAAACCAAATACGCGGGGACGACCAAGCAAATCGCGGAGATGATAAGCAGACGCCCCACAGTCCACTGCAGATTGGCCTGGTGAAGCAGCGTGCGCAAGCGCGGAGCAAGCTCAAGCTGCAACAGCCAGCGGTTGATCCAGGGAACCGCGCTCAGCAGTTCGCTCTTTCTGACATCGACAATCTGATCGCTTGAGGAACGCGTTCTGGAAGCCAGCGCCGTTTCAAGATTGGCGCGAGCCAACTTGGCTTGCTGGGACGCGCCTGCTCCGCCCGCAAACAACAGCAGGGAGAGCACCACAAATACCGCCGCGAATACCACCACTACGATAAGTAGCATCCCATCCTCGGCTTTCTCAGCCCACTTCCGTGGTCTGCTCGAACAACGCAGGCGGCAGGAAAATCCCCGAAATGCGCAGCCGTTCGAGAAACTTGGGTCGGATCATCGTTGGCCCAAATACGCCAACTACTTTTCCATCCGGGCCGACGCCCTTCCTGGTAAAAGTGAATATTTCCTGCATGCTGATAATGTTCTCTTCCATACCGGTGATCTCGGAGATATTGGTCACCCTCCGAGTCCCATCACTCATCCTGGCAACTTGTACGACGATGGCGATCGCCGAAGCAATCTGCTGGCGCACGGTTTTCTCCGGCAGGTTCAAATTGCACATCGCGACCATGGACTCAAGTCTGGATAGAGCGTCGCGAGGAGTGTTTGCGTGAATCGTCGTCATCGAGCCTTCGTGGCCGGTGTTCATTGCCTGCAGCATGTCGAAGGCTTCTTCGCCGCGAACCTCCCCGATAATGATCCGGTCGGGGCGCATGCGAAGACTATTGATCAGCAATTGACGCTGGCGGACCGCGCCCTGCCCTTCGATGTTGGGCGGACGGGTTTCCGTCCGCACTATATTCTCCATCGCAAGCTGCAACTCAGCCGCGTCCTCGATCGTGACTATGCGTTCTTGCTTGGGGATGAATTGCGACAAGATGTTCAGGAGCGTCGTCTTGCCGGCGCCAGTACCTCCGGAGATCAGGATGCTGATGCGTGCGCGCACCGCCGCAGACAAGACTTCCATCATCTCCGCTGAAATACTCTTCAGATCGACCAGTTGGTTCGGAGCAAGCGGCCCGGTTCCAAAGCGCCGGATGGACAACGCAGGTCCGTCCAGAGCCAGCGGCGGGATGATGGCATTCACACGGGAACCGTCGGGCAGGCGAGCATCCACCATCGGCGAAGACTCGTCCACTCTGCGTCCCACCCGCGACACAATGCGGTCAATAATTTGTAACAAATGGCGATCGTCACGAAAGGTCGTGTTAACCCTCGTAATCAGGCCCGCACGCTCGATAAACACGTGGTCCTTATCGTTCACCAGAATGTCCGAGATCGTTAGATCCCGGAGCAGAGGCTCGAGCGGGCCAAGCCCGAAGACTTCGTCAAGGAGATCGGCCTGAATCTTCTCTTGCTGCTCAAAGGTCAGCGGCACTTTCTGTTCGACGACAATCTCGTCGATCATGCCGGCAACTGCACTCCGAGCCTGACTGGAGTTGACGCGCGACAGCTTCTCCAGATCCAGCTTCGAGATCAGAATCCGATGCAATTCCGTTTTGAACTGCTCAAGGTCCAAAAAATTCACGCTGCCCCATCCTTATTTCGCCGGGCCTGACTCGTTATCCGAACAAATTAAACTTCTTCTTATCCTTCGTCTCAGCAGTCCCGCCACATATCGCCCTAGTCATCTGTCGAATCACCCGCGAAATGGGGGAATCTCTCAGCGCTAGTGGACTGGCTGCATCCTTTGAATTCCGGGCGGTGGAGTAGTCATTCGGGATCCTCCACGTGGCCGGCTTGGTCAATGCCTTCGTAATGCTGTCCTCGTCGATACCCAGGACGCGGGGGCTGTAGCGGTTCAAAACGATTTCGAGCTTGGCGCCGGTGGACTTGAAGAACTCCGTGACGAGGCGGTTTGCGTTTCGCAGTTCAGAGATTCCGACCTGCAGGACAAGATAGACGACAGCCCCCGATTCGAATAAAGCCCTGCAGGTTGGATCAAATCGCGATCCCGCGTCCACGACTACGTAATCGAAGTCCTGACGAGCTACAGCGAGCAGTTTTTCAACTGCTTCGTGGGAGGCATGAAACTCGGTGTAGGTATCTGGCGCCGCAAGTACCGACAATCCCGAGCTATGTTTCACAAGGAGTTTCGATAGAAAGTTTGCATCCAGACGGCTGTAATTCTGGATCGCGCTCTCGGTCGAATACTGGGATTGCACTCCCAATTCAAGCGCTGCATCCCCAAGCGGCAGGTTCAGATCGATCAGCATCGTATTCTGGCCTGACTCCTGGGCAAGGGAAACCGCGTAATTGCTGGCGATCGTCGTCACCCCTGAGCCGCCTTTGGCCCCTACAAACACCAGTATTTTTCCCAATGCCTTCCTGACAACCGGAACGGATGGGCGTCGGACCGAGGCACGCACCAGAGCTTCCGCGATCGTGCTCGCGGTAATGGGGTGGGTCAGAAACTCGCGAGCGCCAGCCCGCATGCAGCGCACCAGCATCTCGGGAGATACCTGCTCCGAGTACACCATCACAGTGGCTGAACTGCCGCTGCAGATGCCCTCCACCAGGTCGAGCGCGTGCTCCGGATTGGTGTCCAGTTCGACGATTACAACGTCGTAGTTCGCTTCGATAATGCGGGGAACATCATCCAGGTCGGGATAGGTTGAGTATTCCTGGGTTACACTGCCGCGCAGTTCTACAAGAGCATTGGCGATGTTCTTCCGCCGGGACTCTTCAGGCCCAATCAACCCAACAAACAGCACCTTGCTGCCCAGAGCGTCCGGGTCCTTGGAAGAGCCTGGGATCATGTATGCGTTGCTCCCGCTATCTTGCATGCTTCCCGCCAATCTATTTGAGGCTGACAACTTTCAGTTGAGATCACCATGCGCGTCTTCCTGTCTTCAGCGAGAGAAGAATGACACCAGCGTTCCTATAGCGATTGCAGGAGCGTAAGGCATCTTGCGCGCCAAGGGGTTATCCAGAACAAGTTCTGGGTGGGAACGAAAACCACGCTTTCTCAGACCAAAAATGATATCGCCGGTACCACTGAACAAGCTGCCGAGAAATCCGCCGGCGGCAGCCCAACACAGCGCCATGACCCCTCCGGCCATGCCGGTGATCACCAACGCCGTCACCAACTGAGAGGGGCCAATCCACGCGCCAATCGCAGCGCACAATTTCACATCGCCCATTCCCATCCCCCCCATCAGGAACAGTATGCCAAAAAGCAGCGCTCCAAGTCCGAGGCCAGCGAGGCTCTGACCGAGTCCATGCCATCCGCGAAGCCAGGTGCAAGTGACAACCCCCGCAACCAGGAATGGCAGCACGAGCCAGTTCGGGATGCGGCGACTTCGCAGATCCGTGAAGGTCGCCACCGCGAGAACGATAAGAGTCGGCCACCAGGCGATCGAGTGCATCTTCACATTCCTTTCCCCAATCCTGAGGATGGGAATTGACCTGCAATTCGTCATCCAAATGGCCTGGACCTCTATGAAGATTGGATTCAAGGCCTTACGCAGCTTCCACAGCCGTCGGTGTTCACTGTTGTTTACATGGTCCATCCTCGAGTGAAGCGGAGGATATACACCCTTCGTGCAATAGGATAAGCAACGGAAATCCCCTAGTGACTATAAGATCGCGCCACTTCGCAAAACCTCGCTCGACTCGAACTGTCGCATCCGGTCGAAAAACCGCTCACCTCCGGAACGAAGTAATTTGAACATCATTATTACCCACACGGACCCCTGAGGCGACCCAGATTGCCTGCCAAGCTAATGGCAATATAGTTACCAATGTAACCTATCTGGTGATTACCCTGGTGAGCAACCAACACATTTCATGGACATCCCCCCCATATTGAATTATGGTGAGTATCCTCAACCGTCGAGTATTAGCAGTCCGCAAAATGTTCCGACTTGCACCCTCGAGTCGTATTCCAAACCAAAAGACCCCGGGTGCGTGATTCGAAAGATGATTGGCAGAGCTTTCCAGTACGTCGAGAAGCCATTCCTCTTCTTCCCAGGAGCTTTTGGATAAATGATCCGAATTGGGCTACTTTCTGAAGATCGCGCGTTGAAGTCCATCCTTTCCTCCGCCTTGGGGAAAGACTTCCTGATCGTTCTGGAGTCCCTGGAACTTAGGGAAACCCCTGCAAATGACGTTCTTATCGTCGACATGGGCCCTGAGCCCAAATCTCTGCCCGAGCAAATGGAGAGCCTGCGGAGTCTCGTCGGGTCTCGACCCACGGCGGCCATCATCCTTCTGGCAGACGACAGCATGAGGTCCGCGGCGGCCGAACTGGTGCGGCTCGGCGCGTTCGGATACTGCCGAAGGCCCCCTTCTATTCGCGATCTCAAGGCAATGCTCCTGCGAGCCTACGAGAACGCATCGCTGAAGCTGGAACTTCAGAATGCACAGCAGCGGCCTAAGCCAGTCCCCGCCTGCGACCGAATGATCGGTTCCAGCCCAAAGATGCAGCAGGTCTATGATCTCGTTCGCCGAGTTGCCGCGATCAATGCCTCCGTGCTCGTTATAGGAGAGAGCGGCACCGGTAAGGAACTGATCGCCAACGCCGTCCACAATCTCGGTACTCGTTCCAATTGCCCCTTTGTGGCCGTCTCTTGTGGGGCCATTCCCGAAACCCTGATTGAAGCGGAGTTGTTTGGCCACGATAAGGGCGCCTTCACCGGCACGGTAGGAGCGAGGGTAGGCCTGCTGGAGCAGGCGGGCGAAGGCACCTTATTCATGGACGAAATCGGGGAACTGAGCCTGGCAACTCAGGTGAAGCTTCTGCGCGTCCTGCAGCAGCGCGAATTCAGCCGGCTGGGCAGCAACCGGCTGATCCCGCTCAAGGCGCGCCTTATTTTTGCTACTCATCAGGATCTGGCTGAGATGGTTGCGCAAGGCAAGTTCCGCCAGGACCTCTACTACCGCATCAATGTCATGAGAATTGATGCCCCCTCGCTGAGGGAACGTCCCGGGGATCTCCCCGAAATCGCGACCCATTTTCTGCGCGAGTATTCCCAGATGTACAGCAAGCCCATGACCGGAATTGATCCGGAGGCAATGTCGGCGCTTCAGTTCTACTCATGGCCCGGCAATGTGCGGGAATTGGAGAATGTCATCCAGCGCGCAATCATCGTTGCGCACGGCGAGAACATCACCGTCGACGACCTTCCCGAGATGATTCAGGAGGACGGCGTTGTCAGCATCGAAGACTATCAACCCGCCGGTTCGTTTGAACGGAAAATTCGCGACTATAAGCTCAAGTTAGCAATCGCCGCCGTGAATGAGCACCACGGAAACAAGACGCTGGCGGCTCGCAGCCTCAACATCTCCCGGGCGTATCTGCATCGCCTCATCCGGGTCGCCGAACCGGATCTTGTGACAGAAGCGGAGGACACGGAACAGGCAGTGGCCGAGTTCCGTCCTCATGCCGTCTGATTCCACGGGTAGTCCATCACCTGTCTCCCTGGGGAGACGTATCTTCTCTTTTCCCACGATGCTTGCAGGCCTGCTCCTGGTGCTTGCCGTTCTCACTGTGCGGTCGCGCTTTGATGATCCCGACATGTGGTGGCACCTGAAGACCGGGGAGATCATCTGGAACACCCACAGCATCCCCGCCACCGATCTCTTCTCCTACACCACCAACCACCACGCCTACGTCCCGCATGAGTGGCTTTCCCAGGTCCTCATCTACGGCGCGTTCAGAGTCGCAGGCTATTCCGGCCTCATGGCCTGGCTTTGCTTCTTCACGTCAGCTCAGTTGATTGCGGGGTATTTCCTCTGTTCGCTCTATTCCGGAAATGCGAAGGCTGCGTTTCTCGGTTCCCTGCTCATCTGGCTATTCGCAACGGTCGGCTTTTCGATACGACCGCAGATGATCGGCTATCTTCTGCTTACCGTGGAGCTACTGCTGTTGCACCTGGGCCGAACTCGAAGCCCGCGCTGGTTTTTCGCGCTTCCCGTGCTGTTTGCAGTCTGGGCCAACTGTCATGGCTCATTCTTCCTTGGCCTGATTCTCGCGGCAACCTTCCTCTTCAGCGCGTTCTTCGATTTCCGGGTGGGGTCGCTTGTGTCCCATCGCTGGGACCTGCATCGCCGCCAGATTCTGGGGTTCGCCCTGCTGCTGTCGCTCTGCGCCCTGTTCTTGAATCCCATCGGCGTGAAGCAGATCCTCTATCCGCTGGACACCCTGCTGCATCAACCCATCGGACTAGCGAACTCAGACGAGTGGCAGGCTCTCCAACTCAACGACGCGCGCGGGCTCGCGTTGCTAGCCACGCTCGCCTGCATCGCGCTCGTCATCATCGTTCGCCGGTCGGAGATCCTTTGGCATGAGTTGCTGCTCCTTGCCCTGGGAACATGGCTGGCCGCGAGTCATCGGCGCATGCTGTTCACGTTTGGCATCCTCGCGGCGCCCATTCTCTGTCGGCTGCTGGCTGACCTCTGGGATGGATACGACGCCGAGCACGATCTCCCGTTGGCCAATGCGCTGTTCGTCGCAATGTCTCTCCTCGCCGTTTTTCTGGCGTTCCCTCGACGTCCGGATCTGACGGCACAGGTACAGGCGAAGAGCCCCGCCAAGGCAGTGGAATTCATCCAGTCCCATCACCTCTCCGGGCCAATCATGAACGAGTATTCGTACGGCGGATACCTCATCTGGGCGGTCCCGGAACTCCCCGTGTTTGTCGATGGCCGGGCGGATGTCTTCGAGGAGACCGGCGTGCTCGCCGACTTTGGGAATTGGGCGACTCTCCAAAGCCCGCCGGCCAGCCTTCTCGATCACTACCACGTCAATCTCTGCCTGTTGAGCAAGGACTCTCCGATGAGGTTCGTCCTGCCGCTACTGCCCGGCTGGACGCAGGTCTACTCGGACGATCTCTCCGTTCTCTTCGTGCGGACCCCCTCCGCCACCCCACTCAAGTGAAAGCCGCCACAGCGCCTGCCACTACTTCGCGTACAGGGCAGCAACCTCGTAGTCGACGACGCTGGGAATCGTAAACTCGATCCTCCCATTCGTCATCCGGAACGGAACGTCCTTTCCAGCGCGCAGCAACTCCACGCGGGAGACCCTGCGTCCCGGCGGAACTGCCATCGTCACATGCTGTTCTACGATCGGGTAGAACTCGCGGATCCACCCTTTGAATGCGCCCGGATTCGTGTAGTTCAACACGTGCAGCGCAAAGCCAGCCTGCGTCTCCCACGCGAAAGTCTCCACCAACCCTTTGCCCGCAATCTTTGCCGGCGTGTCATTCTTCGAAACCCAGCGAATCGCATTCTGCAGCAGCATGCTCAGGTCTGTATTGCCGGACTGCCACATCGTCCGCTCGATATCGCCCGCGAAATAAACCAGCCGGCTCTGCCCGTTCTCCTTCGCTACCAAGTCCGGCATATCGGTCTTTTGCACCGGCGGATACGCCAGCTCCGGCGGATAGTTTACGTACGGCGGAATCACCGTCATCACAGGGTTCTCAACCGGCGCCGTCGGCTGAAGCCATTGCGCGCCCGGCAGCCAGTCCGTGTTGTCGAAGCCGTCCAGGATCGGATGCTTGCGCTCGATCCGGCCCATGAACGCATTGCCAACTCGCGTCCGCCGATCACCCGTCGCATGAATGCCGAAGATCTCCGCAATGCCAAAATCCTTGCGCCGCTCATTCTTCTCGTTGTAGAGGCTGGTCTCGAACGACGCCATGATTGATCCGCCGCGCTCCGCAAAGCTCTTCAGCGCCGCGCACTCCGCATCACTCAACAGCGCGATGTTCGGAAGGATCACGGTCTTGTACTTCTTCAGCTTGTCCGTCATCAGGTCCTGCTCGTGCAGGAAATCGAACAGGAAGCGACCCTCCAGCAGCGCCAGGTAGATTCCGTGGATGTGCATCATCGGGTCGCCCAGTTCGGCATGATGATAGAAACGCTGCGTACTCTGACCCATCACCACAGCGATGTCGGCGATCGTTTCCTTATTGATGAAATGCTGATCGTGCTTTGCGAGCCAGTTGTAATAGTCGCGCCCCGGCTGCTGCCAGCGACGATCGGCGCCCAACCCCTCTTCGCCTCCGATGAAGTGATACCACGGAACCATGCCGCTGCCGACCGTCTCATCCATCCACATCTGCGCTTCGTCGGTCGACTTATGAATATTCCTCCACCGCGGAATGCCGGTCGAGTAAGACGCAGTCACGTTCGTCGCGGTGTGTCCGTCCAGAATCGCGTTGCACACGCGGCCCTGCAACGAGCATCCCCAGATCGCCTCTTCCAGGCCGCCGCGTCCCTGGTTGTCGCAGTTGTACCACTGCGCGATCCCGGTCAGCGCCTTCATGTTCGGGCCGCCCTGAATTGCTCCGCCCATATTTCCGAAGAACAGATTGTCCGGGCCCTTCTCCTTCGCGATCCCATCCCACATCTTCCAGAGATAGACAACGCGCTCCGTGAACTTCTCCCAATAGGCGGGCGTGTCGAAGTGCGGCAGGTCCTTGCAGGCATCGCAATAACACTCGGGCGCCCTGCCGATGGGCGGCCATGCGTTCGTGAACAGTCCATCGACCGCATACCGACT
Organism: Granulicella sp.; assembly: GCA_003133205.1. The sequence continues at coordinate 7,548 of PKWK01000392.1, read as the reverse complement.
GTTGACCTCACGCATCAGGGCCGGAATGTGCTCGGTCATATAGCTGGTGAAGATGCACGTCTCGTACAGACGATTGTCTTCGCTATGCGGAATCGCTTTGCCCTGCCGGTCGCGCTTGAACCACTCCGGATGCGCCTCCAGCGCGTCGCCCCAATTGAGGTCGGGGCTGAACCGCGCGATCACGCGCATGTTGCGCTTCTTCGCAGCGGCCACCAGTTCGCCCGTCAGGTCGCGGCCATTGAGAAACTGGCTGCGCCGATGGAACGGAACCTCAGTCGGATAGTAAGCGATGATGCCAGTCACCGAAGCGAACACCACATCGCATTTCAGGCTCGCCCAGTAGTTGCCCCACTGCTCGACGTCAAGAACGGCAGGATCATGCTCTGTAATATTGAGCTGCCCAACCCGGCGAATCCGCTGATGCCATGGCACGGTGTTTCCATCCTGCGTCTCCGCCGCAAACAAACTCCCAGGCAAAGAGGCCGCTGCCGCGACCGTTGCCGACATTGCCACAAAACTGCGACGATTGAGTTCCAAGTGAGTTCCCTCTTACGATCGATTCCTCGCCGGCCGCGTCACGCAGAGGCCCTAATTGGCGATGTGCACCACCATAACGGAAACATCTGAAGTTGTCGTGAGTGCTTCGTTCGTCGCCGTCATTCGTTGTGCCTGACGCGATTCTGGCCGGGAACAAGGTAGCAATGGATTAGAATGTGCGGGCTATGGCATTTAGGTTTCAAGGCGTCGACTTCATCGAGTTTGATTCGCTCCTCTCTGAGGAGGAACTTCTCGTCCGCGCGAATACTCGCGCCTTCATTGAAGACAAACTGATCCCGATCATCGAGCAGTGCACCCGCGACGGCCGCTTCCCCCGGGAGTTGGTCCGACCGATGGGCGAACTGGGCTTCTACGGAGCCACCCTCGACGGCTACGGCTGTGCCGGGATGAACAACGTCGAATACGGCCTCCTGACCCAGGAGCTCGAACGCGGAGACTCCGGCATACGCAGCTTCGTCAGCGTGCAGTCCGCGTTGGTGATGTATCCCATCCATGAGTTCGGTTCAGACGAACAGAAATCTCTCTGGTTGCCGAAGATGGCGACAGGCGAAAAGCTGGGCTGCTTCGGCCTCACCGAGCCCGACTTCGGCTCCAATCCCGGCGGCATGCGAACCCGCGCCCGCAAAGACGGCGACCACTACGTTCTCAACGGCGAAAAAATGTGGATCACGTCGGGCAGCCTTGCGGATGTCGCCGTGATCTGGGCCAAGGTGGAAGAGCCCGGCGTCGCTCCCGATGATCTGCGGATTCGCGGCTTTCTGGTCGAAACGGACCGCCCCGGGTTCTCCGTGCAAGACGTACATGGCAAGTGGTCTCTTCGAGCGTCCGTCACGTCCGGACTTTCCATGCAGGAGGTACGGATTCCGGCGGCGAACGTGCTGCCAAAGTCCGACGGGCTGAAGTCTCCGCTGATGTGCCTCAACCAGGCTCGCTACGGCATTAGCTGGGGAGCCATCGGAGCGGCAATGGCATGCTATGACGTCGCCTTGCAGTATGCCAAACAGCGAAAGCAGTTCCGCAATCAGCCCATCGCCAGCCATCAACTGGTGCAGGAAAAGCTGACATGGATGATTACTGAAATCACCAAGGCGCAGCTATTGGCACTCCAAGTGGGCCGGCTAAAAGATCAGGGCAAGGCAGGCTTCCAGCACATCTCCATGGCGAAGAAGAACAATGTTTGGATGGCTCTGGAATGCGCACGCCTGGCCCGCGACATCCTCGGAGCCAACGGTATCTCCGACGACTACCCCATCATGCGCCACATGATGAATCTCGAGTCCGTCAAGACCTACGAAGGCACCCACGACATTCACACGCTCATCATCGGGCACAGCATCACCGGCATCTCAGCGTTTTGATCGTAAGCGCCGCCACTGGAAATCCTTCCTCGTGCTCTCGTGGGACCTCCATCGCTCTTACTGCGCGTGGCGATGGACGGATTGATCATAGAGGGGCAGCTTGTGCAAACGGATGCGGACCAGCGGAGGACTTGCGCTGCGGAAGTTCAGCCCACGATCGGTCTGGTCGCCGTTCAGGATGCGGGTGGCCCGCCAGACGCCGTCAACATATTGGCCCTCTTCGGCCTGCAGAATCTCGATTTGCTGGTTGGGCTCCTTCTGAAGTTCGGCGGCGGAGAGCGTGAAACTGACGCTGGCGTCGAAGCCGGTAACAAGGAACTCGAGCGGACCAACCTGTGCAACCATGGCCCGGCCCTGGAAAGTTGATGTCCCGGGAGGGTAGGCGCCATCGGGCTGAGGGAAGCCAAATGAAATTACCGCGTCGGCCGTTGGCAGATGAATGGATTGGCGGGCGACACCTCTTTCTTCGACCGCAGTATAGAGTTTGCCCTCGAGATTGAGCCGGGCGATCTGCTCCTCCGGAGCATGGAACAGAGCGTAGTTTTCTGCGGGATTCACCGGACGGACGGCTGGTCCGGATGACGCACCCAAGCCGCTAAAACCGGCACCCTGCGCGGGCACCTGGTCAGCCGGCTGAGTGGACTGCAGGGAGCGGTCGATGCCGAATGGCGAGAAGCCGATGGCGCCATTGCCCAGCGCATAAAAGAAGTACCGCCCGAAGTTGACTCCGAACTGGCTCTCGGGAATGAAGAGCGGATTGTCGTCGCGGCGATAGGTAGCGACGATGTTGCGGAAGAGAGTGAAGTCGTCGGAGTAGAAATCCGGCGCGAGAATATCAATCGACGGCGCGGCCGCCTTCCAGATCGGGATGTTGGCCTGCTGCGGCCCGCCAGAGGGATATTCCTGGCCGGCGTTCGGCCGGTCGCGGTTCTCCAGCGCGTGCACCGGATACGCAAACCACACGTTGCAGTACATCGGGAGCGGATACTCGGCCTTGCCCGCAGCCGCAACCTCATTGATGTATCGCGCGGTGGAGTAGGCAGTGAAGCTCTCGTCCGCGTCGGCGCCAAACGCCTTCATCCAGTTTCCCGGCCGGAGGTGAAGCGAGCGAGCAAAGTCCGCCGGGACATCCGCCTCAAAGGACTTCTGCGCAGCGGGAGAAAAATCGCGGATGGAGCCAACCGAGCCGGACTCATTCTCCACCTGAACCATGATGACTGTGTGGTCGGTTCCGTCGATTGATTTGACGTGCCGCATGAGGGCGGCGAACGCATGTTTATCAGCATCCAGGTTGGCAGAGGAGTTGGGCGACATTACATCGAGCAGTTTGCCGTAGACGTTCTCCTCACGCGGGTACGTCTTGGGATCGGACTTGACCCACTCAGGGACGTAGTGGTTCTGGCCGTTCTTCCAGGTGCCGAACCACAGCAGCACAAGGTGAAGGTGGTGCTCGCGGGCCTGGTTGACGAGGAGGTCTACGTTACTGAAGTCGAATGCCCCTTTCGTCGGCTCAATCTGCTCCCAATAGACCGGTGCTTCAACGGTGTTGGCGTGCATCGCTTCGGCGGCGCTCCAGGCGGCGGAGAGCGTCGCGGGCCAGGCGCTGGAGTTGTTGATCTGGCCGCCGAGCAAAAAGAAAGGCTTGCCATCGACAATCAGGGCGAAGCGGTTGTCTCGCTTCTCAAGATGGGGAATCTCGTTGGACTGGGCTTTTGTCTGGGTGTGGAGCGAGGCGAGTGCAAGGGCAAACAAAACAAGCTTTTTCATGGGACTTCCATTTCCTCATAACAATGCAAAGCGGCATTCTACCTGAGGGGCATGGAAGCGACAGGTCTTTAGCTTTCTCTCTATAACCTGCAAAAGAAAGTGGTGGGCAGTGAGGGACTCGAACCCCCGACATCCTGCTTGTAAGGCAGGCGCTCTAACCAGCTGAGCTAACCGCCCGTAATATCCCGGGACAGCCTTCAGTGTAGGGTACCGGCCCGTGCGATGCAACGCGGACACACTCACTTCCGCGCGGCTGGGAATGCTATACTAAGCATCGGATTTCAGGTCGCTCCTGCCGCACTCGGCGTGTGTCAGGCTCCATGCGGAGGTGGCGAAATTGGCAGACGCACTAGCTTGAGGTGCTAGCGCCGCAAGGCATAGGGGTTCAAGTCCCCTCCTCCGCACCAACCAATAGGCATCATGGTTTTGAGACGGCCAACCGAATCTGGTTGGCCTTCTTCTTTGGCTACTGTAGTACGAAATGTAGTAACCGCGTTCCCTTCTCTTCTCCAAAGGCACATAAATCTACTTCAGCACCGGGTGATCATGCTACGGTGATCACGACGGAGGAGTCATGCCCCAAACGGAAGAAGTGGACGACATCACCTTTATGCGCCTGCCCGCCGTACAGGCCATGACTGGTCTCGCAAAATCAAGCGTTTATGCACTGATGCAGACAAGCAACTTTCCGGAGCCAGTTCAGCTCGGGCCACGCACGGTAGCATGGGTGCGGTCGGAGGTCCAGCAATGGGCTGCCCAGCGTGTCCGTCTACGTGATGCAGGTGCTCAGCGCAAGACCAAGGAGGTCCCCGATGGACAGCGCCAAACTCACCGACAAGGTCTCCGCCATCCCCAGCGAAGAACGCTTCGAGCTCGCGATGAACCTCGCGCTTGAGCACGGCGATAACCCGACCGACGAGCAGGTCCTGGAGTTTACTAAGCTGTTCTTCGGCCCCGGCACCCGTCACACCGACCCCCGCCGTCGACGGAGGCGTCAATGATAAAGGCATCACCGCACCCTACCACCGAACGAAAGCTGGTGACCCTAGTTGACGCGGCGGCCCAGTTGAACATGTCCCTGGCCGGGATGCGAAGCTGGATCATTCGTCGGCAAATCGATTACGTGAAGATCGGCAACCGGGTAAACATCCGGCAGTCAACCATCGACGACATCATTGACCGGGGAACGGTCAAGGCTACCGTGAGAACGCCTGGAGAGCAGCACCAGAAGCTGCTCAGTCGCTCGCATACAGATTGAGCGTGAGATTCTCCGCAGCCGGTGGGTGTGCGGGAGTCCCAGGGGGAAGGCCGATGGCCGTCGGCAGTATGGCCTCGTAGCTGGCATCAAGGGCCGGACCGAGCAACAGGATTGCGGTGATGCGGCGGACGACCTGGGCGAAGTAATCAGATTCATCGGAGCGGAGGGGGCGGTCAAGTAGCGGGAGCTCGCGGTAAGAGAGCCACTTCTTGAGGACCTGGTACCCGCCGAGGGTGTAGTCCCAAACGTTGGCCGGGACAGCCGCCCAGAAGGTAGCGCCATTTAGGTAAACGTCGAGGCAGGTATCGCCAAGCAACGTGAGTGCCTGGGCCAGGGTAAGTGAGTAGGTGGCGGCGAGACTTGCCAGCCGCTCGCGTTCGGTCTCAGTCCAGGGGCGGGCTTCGGCTTTTCCGTTGCCTGCCATCACCTTTGTGTCCTGGTGGTAGCCCCATCCGGCGGTCAGGGCGAGAGATCCGTCCCCCATCCCTTCCATGGGGAGAGTGAGGCGGCTAAGGAAGGTGGATGTGATCGGTGAAACGAAGGGCGTCCTGGGATCGAGAAGGTCGGCTAACTTCCTGCCCAGGCTTGCTGAGTCGAGCAGAAGCTGTCCAGATGCTGGTAGGGGAATCCTGGGGAAGTCGCGGAGCAGTGCGCCGCTGTTCTCATGCTGGTAGCTGGGAGCGTGCGTGACCGACAACCCATGGAGCATAAGGTCCTGGGCTGTGACGCCGGTCGCCTCAACATAGGCCCAGGCAGATTTCGACAGGTTGGGGACTCTTGGGCTCTTCTCAAGCAGTGAAGAAGAGAAGATGAACTCGGGAAAGGCCGCCGCCGCGCCATCGGCAACATTGAAGTCCATGACGGAGGAAATCACCATCGGCCCATCAAACGTCTTCCGGCTCTGCTGGGTCAGAACGAGCGCAGGGGCAACGTAATCGAGATCCTTGAGGTAGCTCAATCTCTTTTCGTCGAGTAGCTTCGACTTCGACTCCCAATACACCCAGCGCTCATCAAATGGGCGGTACGCATATGGGAGGACCTGCCATGCACGGAATCCCCTCTTGAGAAGCTGAGACCTTGTCTCAAGCGCGTTGAAGCGCTTTGTGCGTTTCATCGCTACTGGCAACTCTGCCGTAATGTCAGCGTCGCTCACGTTCGGATCTAGATAGCGTTTGATCCGACTCTCCAGTGCGCTGCGGTCAATGTCCACAACAACCGGGTCGCGGCTGGTGGTGAGCCCCGGCGAAGACTGCGGAAACAGTTCGATGTATAAGGGCCAATCCAGATATTGCGGAATGTACTTCAGCTTCGCGAACGGGATTCCCAGTTTCGGCTCTGGGATGAGCATCTCGTAGTTGTCCGGACCGCTTCCTTCGCTCTCATGTAAGAGTTGCTCTAGCTTTCCGGTTCCCCAAAGATTACGAATGTGCAGACCATTGTTCTCTGTGGCTGATGCCCCCCGGACGAGGGTCGCTATAGCCGTGCCCACTTGAATCCCCACCCTGTTACGTGGAGTGGAGAAGGCGCTAGGATCGGGCTTTCCATCAGGTGTAACTTTGCCGGTACGATATGCGTCGCCATTCAGGTTGTCGATGAACAGGTTGTCGAAGGAATTCAGCAACCGGTACCGCATGGTGGGGTGAGAAAACCCGTCCAGCCACGAGTAGTTTGAGATGAACGACATGATCCCCTTACCGTCGTCGTTTCGAAGAATCCGACGTTCCGCGATTCTGAAAAAGCGGACATAAAGGTCGTTTAGCCCCGCCCCCTCTGACTTGGGCAAGCCCGGAGTTGTGTATCGATACTCTGTGGTGAGGTCACGCTCCTCATCAACCTTTGCGATGCCCGGGTAGCCGTTATAGGGAGGATTCCCGATAATGACGAGAATGCTGGGTCGTCGCTTGACGGCCTCGGCGTCTTCCTTTTCCTTCTGGAGATCGGGGAAGATGCTCTTCTTCGGCTCCTGCTCCGGCACCCAACCGGTGAGAGCGTTGGTGAGGAAGACGCCCGCTCGCTGGGAGTCATTCAGGGGTGCGCCCAAGGACAAAAGTTGTGCGGCGATCTGAAGGTGCGAGATGACGAATGGTGCAGGCAGAATCTCGAAGCCGAAGATGCGGGTCAAGGCTGCGGCGCGGACACGATCCGGTACGAGGGCCGCGTCGTCTCCAGCCTCTTCGACCAACGTTCGATGTACGCGATCGAGTACGGCGGTAAGGTAGGCTCCCGTGCCGCAGCATGGGTCGAGGACGCAGACATCTGTAGAGGCGAGCCCCAAGGGCTGATTCAGTTCGGTGCGGAGCAGGTGGTCGACCCTCTCAACCATGTAGTGGACGATCTCGCGCGGGGTGTACCAGACTCCCAGGTCCTTACGGAGCTGCGGATCGAAGGCGTCGAGGAAGGGTTCGTAGAAATACTGAACGGCGTCAACCTGAGAAAACTTAGAGAAAAAGACGGGGCGGTCAACACGCGCAAGCGTATCGCCTGCGAGGTCTAGCATCTCGGTAATCTGGATGGCGTTGAGTGGCCCCGGGTCAGAGATTTCGTTAAACAGCTTCCTGAGAACCGGTACATGCAGATAGTAGGCAGACGTTGATTCTGGCATCCTGA
>PKWK01000115.1 GCA_003133205.1 Granulicella sp. | reverse complement strand
TTATAACACAGTAGTACTAGCAACCAGTGATGATATGGCTGTTCTCATCAACAAAGTTCAGGCCGCCGCTGAGATGATAAAGCGATATGAAAATGAACTGCTAGTGGCTGCAGATGTTCTGCATCACAACCCACAAATCCGAAGAGACCTGGTGGAGTTCGAAGAGGTTGCGCCCGACGAAGCAATGGCGATGCTGCGATCACTGCTGCCCTGGATCCAACGGCTCGCACAATCGTGGCCAGCACCAAATCTGAAAACACTCATGAATTCGAAGGGTTTACTCTTCCTGCTTGCCTATGTTCGGATGTGCGAAAAGAGGTCCATCGCATCCATGAACTCCAGCAGGAGGAAGAAGCGGTTGCAGCTACCGGATCGATCCCGATTAGCTGTTCGGCATGCTCACACAGTTGCATATATCACCCTGCTGTACACCGGCAAGAAATTTAAGGCTGACAACCTCGTTGACAAGCTTCAGGACTTCCACGAGAAGCACCCCACTCTCTACGGCAGGATGATAGGCCTGCTTGAGAACCTTGAAGAAGTAGCGCGATCAAGACCTCGCCGGTAGCACAGATCCATTCCTGGATCCATCCCGGGTCAAGTATCCGATATCGATCCTAAAAAACACGTTTCGCCAAACATACTCTGAGTTTGCGCTGATCAGTGAGGCAACTCACGACAGCACAAATCCAGCTGTTGAAGGGCGATACATGTTCGAGCAGGGCCACTCTCCCACCACACCCGGGGATTCTTCAGAGAATCTTCCGATCGAGCCTTCGGGCACCACCCCAACCCATGTCAGTGAATCAGGCGCAGAGACTTCGACGCGTGCCAAGGCCGTATCCAAGTTCGACCCCAGCCTGTATCGGAAGAGTCAGACCCAGAAGGCGGAGGACTCCACCACCTGGGTTCGGAAGCAGCAGACGGTGATCCCCGTCCGCAAGCCTTCGAAGAAGCAGTTCGTCCGTACGCACTCTTCACCTGACTACCGTGCTGACTGCATGCCAACCGTAGAGGACGAATCGACGGGTGATATTTACCTCCTTGCCCCCGATCTCGATCTGCCCGCCGACATCGAGAACAAGTTGGACATGCTCAACTTGGCAACTGCAATCACTGCCGACGGGTCCCTCTTCCTTTGGCACTACAAGAACTCGACGAACTCTTGGAGCCAGTCGGCCCGCATCGCCATCAGCGAAGCCTCGCGTCACTGGGTACGTGTCATCCCGGACATGTCCTCCAATGGTTACCTGCTCGAATCTCCGATGACGTCCCCGGCGGACCCAACCTGGCCTTCCATGACGTTCACCGAGGTCCTGGAGAAGGCCTTCGGCTCTCGGTACATTGACTCGCTACAGCACCCCCTCATCAAGAAGCTCCGGGGGGACTTCCATGCCTAGCCCGCCCACCAAGGTGGACGGCTTCTCTGAAGTCGTCCTCTTGGATACAGAGTTCGTGTCCGGCGATGGCAACCAGGCAGTGCCCGTTTGCCTCGTCGCCCACGAGCTTCATTCGGGACGCCACCACCAGATATTCTTCAGCCGTTCGGGCGTCATCGTCCCCAACCCACTACCGACTGGTGAGGACGTCCTCTACGTGGCCTTCTCTGCGCAAGCCGAATGGAGCGTGTACCTCGCTCTCGGCTGGGAGTTGCCGCCCTACATTCTGGATCTTGGTGTTGAGTTTCGTTGCGCAACCAATGGGCTGTGTCAGGCCGACGGCACTCCCGCCAAGTCTTCCTTGATCGCTGCACTCATGCACTACGGCATTGACTCCATGACCGTCGTCGAGAAGAAATCGATGATCGACTTGATCCTGAGTGGTCATCCTTATTCAGACGAGGAGCAGCGCCTCATCCTGGAGTATTGTGCACAGGACGTGGAGGCCTTGGAACGGCTCTTGCCTGCGATGCTCCCGCAGATCGACATCCCCTACGCGATCTTCCGTGGAGGGTACACAACAGCGGTCGCCAAGATGGAGTTTTCAGGGACGCCGGTCGATGTCCCTCTTCTGGACCGTCTTCGGGGTCGCTGGGGCGAGCTCAAACTCAGAATCGCCAGCGACATTGAGGCGGAGTTCGGGTTCGGCGTTTACCAGGGAACGCAGTGGAACGATCAACGCTTCGAACACTTGCTCTCTCGGATGGGGATTCTTGGAGAATGGCCCCGCACCACGTCGGGCCTCCTGTCCACCGAGGACGATGATGTCTTCAAGCCGATGGTGATGCGGTATCCGTCCCTGGCCCCCCTTCGTGACTTACGCTCGACCTTGGTACGCCTGAACAAGTTGGAACTCCCCGTTGGCCATGATGGTCGCAATCGAGGTTCACTTGCACCATATCGCTCGGTCACCGGACGAAACTACCCCCCTACCTCAGAGTTCATCTTCGGCAAGCCTACTTGGATACGGGCGCTGGTGAAGCCGGAGCCAGGACGCGCGTTGGCCTACATCGACTGGAGCAGCGCGGAGTTCGGAATCGCCGCTGCCCTGTCCGGAGACGTGCGGATGAAGGCCGCCTACGAAAGTGGTGACGTCTACATGGCGTTCGCGGTCGAGGCCGAAGCTGCCCCGAGAGGGGCCGACAAAGACACCCACCCGGACGTCCGCGAGCTCTACAAGCCGGTCGTGCTGGCTGTGCAGTACAACCAGACGGCCTTCGGTCTCGCGAAGAAGCTCGGTCGACAGCCCTGGCAGGCCCAAGAACTGCTAGACCTTCACCGGCGTGTTTACGCCCGCTATTGGCAGTGGAGTGAATGGATGTCGCAAAGGGCGACCTTTGCGAGGTCGATCGAGACCGTCTTCGGTTGGCCTATGCATGTGACCTCCCGCACCAAACCGAACACGGTGTCCAACTTCCCCATGCAGGCCAACGGGGCCGAGATGCTCCGCTGGGCCTGCACCTTCGCCACAGAACGTGGGATCGAGATTCATGCCCCTGTGCAGGACGCGCTGCTCGTCGGCGGCTCCTTGGACGAAATTGAGGATGTCGTCGCGGCAACCGAGTCCGCAATGGCCGAAGCGAGTCGGTTGGTGCTGGACGGATTTGCGCTGCGTACCGACGCGAAGATCGTGAAATATCCCGACCGCTATGTGGACAAACGCGGCGTCATGATGTGGAACCGGGTTATGAAGCTCTTGGAGAAGTTGGAGTCAGGGACCGCATGACCGCCAAGCCCAGAGTCGCGAGAGGTATGGAGGTGGCCCCTCCTGTAAGACTGGTAGGGGCCATTCCGCATGCACCGGATCGGAATGCATCCGGTCTGCCTGTGGATGAGCGACCCAGGGCGTCAGAGACCGGCTTGGCTCCATTGCACAAATTCTTCGGCTTCGAACCGTTCGTCGATGCAGACGTCGTCGCTGAATTCATATCCTCCAAGCGCAAGACAATCCTTGACTGGGCACGAGATGGGAGTATTCCGTCACACCCATTCGGACGGGGAAAACGAACCGAATGGCGGTTCCGGCTCTCCGAGATCGCTGGTCATACGAAGCCGATCCAAGGCACAATGAGTCTTGGCAGTCCCGAGATAGTCAGACCGGAGAAAAGGTATGGCTAGAACTCAGGGCAAAGGCTGGTTCAGAACCAGAAAACAGAGCAAGGGCGAATTCGTTCTCTTCTGCTACTACTCCCAAGATCCCGCAAGCGGGGAACGGAAGGAGAGATTCCACAAGCTTGGCCTCGTCTCCCAGTTTCCAGACGAGGCGAGCCGATGGACAGAGGTGGGCAGGCTTGGGCTTGCAGCGATCATTGACAATTCCATATCCGCATTAACGTTTGGTGAGTTAGTCGCACGTTACAAGTCTTCTGGCGCGATCGGCCAGAAGACCCTGGCGAAGAAGAAGGCCAACGGAACCGTCTACGTCATCACGCACAATCTCGATGCCTACTGTCTGCCTCGTTGGGGTACAACTGTGGTCCGCGAGATCAAGCCGAAGGCGTTGGAGGAATGGCTGGTCTACCTGCACGAGAAGAAGGGCCTCGGGTGGACAACCGTAAGCGGCAAGGTGAAACAAGCCATGCAGGGGGCACTGAAGTTCGGCAGAAAAGAAGAACTAGTTCCCGCCGACTTTGACCCCTTTCGAGACATCGACTGTGAGGCGTCCTCAGATTATGAGGCGATCACCTGCACGCCGGAGCAGACCCTGGCGATCCTCAACCAACTGGTAGAGCCGGAGCTCATTCTCACCCTGGTCATCGCGGCGACGGGGCTGAGCATCAGTGAGGCCCTCGGTCTACAGTGGGCAGACGTCGAATACAACCGAAACCGAATCATGGTTCGGCGAAGCTGGGTCGAGGAGATCGGCAAGTGCAAGAACGCGTACCGCAAGGCTCCGGTGGCAATGCATCCGGTGCTCGGGGGCCATCTCCGGCATTGGCAGCAGGAGACGATGTACGCCCGACCAACCGATTGGGTCTTCGCCTCAACCAAGCTGAAGGGAGCCAAGCCTCGCTCCGGCGGCATCGCCAGCCAGACGTACTTGTACCCTGCAGCGGTTAAGGCGGGGGTGTTCCGTTCCGTCGAGGAGCGGAACCAGGGCGGCAAGCTTGCCACCCGCTACTTCGATCTGGCTGGCAACCCAATCAAACGTTGGGGGTGGCACAACCTTCGCCACAGTCTGGCAAGCTGGTTGGTTTCAGAGGGCGTGGATGTAAAGACCGTCTCCTCAATGCTGCGCCACAGCGGGATCGGACCCACGCTGGACATCTACAGTCACGCCGTGGGACCCAACCAGTTGGCGGCTCAGGGGCAGTATCTGGACACACTGCTCTACGTCGCTCCAGTCCAATAGCGGAACGAAAAGCGGAATGGAAAAGGGCTCGGAAGCGGATCAGAGCTTCGTATCTGATTGAAGTAAATGGTAGGCACGAGGAGACTCGAACTCCTGACCTCTACCGTGTCAATTCCACTATTTCCATATTTATCAACAACTTATCGAAACGTGGGGACACTCAAAACAACGGGAAACAACCCACCGCAATGCTTATTGGCCCCAGATTGGCCCCACGGTTGGACCCACGACAAGCACTGGAGAGCGCGAACATCAACGCGGCATGAACGGCACTCCAGAGTGCTTGTATTTGGTTCCGGCGTTAGCAATGCGGCACTTTGTGGGCGCGGCCATGATGCCGCAAGCGCGTAGACTTGGCGGGCTATGGCATGGCGCTTCCGTCGCAGTCTCAAACTCGGACCGTCCGGCTGAATTTCTCGAAGTCCGGCATCGGCTACTCAGCCGGTGTGCGCGGCTTTCGCGTGGGCCAGGATGCGAAGGGTAGGACGTACACGGCGGCCTCTATTCCCGGCACTGGCCTCTACAATCGCCAGTATTCGGGCGTGAGCAAACCCATTGCCCAGAGCGCAGCAAGCCCCACCAGCGCGCCTCCGCAATCGGGAACGGGGAACGGCCTCAAACTCTTTATCGCTTTCATGTTGGGCGGCGTGGTGTTCTCCATTATCGGAGCCATGATGTCTAGCTCACCCGCTGCTCCACCAGTTCCACCACCGGCGGCGGTGATTGCGCCAGTCGCTCCGCCACCTCTTACCCCTGGGAAGCGGCGCGCTCGTGGTTCAAAGCGAGCAAGACCTCCAGGACTTCCGCATCCGTCAGCGATGAAGGCCAGCCATACGCCGCAAACACCGCCTGATCCATCCCCAGATTCCCTCCCACCTATGAACTAGGGCACATGGTCCAATCCATTCGCTCGGTTGGATGTCTACTCTTGGATGGTTTGAAGAGCGGACTTTGGCCATGTTGAGCTTTTCACCTTAGCGTAATTTGTATCGAGTTCCGGCTGGAGAAGGCAGAGGGCTGTGAGCCGTCTGGCCATCGCCTGCACCTCTTCCGCTTCAGCCAGCGAGAGCGGCCGTTTCAGGAAGCCGTATTCGCGGTAACTGAGCCACTTCTTCATTACCTGATAGCCGCCGATGTACAACTCCCAAACCTTTTCCGGCACATTCGTCCATGCGCAGTGGTCATTCAAATACACGTCCACAACTGTGCTGCCTAAACGCAATAGTGCCTCGTCCTCTGGGATGCCCAGTGCCGCCAGCCCATGCCCCAGATCGGCGCGTTCCTTCGCCGTCCGCTCTCGGCTCACCAGTTTGCCGCGTCCCGGCATGGTTACGCCCTCTTTCCCCGCGTGTCCCCAGCCTGCTGTTAGTTGCAAGTCTTTTTCGACTTCCAGTAGCTTGCCGTCCATCCTGCTCAGGGATGCGACACCGCGCAACTCAGTGCGAAGCGCACCCGCCGTTACTTTCGGCACGGGCTGTTCTGTATCCAGTAAATCTGCAACCTGCTTGCCAAGCGCAGCCGAAGCGCGGAAGTGCTCTGGGGCCGCTGGCAGCGGAATGCGCGGCCAATCCTGCCTTATCCCGTCTGCATTCTCTTCCAAATAGGCGGGGGAATAACCAATCGCTAGCGCATGAAGCCATACCTCCGCCGAAGAGAGTTCGGCACCATCGAATCCAAGCGACTCCAGATATTCAGTTGCAATCGCAGAGTAATTGAAAGTCCGTTTCTCTTCTGAGGAGAACAAATGCCCACGTGTAGATTGCGGTTTGCTTGCCGTTAAGCATTGCGGAAAGTAGTAGGCATGACCGCGCAAGGCGTCATTGTCCCCCAGCGCGGTAGTCAACATAAGGGGATAGCCTTCAGGATCGGCAACTCCGGCGGGACGTGTTGCCAAAAAGTAATTGCCCTTGAATTGCTGTGCCCAAAGAGCAGGACGTGGCTCATTCCAGATCGGGCGGGAACCGGAGTAATAGCACCAGCGAGTATCGAAAGGACGCACTACATAGCGCACTATCTGATTGGGCTGGAATCCTTCATCCAATGCGCGCGTCCGCGCCCGTCGTGCGTCAAATCTTGCCCAGTCGCCGGTGAGAGTGGACGATGCCAGCCGATAGGCGTCCCAGTCAAGTTTCTTGTCATGGTATTCACGCATCCGCGCTTCCAGTTTCTCGCGGTCAATGTCGATCAACGCACCGCCGCGTTTTTCCATGAGGCCGTTACTCGGAGATTCCGCGCATAGCTCTATGATTTTCGGCCATTCGCTATAGGCAATACTTACGTCTTGCGGCCAGAATGAATATCTGTTTTTGGCTGAAGGTAAGGCAATCTCATATTTTGAATCGAAAGGGATTTCTTTCAAGCTGTCGAGAAGCATCCTCCTTCGGTCGTCTGCCTTTGCTGCGTTCAGATCATCTCGAAATAGCACCGCCGCTTGTGAGGAACCACTCTTCTTGACCCACAAGGTTGTTGCCACACCTTGTTGAATTCCAGGAGAAAATCCTGCGACAGCAAAAATAGTCTCGCTCGTGCGCCCGTCTGGTGCATGCTCCGAGATCTTCCGATTCCCGTGCAGATTCTCAATCCACACCTTATCGAAGGCATTGAACAAGTGCTTCCTCAAAACTACAAAGGACGGCTCGCGGACCCACGACATATTAGAGATAAAACAAACTACGCCTCGATTGCTTTTCTCTGCGATGCGCCTTTCAGCCAAACGGAAGAATCGTACATAAAGCTCATCCAGGTTGAACTTCTTGATACCCCATTCCTTAATGAGTCCGTCTTTATAGGGTTCGACAAGTCCCTCCTCTTCAGCAGGGCTCGTACCGGCAAAGGCGTTGTAGGGTGGATTCCCAAGAATCACCAGAATGGGCTTATCACGCTTAACGGTGTCGGCTTCCTCACGCTCGTCTTCAAACTCCTTTAAGGGCAACCGTGCCTTTTGCTTATCCGGTGGCTCCCAGCCAGTAAGGGCATTCGTAAGGTAGACGCCAGCACGTTCCCGTTTGCCCTCATGCTCTCCCATAAGGGGTGCATGAGCACGCTGCAAAAACATTCCTAGTTGCAAGTGTGCAATGACGTAAGGTGCCGGCAGAATCTCGAATCCGAACACGCGCTCCTTTGCTGCTTGTTTGAGTTGGTGAGGCGTGAGCGCATCCTCCCCACGCTCTTCTTTCAAGGTCCGATGGATACGGCTTAATACCTCGACCAGATACGCTCCAGTACCACAGGCCGGGTCTAGGACGTAGACGTTTGGGTCTGCAAGACCAGAGGCGAGTCCAAGCTCCTCCCGCAGAACCATGTCCACGCGTTCCACCATGTACCGCACAATCTCACGTGGGGTATACCAGACTCCGAGTTGCTTTCGCAGCTTCGGATCGAATGCCTCCAAGAACGGCTCATAGAAATACTGGACGGCTGTGTCTTCCTCAAAGCGTTGGAAGAATGCGCCAGTGTCCACGCGATTCAAGACTTCTCCTGTGAGGCCAAGTAATTCCTCCAAGCCCAGGGCACGGACGTGCGTAGGAATAACCAGCCGTTCGTATAGGGCGCGGATCATGGGAACTTGAAGCGACCATACGGCGGTTCGCCACTCGAAATGCTCACCCTTGCGGCGGTCCGGCTCACGGCTCCACAAAACCCAAGCTGAGAACAAGCCATAGAAGAGAGTTTGTACGAGGGTGCTGCGGTAGAAATGCTCTCCCTTAGTTTTGTCCTTTTCTTTTTCGTTTTCAAATTTGAGACCCAGCGCCTCTTCTAATGCTTTGCGAAGCTCTCCCAACTCTTGAAGCGTGGAATTCCGTTCCACCTTAGCCAGAGCATCGCGCGCGTAAGAGGCAAGAAAGCTAGCGAGCACATCCGGCGCGGTGATCTTCACAGCGCTGAGTAGGGCGCGTGTAAGGAATTCCTCTAAGCTCTTCCCAGCTTCGTCGGATGCTTTGCGAGGATGAGCAGCCAGTGCCCAGAATTCCGTTTCACTTTTGGCAAGAGTAAAGGTTTCGAGAGCGCGCGACTTGCCGTCGTCCCCGGAAATGACAATCTTGAATTCGCGGTAATTGGTGAGCACAACTTGCCCGTAGGCCCGAAGGTACTTTCTTACCTGCTCAGACTGAATGGTGTGGACAAGGTCTTCCCCCGGACCCTTAATCTCTACTACACCGCGATTCGGCGGCTGAATGGTAAAGTCTTCCGGCGCTGCGTTTTTCCTGAGCTGATCCTGAGTAAATAGCCCGCCGTCTGGCAAACCGGCTCCCCTGTTCCTGAGTTGCAGAACAGGTACTACGCGCGGCTTTAGCCGCTTGCCAATCTCCACAAGCAGAGGTTCAATCGCCGGATAGTAGGACGTTTCATCGGTTGCGTGACCCGACGCGCGTATTTCAGCCAGCTTTGCGAGATATGACTCTAAGGGATGCACATGAGCTTTCTACAGCAGCGCGCTGTTTTGGTCATGGTGATTAGGTGGGAGTGCTTGCTTCCAAAGGGTGACGTAAGAAAGCGACATGAAGGACCGCCCCCATTGTTGCAGGGCGGCCCGGTGTTGGCGAGTGCGTAGACAGATTCTTAGTCCGATTCGTCTTGCGAAAAGCTGGCATCACTCCGCCTTGGCGACCGCGACTGCTTGCCCGCCTTCCGGCGCCGCATCGGCTTGCCGATGGAATAGAGAGGCCAACAGAGCTTGAACCTGTTCAGGCTCCTGGTCTGTTTTGTACTCACTTCTTTTGCTCCAAATCCGACTCACTGTCAGAGCCGTGATTTCGTTGGTCCGTCCGATGCGCATCTTTGCAACCGGAAGCGTGCAACCCGAACGTACCAGCGCCGCCACTGCGTCGCAGATTGCTATTTTCTGGGCCATTGGAACAGTTTTCCGTCCCATTTTGGTTCCCGGTAGCTTCCGGAGGACATCCTTTAGCCCTTCCCGAATCAACCCATTTATCGCGGCTGGCACCGACTTCGCAATCGCTTCGAACCATTCCAACTGTTCCGGAGTCGGTTCATCAAACCCGTCTAAGACCGCGGATAGTTTCTCGTCTGTGTCTAGACCCTCTAGATGTCTTCGTGCCCAGTCCAAGAGCCGAAGCAACCCCGCCGCAACCTCATGGAACGCCTTCCCTCCACTGAATAACGCGGAGACTGAATTTATCGCTACCTTTACACGCTCTCGTGTTTTCACTTCCAATTCGTTTTCCCCTTTACCACAGACCTTGGGACAAAAAGTCGCCTCTACATTTGTCCCAACTGAGACAAATCTCGGCATGATGATGTTTGTATCCGCCCCCTCTTAAAGTCAGCACATGAGCAGAGAGAAGCGGAATGCGGTTGGATTGAAATCCGGGATAGCGGTTAGCCACTCCGCTCCGGTGCTGAGACAGCCAACAAGTCCACAAACAGCCGGTCTAAAGCCGGAGGCTTCTCTCTCCTCAGCTAAAAGTGGCCAGGAGTTTGAGGGCAGCGCCCTCATCGGCGGCGCAGCCGCCGTGCCTTTCTCTTCACTTGACACAATACAGAATAATCGCGACACCTTACGACGCGATCCATACCACCTTAGCCTTAGCAAATGCGGTCGATTGACATTGCGGGGAGTCGCACGGATTTCGCCCACCTCGGCGAAATTCACAATGGTCAGATGCAAGTGTTGGACTTGCCCCACCTGCGCCCCACGCAAAGCGAACCGATACCGCAAGGCAATTGGCGAGCTAGCCGAAGCCCACCGGCTCAACAAACTGCTTACGCTCACTCTCAGCCCGGAAAAGCTAAACGGAGAGGATTCGACTCGGTTTATCAATCGAATCTTCGGCAACCTCCGAATCTACCTCAAACGAAAACTCGGTCGCTCCCCCAAGTACATCCGCATTCTCGAATACCAGAAGAACGGCAATGCTCATCTGCACATTCTCCTGGGCGACTACGTTCCCCAGCGGTGGCTCTCTGAAGCATGGTCCTCCTTGGGCGGCGGTCATATCGTCGATATCCGCCGCGTCACCATGCACCGCGTCTCGCACTACTTATCGAAGTACCTAACCAAACAGATGATCCTTAGCGCTCCGAAGCGCGCCCGAAGGGTCACAACCTCTCGCGGAATCAAGCTCAATCCGAAAGTCGTGAGCGAGCTTTCTTGGTCCAAAGTCAGCTTACCAATCGGTGTTTTGTACCAGTTCCATTGGAAGGAGGCGAGCAACGTCCAAACCGATGCAGAGGGCAACGTAACCGGTTTTGACTTGACGTTTCCGAACCAGATCGGAACGCCGTGAACCGGTTGGCCTCCAATTCGAATAATCACTCTGTCCATTCGAATCGTTTTCGAATCCGGCAATCGAATCCGCCGCTAACCGGTCAACGAGGATCAGACGACAACCGGGATACTCCGGTCCCTAATTATTCGAAATCAATTCGAAAGAAACCACCGGTTGAAACCGGTATCAACTGCCGATTTCGGATTTCAAGAAACCGGACCATGTGCAAACGAGACGAGAGAGGTGATTCGAATGCAACCGAACGTCATTCCATTTGAGCCGTTACTTTCCGCAATTGATGCCGGGAGTTTGTTAGGAATTCATCCGGTCACGTTGCTCCGTTGGGCCAGGGAAGGACGGGTTCCCCACCGGCGATTGGGACGAAAGGTGAAATTTCGTGCCTCCGAACTCGATTCCTGGTACACGACGCTCTACACTGAGGGAGCCGTTCGTGTCGCCCCAACCCTGAAGGGAGAAGGCACATGGACCTAACACGGACACGCTATCAGCAAGGCTCTTTGACAATCGAGCAGAGAAAGAATGGGCCGCCAGTATGGGTATACCGCTGGCGTGAGAATTGCCCCGGTGGAGCGCGCGTCAAGCGCAAACAGATCGTGGGAACAAAACTCCGGTTCCCCACGAGGACAGCCGCAGCGCGAGAGGTGGATGGACTCCGGTTGAATATCAACTGCGAATCCTCCGCTTCGGCATCACAAACCTTGACCGTCTCAGAGTTGATTGCGCATTACAAGACAGTTGAACTCGCTGAGAACGGGTCAAAGACACGCTGCACTCGCGCCGTCTACGAGCATCACCTAAACGCCCTCATCACTCCAAGATGGGGAGCTTTCCGGTTAGGGGATGTGAAAGCGGTAGCGGTTGAAGCGTGGCTCAAAGGTCTGCAATTCGCCCCGACCACCAAAGCCAAAACCAGAAACGTAATGAGTGCGCTGTATCAGCACGCAATGCGTTACGAATGGGCGGCATCCAATCCCATTCGTTTGGTGCGACAGAGCGGAAAGCGTCTGCGGGAGCCGGATGTGCTCACTCCTCAAGAGGTAACTGCGCTGGCGGCAGAGCTTCAAGAGCCGTGTCGCACGCTTGTCCTGGTTGCCTCCACAACCGGATTGCGGCGCGGAGAGCTATTCGGCCTGAAGTGGGAAGACGTGGATTTCAAGCGCGGCGAACTTCGGATTGTGCGTTCGATAGTCGATCAGATCGAAGGCGCAACCAAGACAGCCGGTTCGCGGCGGCCTCTCCCAATGATGGCGGAGGTGAGCAAGACGCTTCGAAGCTGGAAGGCGGCGACCGAATACAACAAAGACGGCGATTGGGTTTTCGCCAGTCCTCAGTCTTTGGGCAAGAAACCGTATTGGCCTGACATGCTACTCAAGAGGCATATCAAGCCCGCCGCAGAACGTGCAGAGATCACGAAAGTGATTGGCTGGCACACGTTCCGCAGAACGCTTGCAACGCTGCTACAGTCTTCAGGCGCAAGCGTGAAGACTACGCAAGAGCTAATGCGGCACTCTTCACCTGTTATGACACTTGGCACCTACGCGCAAGCTGTCACCTCAGACAAGCGTGAAGCACAGAGCAATGTAGCGGCTCTCTTTGTTGTGAAGAGTACCGGGAAGAAGAGAAAAGCAGCATAAAGGGCGTTTGGCCCTTTATGGCCCCACGTTTTTCTTATTGGCCCCAAATCTTGAGTCTAAGTTATTGAAAATATGGTAGGCACGAGGAGACTCGAACTCCTGACCTCTACCGTGTCAAGGTAGCGCTCTAACCAACTGAGCTACGCGCCTCTAGTGCGTTCCATCAGTCTAAATGGAATCCTTCCCTCAGGGCAAACTCGAAACCCGCTCGGCACCCGCTCAGAAAATGCTCTACGATGGGCTTGCCCCGAAAGATGGATTTCCTTAATCAGTTCCGCGCCGCCCCCAATCTGCTCACGCTTCTGCGCCTGTTCATCATCCCTTTTCTGGTGATCGCGATTCTGGACGGGCGCTATCACCTGGCGTTTGCGCTCTTCATCCTGGCAGGCTTCAGCGACGGCTTCGACGGCCTGCTCGCTCGATGGCTCTCCCAGCGCACTCGCCTCGGCCAGTATCTCGACCCCATCGCCGACAAGCTCCTGCTCAGCACGCTGTTTCTCGTCCTCACCCACATGAACCTGGTGCCGCGCTATGTCACCGTGCTAGTCTTCAGCCGCGACTTTGGAATCCTGCTCATCTCCACCCTGCTCTTTGCCACCGGCACCTTGCGCGACTTCCGCCCCAGCCTGCTGGGCAAGTTGAACACCCTGGTGCAAATCATCGGCTTGACTGTCGTGCTGGTCGAGCAGGTGTGGCCGTCCGTTGACGCGGGACTTCTGCGCGGCGGGCTGCTGCGCGCAATCGCCGTCCTCGCGCCCGTCTCCGCAGCGCAATACGCATGGATCGTCTTTCGCCGCATAAGCTCGCCCGAGCCGCAGCCTCAATAACGCCGCCGCACAGCTCTTGAAATCACTTGTCTCTGGATCGGTTCAATCGGTGCAGATCGGTGTTAAGCCTCTTGGGCCTCATCGCCCTGAGACTCATGCCCGTCCCCAACCGGGTCTTCTTCGTTGAGAATGTCAACGAACTCAGCCGAGTCGAATACCTCGCCGCAAAACTGACACTCCACAAACTCGACGTCCTCCTCGCGGGCGACGACGCGAACCTGCGGATGTTTGCACGATGCTGGCATAAGGGGAGGAGCTTGGGCTTGGTAAAAAGTTTGCCTTTGCCCAATCCCGTTGTCAATCGCGAAATGTTGGCAAATCGATATCTTTTTCAAGAACGAGAAAGTGCAGGTCGTCACGAAGAGGCCGGCCAAAACGGTCGTCGCCATAGGGAAACGGCTCCGTTTCGCCGGTTGCGACATACCCACGGCGCTCGTACCAGGCAATCAGCGTGCTCCGAACATGCAACACAGTCATCCGAATTCGGCGTGCCCCTCGGTCCCATGCGAACCTCTCCGCAGCAGCCAGCAGAGTCCGCCCTAGCTGTCTGTTCTGCTGGTCAGGCCGAATCATAAACAGGCCCAGATACCAGACACCGTCTGCTCTCGGATCGAGCCAGGCTGTCCCCAGCAGCACGCCGCCGGGTTGTTCCCGATACGTCAACAAATGACCCTGCGGCCTGGCTGCCAGGTCCTCCCGGATGAGGGATTCATTCAAACGCTGCCCCTCGAGGACGCCCGCCTCCATATTCCAGCTCGCCGAGGGGCCAGTGCCGCGGTATGCCCAGTTTGCGAGCTCAATGATTTCAGCGTAATCGGCTTCGACAGCAGGTGTTAGCAGCATCCACAACATAGTACGGCAGGGGGGCTTGCAACCTGCCCCGCTCCCGCCGTACACTATCTAGGACCAATAAGGTCGGATTAGGTTCGCCGGTCACAATGCCGCCCATGCCGGCAGGCAACCGAGTCCGCCAGAGAGAGAGACCAAAATGCTTCGTCTGACCAAAAAAGCGGATTACGGTCTGATGGCGCTCAAGTACCTCGCCGAGCAGCCAGGCTCCTCCTCGGGTCCGGACGCGCACACCGCCCAGAGTGCCAAGGATATCGCCCAGGCCTATCACATCCCTCCACCGCTGCTGGCCAAGATTCTGCAGACGCTGGCGAGAGCGGGCCTGCTCGTCTCCCATGCCGGAACCAACGGAGGATACGCCCTGGCGCGGCCCGCAAACGAGATTTCAGCCTTCGAGGTAATTCGCGCTATCGACGGGCCACTCTTCATCACCAGTTGCATCACGATCCACGGAACATGCGACCTCGCCGGCCATTGCACCATCAAAGAACCACTGCGCAAGGTGAACGACAGCATCAAGGATCTGCTCAGCGGGATCCACATCAGCGACCTGGTGGAGATGGCAGACAGCGCGCATGACGACGAAGGCGCCGCGGTAGGCGGTGGATTGTTGACCATCCTGGCCTAGGACGGCAGGGTTTTGATAGGGGACGGGCTTTAGCCCGTCCATGAGCGCCGCAAAGATTTTGGGGCTTTAGCCCCTGGGGCAATTCAGAGATTCGAACTACAGAGGAGCAACACAAATGAGCATTGAAAACGGCAGCCAGAACGGCGCGGTCAGCGGCACCAACAGCACCGGAGTCGTCATCACCAACTCCGCAACCCCGTTGCCCGAGGGCGTGCACCTTCCCCTCTACATGGACAACCACGCCACCACGCCGATGGATCCCCGCGTGCTCGAAGCCATGATGCCCTACTTCACCGGCAAGTTCGGCAACGCCGCCAGCCGCAACCACCAGTTCGGCTGGGAGGCGGAAGCCGCTGTCGAGATCGCCCGCGGCCAGATCGCCAAACTCATCGGCGCAACCGCCAAGGAGATCATCTTCACCTCCGGCGCCACCGAGTCCGACAACCTCGCGCTCAAGGGCATCGCCGAGATGTACCGCGAGCGCGGCAACCACATCATCACCCAGGTCACCGAGCACAAGGCCGTCCTCGACACCTGCAAGAAGCTCGAGAAGATGGGCTACCGCGTCACCTATCTCCCCGTCCAGGCCGACGGCCTCATCGACGTCGAAGACCTCAAGCGCGCCATCGTCACCGAAGGCCCCGACAAGACTATCCTCGTCTCCATCATGTACGCCAATAACGAAATCGGCGTCATCCAGCCCATCCGCGAGATCGGCAAGATCTGCCACGAGAAGGGCGTCCTCTTCCACACTGACGCGGTCCAGGCCGTCGGCAAGATCCCGGTCGACGTCCAGGCCGATAACATCGACGTCCTCAGCATCTCAGCACACAAACTCTACGGCCCCAAGGGAGTCGGAGCCCTCTACGTTCGCCGCCGCAACCCGCGTGTCCAGATCACCGAGCAGATCAACGGCGGAGGCCACGAGCGCGGTATGCGTTCCGGCACGCTCAACGTCCCCGGCATCGTCGGCCTCGGCGCAGCCTGCGAGATCTGCATGAACGAGATGGAAGCCGAAGCCAAGCGCGAAACTGAACTACGCGACTACCTCCGCGCCAAGCTCGAAAACTCGCTCGACTACGTCCAGGTCAACGGCAACATGGAACACCACCTGCCCGGCAACCTGAACATGAGCTTCGTCTACGTCGAGGGCGAATCGCTGCTCATGGGCATCAACGACATCGCTGTCTCGTCCGGCTCGGCCTGCACCTCGGCCACGCTCGAACCCAGCTACGTCCTCAAGGCCCTGGGCCTCGGCGACGAGATAGCCCACTCATCGATCCGCTTCGGCCTCGGCCGCTTCAACACCAAAGCCGAAGTCGACTACGTCGCCAACAAAATCATCGATGTAGTCCTCAAACTCCGCGAACTGTCTCCGCTCTACGAGATGGTCAAAGAAGGCATCGACCTAACCAAGATCGAATGGGCCACGCACTAACGTTCTATGGGATTAGGTTTTATGGAATCTAGGTTTTGTGGAATCTAGGTTTTGTGGAATTTAGGTTTTGTGGAATTTAGGTTTTACGGGATTAGCGTGGGGCTTCAGCCCCACGAATACGGCGTAGGAAACTTGAAGGGCTTTAGCCCCGGGGGTGCTCGCACGAATGCACCCGAAGCACGGGAAAAACATCTAACCAATAGCGACGAACGAGGAGAAAAAAATGGCATATAGCGACAAGGTAGTAGACCACTACGAGAATCCCCGCAACGTTGGCACCCTGGACAAGAGCGCGTCCGAGGTTGGCACCGGCCTCGTCGGCGCGCCGGAGTGCGGCGACGTCATGCGCCTCCAGATCCGCGTCAACCCCAAAACCCAGGTCATCGAGGACGCCAAGTTCAAGACCTTCGGCTGCGGCTCGGCCATCGCCTCCAGCTCCCTCGCCACCGAGTGGGTCAAGGGCAAGACCGTCGCCGAGGCCCTCACCATCTCGAACACCGACATCGTCAAGGAACTCGCCCTGCCGCCGGTCAAGATCCACTGTTCGGTCCTCGCCGAAGACGCCATCCGCGCCGCCATCGGCGACTGGAAGAAGAAGAACAACGTAACCGAAGAGGTCCACGCCGCCGTAGCCGCAGCACACTAAGAACCGCGGGGGGGCCGCTCCATTCAGACCGCGCAATCCTTCTCAGTATTGTCATTCTGACCCTGAGCGGAGAGAAGGGGAAGAACCCCCGCATTTGCCGTTGCTTCTGAGATAGGCCGGGACTTTAGTCCCGGCACTCCGCGGGCAAGAACCAGGTGGGCTTTAGCCCCCGGGAGATGCTTTCAGTCCTGCCCCGCAACCCGCATCACGATTCGGATCCAAATATGTCCATGGTCACACTCCAAACCGAAACCCCAAAAGGCGCCGTAGCCGCCCCCACGGTCGCCGCAGCCCCACCCTCGCCCATCCTCACCGCCGACGGCGAATCTGACGGCACCAAGAGCATCCGGCTCACGGTACGCGCCCTCAACCGCATCCGCGTCGCCATGGCCAAGGAGGGCATCACCCCCAACGCCGGCGGCCTCCGCGTCGGCATCACCGGAGGCGGCTGCTCCGGCCTCAGCTACTCCATCAAGTTCGACACCCAGCCCCGCGAGCGCGATCGCGTCTACGCCTTCCCCCAGACGCACCTCGACCCCGCGCTCACCGACGCGCCGCCCATCCGCATCTTCGTCGACCCCAAGAGCTTCATCTACCTCCACGGCATGATCCTCGACTACGAAGAAACCCTCATGCGCCAGGGCTTCAACTTCATCAACCCCCACTCCACCAAATCCTGCGGCTGCGGCTCCAGCTTCTCCACATAGTAAGATTCCGCTTGTGTACGAAATCGAAAATGGTAATCTCTCCCGCGAATCCAAGGGAGAGCAATGAAGTACCGAGACATCACCAAGCTGATCGAGAAGGATGGTTGGTACTGGAAGCGCTCAAGCGGAAGCCACCACATCTACCAGCACCCCACTAAGCCGGGCATCGTAGTCGTCGCTTATCACGGCGCAAAAGACCTTCCCGAAGGCACCGTAAAGAGTATTCTTAGGCAAGCAGGTCTGGACAAATAGATGCGAGATTATTTGGTCATCTACGAGCGTGGCAAGGACGGCGGTTGGGGCGCCTATGCTCCCGACCTTCCTGGTCTCGGTGTCGCCGCAGAGACGCAAGAAGAAGTAGCGATTCTTATTCGTGACGGCATAAAAATCTATGTTGAAGAGCTCCTCGAACAGGGCCTACCGATACCGGAACCCACGACCATCGCAGCCCGTGTTGAAGTAGAGGTCGCCGCCTAGTCCATGGCAGACGCTTCCCCCCGCACCTACTTCGAAATCTTCTCCCTCCCCGCGCACCTGGTGATCGACACCCCAGCCCTCGAGAAATCCTTCTACGCCCTGAGCCGCAAGCTCCACCCCGACCGCTTCGCTGCCAAGCCCCCCGCCGAGCAAGCCGCCGCCCTCGCCGAATCCTCTCGCCTCAACGACGCCTACCGTACCCTCAAAGACCCCATCGCCCGCACCGAATACCTCCTCAAGCTCGAAGGCGTCGAGCTCGAAGAGCAGTCCAAGTCCGCCACCGAAGCGGCCCGCACCACCGGCCTAGCCAAGAAGCAGATCGTCCCTGAGGACCTCCTCGAAGAGGCCTTCGAACTCAACATGCAGCTCGAAGAGATGCGCATGGCCAAGAAGATGGGCGAAGACGACCCCCAGCTTCGCAAAGATCTCCTCGCCGCCAAGTCCACCTTCGACGCCAAGATGGCCACCACGCAGACCGAACTCGAAACTCTCTGGTCCCGATGGGACGCCGCCCTCAACGCCAGCAACACTGCCGCCAAAGCCGCCGCCCGCGACGCCATGGTTGCCCTGCTCAACCGCCGCAGCTATCTCCGCAACCTCGTCCGCGACGTCAACGACGCCCTCGAGTCGTAAAGCCCCACACCCTCAATCCACTTTTCCGCAATCGCCACGCATCGCATAGACTCATACCCATAGCCACACGCCTCCAACGAAGCCCCGGAGAAGAGAAGTGATCAAGGACCCACACGTGTCTCCCTCACGCGCGCCGTTCCTGCTCCTCCTCGCGCTGCTCGCCGCCCCGGCTGCCACCCAGACCACCGCTCCCCCGACCTACGACCCTCGCATCACCTTCGCCCCGCTCACACTCCCCCAGCCGGTCAACAGCTACCGCTCCGGCTCCGGCGCACCTGGCCCCGCCTACTGGCAGAACGAAGCCGACTATGCGATGCACGCCAACCTCGACCCCGTCGCCAAGCTCCTCACCAACGACGAGATCATCACCTACACCAACAACTCGCCCGACACCCTCCCCAGTCTCTGGATCCTCCTCGAGCAGAACTCCTACCGCCGCGATTCCCGCGAGCACAACCTCGGCGACACTGGCCCACGCCGCCCGCCGCGTCCCGGCCAGCCTACCCTGCCTCCACGCGCCGAAAACCACACCGAAGGCATCGTCTTCGAATCCGTCCAGACCCAGCCCGGCGCCACCGGCCCCACCCCCGCCACCAAGGCCGACTATCTCGTCGACGACACCCGCATGCAGCTCCGCCTCGCCACTTCCCTCAAGCCCCACACCGCCCTCCGCATCCACATGCGCTACCACTACGCCATCCCCGGCGAGTGGGGAGGCCGCACCTCCTGGGGAGCAGCCGAGCACGGCGAAATCTACGACATCGCCCAGTGGTACCCGCGCATGTGCGTTTACGACGACCTCCGCGGCTGGGACACCCTCCCCTACATCGGCAGCGAGTTCTACCTCGAATACGGCAACTTCGACTATTCCGTCACGGTTCCCCCCAACTTCCTGGTCGCAGGCACCGGCGAACTCACGAACCCCACCGAAGTCCTCACCGCCAAACAAATCGCGCGCCTCGAACAAGCCCGCCACTCCGACAAGACCGTCTACATCCGCACCCCCAAAGAAACCACCGACCCCGCCAGCCGTCCCAAACAAACCGGTACCCTAACCTGGCACTTCCACATGGACCACACCCGCGACGTAGTCTTCTCCGCCTCGCCCACCTTCGTCTGGGACGCCGCCCGCATCAACCTCCCCAACGATCCGAACGACCACCCCGCCAACTCCCTCGCCTCAGGCAAAATCCCCCTCGCCATGTCCGTCTACCCGGTCGAGAGCGTCGGCCCCGACGGCTGGTCCCGCTCCACCGAATACCTCAAAGACGCCGCCGAAGATTTCTCCCGCCGCTGGTTCCCCTACCCCTACCCCGCCGCCATCAACGTCGCCAGCTTCTCCACCGGCATGGAATACCCCGGCATGGCCTTCGACGGCATTCACGATCAGAGCAAGCAACTCTTCTGGATCACCGCCCACGAGATCGGCCACACCTGGTTCCCCATGAT
This sequence comes from Granulicella sp., assembly GCA_003133205.1. Next base: position 8,348 of record PKWK01000115.1, on the reverse strand, counting down.
TGTCGGCTCCAACGAGCGCCGCTGGGCCTTCATGGACGAGGGCTTCAACACCTTCATCGACACCTTCGAGTCCGACGACTTCGACCACGGCGTCTACGGCCCCAAGCGCGACGGCGAATACTCCGCCGGCGGCAACCCGCCCGACACCATACTCAAAGTCCTCGACGACCCCACCGCCCCCAACATCCTCACCCTCGCCGATGCCTTCCCCGCAGCCCTCGGCCACCCCGTCCAGTACTTCAAAACCGCCTACGGCCTCACCCTCCTCCGCGAGCAGATCCTCGGCCCCCAGCGCTTCGACCGCGCCTTCCGCAAGTACATCCGCGACTGGGCATACAAGCACCCCAGCCCCTCCGACTTCTTCCGCACCATGGAGAGCGAAGGCGGCGAAGACCTCAGCTACTTCTGGCGCGGCTGGTTCATGAACAACTGGACCCTCGACCTCGCCGTCGACTCCGCAACCTACATCAACAACGACCCCACACTCGGCCTGACTGTCACCGTCTCCAACCGCCGCCCGCTAGTCCTCCCTGCAACCCTCGAAGTCACCTACGCTGACAGCGCCAAGGACCGCATCCGCATTCCCACCGAAGCCTGGCTCTCCAAAACAACCGTCACCTACATCTTCCACGGCAATAAGCCCGCCGCCACCGTCACCATCGACCCCGACCGCGTCCTCCCCGACGACAACCGCACCAACAACACCCTCAAACTCCCCTGACGACGCAATTTGTCCCCTTGTTTGTCATTCCCGAAGGGAATCTGCTTTTGCGTTCCTCGTTGCCCGTTCTCCCACTTGCCGCCCTATACTGATGCATCTGCAACCGCGGGCCAGCGGCTAGCATCGAAAACGCTGACCCTAAGCCGCAGGAGGCTCCGGAACATGCAGTTCCAAACCTTACGCCAGACCATCCCCGGCTCCTCAACGCCTCCAGCTTCTTCGGATCTCCTGGCCCGCTACCGCAGCGTCCGCGCCGCCTCGCTCGCACTCACCGCCCCACTCTCCCCCGAAGACCTCATGGTCCAGTCCTGTCCGGAGGCGAGCCCCGCGAAGTGGCACCTCGCCCACACCTCCTGGTTCTTCGAAACCTTCGTCCTCCGCGAATTCCTCGCCGACTACCAGGACTTCCACCCCGACTTCCACTGGCTCTTCAACTCCTACTACAACTCGCTCGGCGACATGCCCGCCAAGTCGCTCCGCGCCAGCTTCTCCCGCCCGCCCCTCGCCGACATCCTCGCCTATCGCGCCCACGTCGACGCCGCCATCGCGCGCCTCCTCGAAGCAACCCCCGAGTTCCCCGCCAACGCCGAAGCCGCCCGCCGCATCGCCCTCGGACTCGAGCACGAGCAGCAGCACCAGGAACTCATCGCCACCGACATCAAGCACGCCCTGTTCACCAACCCGCTCCACCCCGCCTACCGCGAGCCATCCGCCAAGCCCGCCCCCGGTCTCTCGATTGCCGACAGCATCGCCCCACCGCTCGACTGGATCGACTTCTCGCCCGGCCTTACCCAGATCGGCTTCGCGCCCGGCCTTACCCAGATCGGCTTCGCGCCCGAACCCGACTCCGCAGAATCCTTCTGCTTCGACAACGAGACCCCGCGCCACCCCGTCTACATCGCGCCGTTCTCCCTCGCCAACCGCCCCGTCACCTGCGCCGAGTACCTCGCCTTCATGGACGACGACGCCTACCGCCGCCCCGAACTCTGGCTCTCCGAGGGCTGGACCACCATCCACGAGCAAGCCTGGCAAGCCCCGCTCTACTGGCAGTCCGACCCCGAAACCCGCTCCGGCTGGCGCATCTACACCCTCCACGGCTGGCAGTCCCTCGACGACCTCTCCGAGACCCCCGTCTGCCACCTCAGCTTCTTCGAGGCCGACGCCTACGCCCGCTGGGCCGCCCGCCACACCCCGGGCACCCGCCTCCCCACCGAGTTCGAGTGGGAATACGCCGCCTCCCAACTCGGCACTCTCCTCCGCGGTGCCCCCGAGCACCCCAACCTCCTCACCTACCCCGCACCCGCCACAAACCCGGGTGGCCCATCCTTTCCGGCTTCATCGGAAAGGGTGGGTTCCAACGTGCTCACACCCTCCGCCATCGCCGCCACCCCCGCCAATCTCCTCGAAACCGGCATCCTCCACCCCACCCGCGCCTCCGCCCTCCCCGGCCTGCAACAAATCTTCGGCGACGTCTGGGAGTGGACCTCCTCNNTACAACGGCAAGTTCATGTCCTCGCAGATGGTCCTCCGCGGCGGCTCCTGCGTCACCCCGGCCACCCACATTCGAGCCACCTACCGAAACTTCTTCACCCCCGCCACCCGCTGGCAGTTCTCCGGCCTCCGCCTAGCCCGCGACCCCTCTTAACCCCCGCGCTCGTCATTCTGAGCGCAGCGAAGAACCCCTGTATTTTCCCCATGCCGCCACCAACCCTTCTTTCGGCTCATCTCCGTGTTCTCTGTGATCCGCTTCCCTTTTCAACACCCTCTCCGGGCACTCGAAACGCGCAACAAAATTAATCCGTCGCACACCGCTCCCCGCGCATCCAACTTCGAAACATCCTCGCCCCAACCCGTGAGAACTGTGCCCCCCACTGTCGCGACTTTAGAAGCACCTCAACTCTCCGCTACCACCTACGCCGTCGCCGCCGAGGCACGCCGCGAACTCTCCTCCACCCCCAAGTCCCTCGCCCCCTGGCTCTTCTACGACGAACCCGGCTCCCGCCTCTTCGAGCAGATCACCACCCTCCCCGAGTACTACCTCACCCGCACCGAGCGCGACCTCTTCACCACCCACGCCGACGAAATCTTCGCCAGCCTCGACGCACACCTCACCATCGCCGAGCTAGGCGCCGGTACCGCTTCCAAGACCGGAATCCTCCTCCGCGCCCTGACCCGCTTCCAGCCGCACGTCCTCTACCAACCCATCGACATCAGCCCCACCGCCCTCGACGAGGCCCGCGAGCAACTCGAACGCACCATCTCAGGCGTCACCGTCCGCCCGCTCATCGCCAACTACATCACCGACTCAGTCCGCCTCGAGCGCCAGCCCCGCACTCGCATCCTCGCCCTCTACATCGGCTCCAGCATCGGCAACTTCTCGCCCACCGGGGCCCGCGACATCCTCACCCGCCTGCGCTCCGAACTGCAGCCCGGCGACGCCCTGCTCCTGGGCGCCGACCTCGCCCCCGCTCTTGCGGCAAATGGCCGCGGAAAATCCGTCGCAACCCTGCTCGCCGCCTACAACGATTCCCAGGGAGTCACTGCCGCCTTCAACCGCAATATCCTCGCCCGCCTCAATCGCGAACTCGGCGCCAACTTCCGCCCCGAACGCTTCATCCACCGCGCCCTCTGGAACCCCGCCCACTCGCGCATCGAGATGCACCTCGAATCCCTCGCGCAGCAGAGCGCAACCATCCCGGCCAACTCCTCCGGCCCCGCCCTCACCCTGCACTTCGCCGCCGGCGAAACAATACATACCGAAAACAGTTATAAATTCACGCCGGCCGCAATCGCCGCCCTGCTCGCCGCCTCCGCCTTCGCTCCCACCCGCACCTTCACCGATCCGAAAGACCTCTTCGCCGTCACCCTCGCTACTGCCCTCTAGGCAGATTGCGAGAGCAACCCGAACCACCATGCTAGACTGGCCGGAAATGGATCGACCGGTCCCTCTCAATAACCGCAGGTTCAACACGCTGGCCGCGTCCGTCTACGCCGCGTTCCTGCTGTTTGCGATTGTCGGCTGCTGGCAGGCCGACATCGACCTCCCCTACGCTGGCACCGGGGTGCTCCTACGCTGCATCTGTCTCGCGATATTCCTGTCTTTGCCCGTCTATTGGCATGTCAAGCACCGGCCCGACCGCAGAGAAGCTGCGCTCGCACCCTTTTGGCTGCTTGCCTTCAGCTTCACCCTGCCCGCTATCGTGAATCTCTGTGGTCGCTCAGAAATGCCGCTCCAGGACCTCAACCTCATCCGTCTCGACAGCATGCTTGGAATCAACGTGCCCGCAATTGCAGCGTGGGCCGACCAGCATCGCCTGGGACATCTCATCAACGACACCTATCCGATGCTCATCTACTACCTCATTCCCCTGGCCGTGCTCGCCCCGGCCCTCTTCGGAAGGTGGATCGCTGCCCGCGAGTTTCTCGCCGCCAATATTATCGCGATGATCATCGGCCTGACCGCCTTCGCCCTCCTGCCGGCTGTCGGGCCCTGGTACGGATATAACCTTCCACCCGGCCCCGGCCAGGAATTCTGTCAGACGCAACTCCTACTTCTGCGCGAGCCTGGGCCCATCGTGGCGCAGCAGGCCGGCATCATCTGCTTCCCGTCGTTCCATGTCATCTGGGCCATTTTCTGCGCGCGAGCGTTGTGGACCTTCCGCCTTATCAGAATTCCTGTCTGCGTCTTCGCCGGCCTGGTCATCCTCTCCACCATCACCACCGGATGGCACTACTTCGTAGACGTCGTCGCCGGATTCATCATCGCGTACATCTCGATTCGAATCGCCTCCCGGATCATTGGCAATCAGCCGCAAACGGCCTGCGCGACGCTACCCCTGCGAGTCGCCACAGCCGCCATCCCCACTCAGGACCCGAGCATCGCGCAAGAGTAAACAGGCTGCGGAAAAACTCTTTTCTAAGATAGGCCGGGGCTTTAGCCCCCGGGACTCGCTTCTCGCCACTTTCCGCGCGAAACCCAACTTTTTCCGCAGCATGTAAAGGCGCGACGCTGACCAACTTCCTCAAAGTCTGATCGCCGCTCCCCCGCCAGTTTCACCGCCGTCCACCTCCAAACGCAGAAACGGCGACCGGATACACTCCAGCCGCCGCCTGCTTCTCCCTCGAACCTGGTACCTGGTACCGCGAACCTAGATGTGGCAGTGCACCATGCCGCGCTTCTCCAAATAGCGCTGGTGATACTCTTCTGCCTTCCAGAACGTCGTCGCCCGCTCCACCTTGGTCGCGATCGGCTTGCGATACGCTCCCGAAGCATTCAGTTCAGCGACCTTCTCCTGCGCCTGCTGCATCTGCTCGTCCGAGTGCGCAAACACCACGCTGCGGTACTGCGAGCCCCAGTCTGGCCCCTGACGGTTCACCTGCGTCGGGTCGTGCAGCGCGAAGAACGCGTCCAGCAGCGCATCGAACGACACGCGAGACGGATCGAACGTCACGTCCACCACCTCCGCATGGCCCGTGCGGTCGGTACACACTTCTTTATAGGTAGGGTGTTCCAGGTCTCCGCCCTCGTATCCCACCGCCGTGTCGATCACCCCAGGAATCTCTGCAAAACGGGCTTCTACGCCCCAGAAACATCCAGCTCCAAATGTTGCCTTCTCAATTGCCACTTTGCACTGCTCCTTTGCTGCTGCCCCGATGGGTCTTATTGATCTTCTGCAACTTCATTTCCAGTTCTTCTATCGGCGTTTTTCCGCCCCGGCTTCGTGCCCGACTCGGAGTTCCAATCCGCTGACTCTATTTGGATGCATGAGACCCCTTTTCGTCGTCCACCGCAGTATTAAAACCGGGAGTATTTCTAGGCCTATGGATCCACCTTCGTCAAACCCCATTTTGGGTCATATACCAGAACGTCACCCCCACCCAGGCGCGCTCCGCCATCCACCCGACATACCCGCTGTCATCTCCTTGGAAGAACGGGATCAAAACCGCGCCAAGTGTGCGAGGGCACCCACTCATCCGGAATTGCCACGGCCACACGTTCGCCCGCAGGGATCGTCTGGAGCCACGACATACGTCGCACGGCGAAAGACACGAGGCGAAGATCGCCGTCAGGATGGGGTGGGCGTGCTGTTCCTCTAAAGGCTCGGGGCCGCAGCGATACGAGCCCGGACGCATCAAGGCACAGGTCGAATTGGGACGCGCACGAGGAACATATCCAAAAGAACTCCGTGTTCGTGGACTGCCGTTCGAACGCGTAGAGATCCCCATTACTTAGAAGTTTGAACTCTGTGCGGCACGCGGGATTAACGCAGCATTCGACCATGAGGCAGCTCTCTGAGCTGAACTCGTTATTCTAAAGTGTTCCAAATCAAAGAATTGTGCGATATCCCACATACACCAGCTTCTTCTTATTTCACGGCCCATCAGTCCCAGAACCTCTCCAGTCGCAGCTGAACCTTAGCTCGGCCCGCTCCGCTTTCGCCTAATGCCCGCCTGCGAGGTGAACGTCCGCCGCCCGAAGCTCGGCTTCTTCTTCACGGGAGCCTTCAACTGCGCAAACTCCGGCACCTTCTTCTTTGGAACCACCTTCTTACCCTTCGCCGCCCGCTCCAGAGCCATCACCTCGCCAGGAGTCAGCTCACGGAACTCACCCGGCGGCACATCCAGCCGCAGCGCCCCATACCCGATTCGCCGAATCTTTTCCACATGGTGCCCAATCTCCTCAAACATCTTCCGTAGTTGCCGATTCCGCCCCTCGGTCAGCGTCAACTCATACCAGGGATTATCCCCGCCCCGCACCAGTTCCAGCCGTGCCGGAGCCGTCACAATCCGGTCCCGCCGTCCCGCGCGAACCTCATCCAGCCGTCCCCGATCGATCACAATCCCTCGTCTGATCTGATCCAGCCCACTCTCCGGAGGAACCCCGCTCACCTTCACCAGATAAGTCTTCTCCACGCCCGCCGCGGCCTTCGACAGCATATTCGCCAACTCGCCATCGTTCGTCATCAGCAACAAACCTTCCGACAGATAATCCAGCCGCCCCACCGGATACAGCCGCACCCGATCCCCATGCGGACCCGCCTTGGGCTTCTCCATCAGGTCCATCACGGTCGGCCGCCGCTCCGGATCGTTCAACGTCGTCACATACCCGCGCGGCTTGTTCAACATGTAGTACCGCTGCTTCTCCGGCCCCTTCAGCAGCTTCCCATCCACGCGGATGTGGTCGCGACTGGCATCATGCTTCGTGCCCAACTCGGTGATCGTGGTGCCGTTCACCTGCACCCGCCCGGCGAGGATGATCTCCTCCGCCTTCCGCCGGCTCGCAATCCCCGCCGCCGCCAGAATCTTCTGCAGCCGCTCCAACTTCTCATCCGGAGCCGCTCCACCCACACCTTCAATCGCCTTCGTCATTGCACTGCCCAATCCTTCTGACCGCGGAAACTTCTCATCGCGGTCGATCCTGCTGCTGGCCTTAGCTTTTGGTCTTGATTGACCCTTCTAGAATTGTCATCCTGAGCGGAGTCTCTCGCAACGCGAGAGACGCAGTCGAAGGACCCCGAGGAGGTTCATCCCTCACGGCGTTCCGAACCTCTTAGCCCCACATCCAGTGTACCGCCCACTACGGCTTCACCAACTCCACCCGCCGGTTCTTCGCCCGCCCCGCGTCCGTAGCATTGTCCGCCACCGGCTTCGTGTCTCCCAACCCCGCAGCCGCCAGCCTCTCCTGTGCAACGCCCTTCTGCACCAGCCACGCCACCACTGCCGCAGCCCGTTGCTGCGACAACACCTGATTCCCCGCCTTCGTGCCAGTCGAATCCGTATGCCCTTCAATCTTCATCTTCCAATCCGGCTGTGCCTGCAACAGGCTCAACACGTCGCCCAGCACCTTCTCCGATTCCGGCTTCAGCGTCGCCTTCCCTGTATCGAACTCGATCCCATACACGGCGGCATGCCCCGTCTGGCTGATCTCAGCCGCCCACGCCGACGCGTCTGAAGTCATCTCCTGCTTCATCGCCTCGGTCAACACCGTCGTCACATCGTAGGCGCTGTCGCCAGTCATCTCCGACGCCACCACCGCAACCCACTGCCCGCCCTTGTGCGCAGTCACGTAGTGCTCGGGAACATCGTAGCCACTGAAGTCCAGCGAATACCCCACCGCCTTCAGCGCCCCCTCCGCATTCCGCCGAACCTGCAACGCCGACTTCCCTGTGCAGGTGTAGTGAACCTTCTCCACCTTGCCTTCCACATGAGTCGTTCGCGGGTCCTTGTTCAGCGACGTCTGTAACTCTGCCGCATCGAAGTCCGACTTGCTGCAGTACGCAATCACGCATCCCGCAAGCCGCGTCAGCAGCGGAGAATCCTTACACTCCGCCGCATCCTCCTGCGCCCGTAACCCCGCCGGAAAACTCGCCACCAACAGACCAACCGCCATGAACACCCGCAACTTCATGATCGCCCTCCACGTCAGACACGCTGCCGCCCGCAGACTATTCAGCAGCTTGAAGCCGGTCAGTGATAGCCGATACACCTGACAGCGGGTGCCCCACATCTCGATTCTGAGATGTGGGTTCTCGCCCCCTCACCTCCTTCTCCACCCCGGTTTTGCGGTAACAGCCTGAACGAAGTGAAGGACCCCTGTATTTCGTCTTTTAGGGGTATTTACTTGACG
>PKWK01000360.1 GCA_003133205.1 Granulicella sp. | reverse complement strand
CAAGCCAAGTTGCCAAACTCACTTCTGAGAGAAATTCCCCTCCCCCCAAGATTTCCCCGGCGGAACGTCGCAAGTTGGTAGCGATCGGCATCAAGGCCCGCAAATCTCAGCGTTTGATCGCACAGGAGTTGAACGTAACCGAGACCACAATCCGCCGCGACTTGGAGGTCCTGGGCATCACTGCAAACAAGAAGCCAACCGCCACTCGAAGGAAGCCAGCTGTGGTCTGGAAAGCCAGCAGTCCTGCGATCTCGAATAACAAGCCTCTCCAGCCCGCGCCGCGGATCGTAGTGCCCAGGCCACTCACACTCAAGCCGAAACACCCGAGCCCCGCGATTCCCCTGAGCCCCAAGGAACTGCGCCAACAGCATCTCGAAGAGATGCTTCAGTTGGTGCAAGCCTGGTTCGTCGAACGGGACCCCGACTACACGCGCGCGACCAGCGTCGTGGAAAAAGCTCGGAAACTCCTGACAAGCCGCCAGGACTTCCCCGTTCCGGAGATGCCCGGATCGCCGATGAGTGCGACTCAACTGCGCGATCACACCCGTCCGTCAGAAATGGACCCGGCCAGCTCCCCCAATATAAACAGACGGGAGGAGGTTTGTGCGCTATGGCTGGCCCGTTGGCTGGCTGCCTGGGCACCCGAAGACAAGCAGTTACGCTACGAGGTACTCGATCAGGCCAAAGCTCTCCTGCCCGCGAGATTCAGGTAGTACAAAGCCCTTTTCAGCCTGCCGGGGCGTCCGGAGACGCCCCTCAGCTCACTCATTATTCCGCGGCCGGCGACTGCCGCTGCTGACTAGTCCACCGCTCCCACCGGTCCCGTGAATACCTCGCTGCAAGGCTGGGTGCAAGTCATGCATTGCGGCCCGGTTCGGGGAAAGTCCCTCTTGTCCGCGGCTTCGTCGACAAGGTGATTGAGCCATTGTTTTGCCAGCCCCTCGTTCACATCCTTGGTGAGCCACGGTTGACCGTAGAACATCGGAAGATGAGCAATGCCAAGTTCAACGGTGTCGACCTCCTGCCTCGCTGCCAGCCATTGTGCAAGTACGGTGTAGTTGGGCGTCTTCACGTACCTGGGGCGTCGAAGAAGAGGGTCTACCAGCATCGGAATATTCCCCTTACGGTATTTGCGCCACACCACAAGGGCATTCTCCCCCTTCACCTCCCCGCGCTCGAATTGGAGGGTGTACGGTACGTATGGATGTAGAACTTCGTATTTCAACAGGAACTCGTAAACGCGTCGACCGAAAGCTGCAGATCGATTCACGCCCTTCCAATAAGCAGCGCTAATCTTCTCGTTGCCCCAGCCCTTCTTCCATTCGGCCACCCAGCGTTGTCGGAGGTCTGCCACCGAGCAGATCGTCCCCATATGCCGCTCCCGCAGGGCCCAACGGATCGTTCGCCTTGCCGGCTCCTCCAGAAGGTCGATCTCGACTGGATTATAGAGACTGCATTGACTGCGCCTTTGCAGCTCCTGGTCAGTTATCACCGTTCTCGGAGACAGCAAAACTTGCTGGTTGGATCGAGCCATTCGTCCTCGGTTTCGAGAAGCTGCGCTGACAAAAGCTCTGACGACGCTTCAATCTAGTTTCATCATAGACAAGATCATTGAAGCGATCTTCGGTGGGTCGATGTGACCCATCTTTTCAGAGTTTATTCTTCCCCCGCCGGGGCGTACGGGAGACGCCCTCGCTCTGGGTTCAGATCCCCCGCCACCGAGCAGCCCATCACAGCCCCTGGCAGAGCCTCCCAGTCTTGCTTCTAATGCACTAGCTGCGGTCCTGTTTCCACCTTGGGCATCACTGTTGAAGCGGGCGCTCTTTCCACCTGCCCGCAGCCGTTCTCCAGCGCCTGCTGTTGCCGTCCTAGCTCGATGATGGCCTCGAGAATCCCCTCCCTGAAGATCTCCCCGTTGAACTTTACCCCGCGCCGGTTCGGGATCGTGCCTGCATCCTGGAAGCCGATCTGGAAGAGGTCCTGGAATTGAGCATGGCACGGTGGAGTTCCATTCATGAACTCCTTGAGGGTGACGTTGGAGACGATCAGACGGGAGCGAGCATCGCCTTTACCGTAACCTTCATAGTGCTCGTGATACGCCCGCGCGCTTCTTGCACTCTCAGCGAAGATAAACCAATCTTCGTCGTGATCTTGGGTCGTTACCCAGTACAACTTGATCTGCTTCGTGATCGCCATAAACACACCGTCCTCTCTCCCCGCGGCCTTACTGCGAAGGGAGAACAGTGTAGCACAACATATCTCAGATATAAAACACGCAAGGGATCCTCGCTATCGGAGCCCCAGTCAGCACACCCATTTGTTTCCCGCTAGAACCTTACTCCACCCCCCCCCCGGGGGGTGTGAACTTGACGTGCTTGTTCTGCGCGTATGTCACCCGGACCCGCTTAAGGAGCCAGCGAGGCATGGGTGGTCTGGGTTGATCCAGCACCTCGAAGGTGCCGATCGGTAGAGTCACCTTCTCCCCCTTCTTAAGCGCCGCGGCGATCGAGTCGAAGATCACATTCACCGCCGCCGCCGCTCGGGGGGCGGCTCAGTTCGTCCGGGTCCCACTTCGACTTATCAGTCCCCGTTCGACTCGGAATGAGCGCATGCACAAGATCATGACGGGTCAGAACAGGCCTCGATGGACAAGCTTCGAGGTCGAGCCTGTCGCACAAACGATCGGAGCCGTGACGATGTCACGGCTCCGATCAGATTTTAAGTTCTTCCTATCATCAATTGTGGTCCCCGGGAGCCAATGCGACTCCCCTGAGCACTTCACCCGCTTTGGCACGTCGAATCGTGGTGAAATGGCCCAGATGATCGTCCCATGTCGGCAAAGTTGAGTCGCTCACTCGATCGGTAACTTTCACGAGTTTGTTGGGGTCGGCTCCAGTGTCGCCATTAGCGCTGATTGTGGATGTGATGGCGAAGATGGTGACAGTTCCATCCCCATTGTGCTTTCCAGCGATGTTGCGGCAACCTCCCGTAGCCGGATTGATCGAAGCCGGATAGTCATGGATGCTGTAAGGCACGCCGATATCCAATCCATCCTGCAGGACATATTGGAGTACCCATGTACCGTTGATCAAACGGTATTTCTGCAGGCCGGCGCTGGCCAGGCTCTGGGCATCCGCCACATTTCCGTTGACTGCGGGAGTCACGAGCGTTCCGTCGCCTTCATCGCAAACGTAGAGAGTGTTAGCATCCGCGAAAAACATTCCGAAGGGAAACGCGGTGTTTGTGCTCGCAGTCGTGTTGGGAAATCCCGGCAGGATTGCGATGGGCACCGCTGCCAGGCCGGTGGCCGAACCCGTTGGAAGCGTCCCGGCGCTGCCCACTTGATACACGGTGTTGATACCGTTGCCGCCGCTGCCCTTGGAGACGTACAGAGTGTTATTGAAGATGGTGAGCCCGCGAAAGTTGGTGTCTTTGCCAGGCTTATCGCCGGCAAACAGAAGCCGCCCGATCATTTCAATGTTCGGCGGATCCGGAGGGGTCAGACCGGGGAAGAGCAGTTCAGCGCCCGTTGCATTCGAGAGAGCAATGCCGTCATAGGTCGTCGACATCTGCTTCTTGGAAAGGTCGCCGGAGTTGTCGTTGCCGACCATGTAGTACAGGTCGTTGCCGCCCTTGATCGCCGCACGGCCGTTATCCCCGCTGTAGGCGTTTCCGTCGGTGAAGCGGAAGTGGCCATCTTCATCCACTTCCGCAACCCCGCGGTAGTAGGCCGCAGGGATCACGGGATTGCTCTCAAACGTCGTGATGACCGGATTGGTCGGATCGCAAACGCCCGGCGTATTCGACGCCGAGACGTCCAGCAAGTTTGGCCTCGTGGGAGAGACCGTGGAGCCTCCACAGCCTACGCCGCCCCGGTACCCCATGAAGGTGATGGAGCGCCCATCAACGGAGCGGTTCAGAGCCAGTTCCGATTTTGAACTGAAGCTGGTAACAATCTGATTGGTCGGGACCGGAAGAGTTCCAAGCAACTCGCCGTCCGTAGTGACGTTGTCCAGCAAGATTGGGGAAGTAATGCCGAAACTGCCGTCGGAACCGGAATTGTTCCAGACGTTGTGCGTATCGAGTGTATTCGGGTATTCGCCATTGTCCGTTGCAATGCCGCATGGTACGGCAACAGCAGTCGTGCCGCCGGTCGTCGTCGGTACCTGGACCGTTAATCCAGTCGAACCACCCTGGCATCCGAGGGGCAGGATTTCGCCGATGGTGATCGTCGAGGCTTTCCCCTCATAGACGCTGCGGCTGAGCACCAAAGTGCCCGATCGAAATTCGAAATCACGATCGTGGTGATCATCAGTGCCTGATCGAAAATCACGATCATGGTGATCATCCTGGGCGTTCAATCGCGTTGGGGAAGTGACTGTCATTGCGAAAAGCAAAACAGGAGCCACAATCAAATGCTTTTTCATTAATTACCTCCGGGCCATAACATTTCATGTTCCGGTCGCGCGTAGGTCAATAACACGAGAAAAATCTGTGAATGGCCGGCTACGAAGCCAGGCTCATTCGGCTTTTCCTGATTGCCTTCGGAATTTGCGCGGAGAAGCTGCAAATCTGCCGACTTCCCGACCTATCGCTCACCGCACCGATGCACTTTGCCCAATCAGGGTGGTCTGGAAATCATCCAAAAGGATAGGCCAATGGTCTTTTCAATCCAAGGCGCATGGAGGTCAGTGCGTGTCGAATGAGTGCGGGCCTTGTGGCAAATTCGTGGGTCGACATCTCCATGGTTCACCTGGGTGCCGATCCTCGGTCGCCATCGCGAGCGAGGTATTCTCCACTAGCATCTGCTCGTCGGTAAGCGTGGCCTGGGCCGCAAACAGGTCATCGTAGTAGGTTGTGCCCCGTCCCAGCCCCTCGACGCAAGAGTCGGGTAAGCACATCCCCCATATCTCCGCTTCGCTCTGGGAGGGTAGCGAACGCTAATGTCCCCAGAGTAAACTGATGGGCATGGTTGCCGAGAGATCGTTGGTCAGATGCAAGGAAGTGCAATTTGACGGATGGGGATGTAGTGCCTGTGGCTGGGCACGTCCATATCCCTTTACCCCGGCTGGAGAACTTGAAAAGCGAGAAGACTTAGAGGCGAAATTCCATCTCCATAGGTGCGAACAACACCCTATGTCTAAGAGGCTATTCAGGGAAAGTCTGAACTAATCCAATGGCGGGCTGAGGGGATGGCTCAACTGTCCAGAAATCGCTTGTAATTCAAGGTGACTAGCATCACAATCACTGTGTCCGGGGATGAAGCTTCTTTCCGAGCCGTGGAAATACGGCTCTCGGTCACCGTTGTCTGATCGACTCGTTAGGGGTTCACCGAATGCTCGCTCACCGCGTCTCGCACGAGGGAATAAACATTACTGAGACTCTTTCGAATCTCACTTACCTTATTCGACTGGATGCCGAAAACCCCTCATTAGTTAGATCGTATGCTGATGAGGCTGAAGGACAGTTGCTCGCTTTGGCGGCCCTGCTCCGTTCCGTCGTACAAGAGACCAATGCCATATAGGTGACCGCCCGGTTGGTTGGCTTCCCGGCTCCGACAGAGGCTGTTACGAAACTGATGTCGTGTCCTAGAATTCACTCATGCGACTCACCGGATTTCAATCTGTTGTGCTCCTCGCCGGTCTCCTCCTTTGCCCCCATGTTTGGGCGCAGTCGCAGGAAGTACCTGTGGCGTTGTCGAAGGCGGAGATGCGGAGCCTTCGTCCAATATTGTTGCGGGATGTGCGAGTTGCAGCTGCGACCTTATATAACGACCCACGCATCAAAACGAAAGAGTTGAATTCGTCTTTACAGCATTGCACGTTTTCAAAGATCAAATTGGGGCCATTAGGAACAGCGGTGGTCGTCGACTGGCCAGCAATTCCTGGAGCCGCGAATAGCTCGATGATTAATGTCTATTTGCCCGAAGGTAAGTCATGGCGAAAGGTCGCAGAGGGGGCTGGCTTTGGGCCTCGTGTCGTCCCCAGAGTACAGGGCATCCCTGATCTGGTCTATGGGTGGACGACCGGAGTCTGCCATGCCACGTTCAATCGGTACGCGTATCGGAAAGGCTCTTACCAACAAGATGCCTGCGATCAAGAGGCCTATTCGAGCGATTCTCGAGAGAGCACTTGCGGCATCATTGCATGTGAGGGCCCCAAGAAATGGCCGACGTTCGAGGAGCCGTGGCCTGTCGTATCTAGTGACGATGGATTTCCTAAAACGATCAGCAATGGTGTTGGACCTTGCACCCCGCAGCCAACTCTTGAACCTGCCGTTGCTACGGTCGTTCCAGGTAATTCGATAACCTTCGTCATTTCAGCCCGCTTCACGGGCACCTGCCCCAGTGACTCATTGAGCCCCACGGGAGGAAGCTGGACGACATCCGACCCTTTGAATACAGCAGTTAGTTCAAGGGGAGTTGTTACCTGTCTTCACGTTACACCTCAGCCAGTGACAATCCGTTACAGCGGCACCTCTGGAGGGGAGCCCTTTAGCTATGCGAAATTAGAGTGCCGGTGAATAGGAAGCGGTGACTGGACCACACGGGAAAGAGAGTCGGGCCGGCCTTGGAGGAGCAACCCACTCTCAGGGTACCGGTGCTCTTATGGCGCTCTTCCGAGTGAGTCATCCTCCCGCAGGCGCAACTACCCTCATCGTGGCTCAAGCGCATCACGAACGTGCTCGGCGCAACCAAACTGACGGAAGCGCTTCATCAATCCTGCTAGAGCGCAGCGACGGAACGCACAATCTCGCATCCTGAGAGCGTCAGCGAGAGCAATTGCGTCCTTCTACCCTCTCCTGAAGTGAGTTTCGTAACGACCTCGACAGGGCCCGCCAATGCCAGTAGTGCCGTCTGGCCGAAGCTTACTGTGGGATCAGTGTGCCAAGTTTCGCCGGGAATTCAGGTCAAAACGAAGAGTCAACACTTTTGTTGAGTCGATGACTGGGGATTGCGTCGCTTATGGGTTCGGCGCGCGGAGGAAAAGAATAGACCACCACTGAGACGGTATTTTGTCTGAGTGATGGTCCAAAGGGAAAATTGCAGGCGTGGACTACTTCTTGTCAAAGTTGAAGAGATCGGTGAGGTCGCCGATGGCGGGCGAGTTGGTGGGGACGTAGGGGTTGGCGCCCTTCTGTTTGGGGTTGGGGAGGTTGTCGCGGCTGCGGTCGGTGAGCGGCTTCAGCTTCCAGTTGTATTCGATGAACTTGAGGATCGAGACGTGGTCGTTGTACTGGTGGGAGATGTGGCCGGGCTTGGTGAAGGGCGAGATGACCAGCATGGGGATGCGGGTCCCGTCGCCGAAGAAGTCGACGGGTTGCACGTATCCGGAGTCGTAGTAGCCGCCGCCTTCGTCGAAGGTGACCAGGATGGCGGTATTCGCCCAGACTGCGGGGTTGGCCTGGACCATGTCGACGATCTTCTTCGTGAAGCCTTCGAAGAGGTCGACCTTGGAGGTGCCGGGGTGACCGTCGACGAGGCCGCTGGGCTTGACGAAGGAGACGGCCGGAAGGGTGTTGTTGGTGATGTCCGTGTAGAGGTTGGCGGTGTCCTGGAGGTGCGCGGCTACCAGGGCGGGGTTGGTCATGATGTTGCTCGAGTACTGGAAGAAGTTGCAGATGTTGCAGTAGACGTCGATGGGATTCTGATAATAAGGGTCAGCCACCGAGCGGTTCCAGTCGTCGCCATAGTACTTGAAGGAGATGTTCTTCTCCATCAGCGCATCGCCGATATTGCGGACGCTGGAGGGCGGCACGGTGAAGACGGTGTTCTTGGCGTTGGTGTCGGTGTAGGCGTTCGCGCCGTTGGCGAAGTAGCCGGGGTTGTAGTTGTTGAGGAGGTAGTAGTGGCCGGGGGCACACTTGGGGTCCACTTCGTAGGGAAGCGTGCTGAGGTAGCTGAGGACGGAGGAGACGCCCGGGGCGTCGGAGTCGGAGCAGTTGCTATAACTCCCGCCGCCTGAGGAGGGCGAGCCGGCAGAGCCCGCGCCGTAGCCGTCTTCCGCGTAGTAGTTGTTCGTTCCTGGCTTGGCGTTGGGGTTTTCGATCTCGCTGACGACGCCGGCGTTGACGGTGCCGGAGGCGACGAGCTTGTGCTCGGGCGGTGCGGCGGGGTTGCCGTCGGCGTCGGTAAAGAAGATGGCGTCCCCGGTGCCCATCATGATGTGGTTGGCGCCCGTGCCGCCCATCACGGCCTGGTGGTAGTTGTCGCTCATGGCGTAGCTATCGGCCAGCGACTTGAAGTAGGGGGCGTCGCCCTGCTGGACGTTGTAGAAGCCCATGGAGTTGCCGCCCTCGCCCTGGGTCTCCTCGGTGAAGGGAACCGGTGGAGGCGCGCCGTTGGTGTTGGAGCCAGCGGTGATGCCGACCCACGGGAAGAGGTCAGCCTTGCAGCCGCTGGGGTTCCACTCGTCGGAGTAGTTGATGTTGCAGTCGAGCTGCTGCCACATCTGGTAGAAGCGATGGACGGGGCTGGCGGCGTATGCGTCATAGGGGATTCCGGGGGTGAGCTGGAACGGTCCGTCGGGCAGGCTGTTGAGGTTCGGGATGCGTGTGTCGGGCACGCCCGCGGCGAGGCCGGTGCCTCCAGTGGTGGCGTAGGTGTAGTACTGCAGGTTGGGGAGGCCGTTCTCGACGAATTCAGCAAGGGGCACGCTGGAGAGGTAGGGAACGGTGGGGCCACCAGCGAGCGGCGTGGGCAGGTTGGGATAGATGGTCTTGTCCATGGGGCTGACCTGGTAGCCGTCTTTGTGGGTGTCCTTGGCCGAGTACTGGCGCGCGAGGGAGAAGTTGGGGCCGGGAGTGCCATCGTCGTAGATGATGCCCTTGTGCAGGAGATTGTCGACGGTCTCGCCTTTGACGGGCTTGTAGGTGGCGAAGATGTGGTCGAAGGTGCGATTCTCTCCGATGATGACGATGACGTGCCTGATGGGGGTGCGCGTGACGGCGGTGCTGTCGTCCTTGTCGTTGGCTTGCGCGAGCGCAGGAAGAGCTCCTGCGAACACTTGCAGTCCAGCCAGAAGGGCTGCGCTGCAGCGGAAAGCGATGCTGCGGGGGGTGCGGCTTTGGTTCGGCATCGAAGACGCCTCTGTGTTGAAGTTTTGTGAATGCGCGCGCGATCTCGCGAGCAGAGTGAGGGTAGGCTTGGTGCAGTGTGACTGTGGTTACGGGCGAATTAAAGTTAGGTACAGATTGTTGACCATACGAAGGGTTGCTCCGTTTTACCCGAAAATCATCAACTTGTAATGCGCGGCAACGCTCCGCCGCCAAAGATCACGATTACCAGGCTCGAACTACATCTCCATTGTGCTTTGTCAGAGTCGACGATATTGTCTTACGTGAGACGTGCTAGCGCGCACCGGTCTCATCTGCACCAGGGCCTTCCTGTCTCTTAATCTGTGGGTTATGAAACAAGGCCGCAGGCTTCATTGCCGCTTCTTGTACATCACCGGATGCGCTACAGACCCAACAAGGCTGAGGCGCCCGTAAACGCTAATCAGGGCCTCAGTGATCGAATCAAGAGACTGAGTTCAATATCGCACGGCTTCACTTCGGATCAACTCAAAGGTACCCAACGCCGACTTTATGGTCCTGTGGCAGGAGGGAGAAAGAGCTCGAGCCAAATCGCGACGATTCGGAGGCCGACCACAGTGCTGCGTGATCAACAATCAATTTTGCCCTTAGCCGAACGCCAGATTCTGAACCGTTTCTCCCTTGAGCGGTAAGATTGTCCCATCATGCTGGCAGCCGCCACGCAGTCCGATGAAGCCACACTCCACGGTTCAGTGTTGGTGTTGTTGCAGTATGACGTGGGTGAGGCTATTCGCCTGGATCCATTGCGGGAATTTATCTGCGCACACACGGTTGAGGAGCCCGCCCCGAAGCATCGCGCACCGGGATATGTACGCTATCAAAGGCCCCTGTAGTCGAACCGGTGGAGACGCTGGTGCTTGAAAGCGGCGAACGACTCCATGGGGAAATAAAATACTACGACTACGGGGTGGTGAGCACAGTCTTTGAGCTGGAATTTACGGGTGGATGGGAGAAGCTGACGGCTCTGGCGAGTCGCTGGGTGTGGGATGTCGACTTCGCGGCTCAGACCACGGAGATTGTGCGTGGCAGACTGAAACGGATCGCCCCTGCGATGATAAAGCCGTACCAAGAATGGCTGAGCGAGGACTACTTAATATTTCATATTCGCGAAATCGACGGCTCACCCTCCGTCACCGACTTGATCCAGCAGCATGGGACGCGCATCGCGCAGGTCGTTCGCGGAGATACCGGAAAACTGGCCGAAAGCGAATGTAATGAAGTACTCCAGTCGCGTATCTCCTACTATGCGGACGATGTGGCAGTGATTGGCTGGAACGCGGCGTTCATTTATGACAGCACATCAGGTGCAGAAACGGCGATTCAATTGTTGGAGTATGCGAACTCGCAACTGCTGGAGTTTCGCCACTACGACGATCTCCTGACGAAGGAACTTGAAAGAGTGTATACGCTGCTGGATGAGGGAACCGGGGTCTTTGCGCGATGGCGGTTGGCCAGGTCAGCGACACGGCTGCATACCGTGTTGTTGGATGTTGCGGAGCTCACGGAGCATGCCGACAACGCCATTAAATTCCTTAGCGACATGTTTTCAGCACGCCTTTATAAGCTGGCGGCCCTCAAGGTTGGTGTGCCGGACTAGAAGGTTCTTGTGACCCAGAAGGTGCGTACGGCGGAGGAACTGTATCACTTTATGGTGGACCAGTTTAATCA
Organism: Granulicella sp.; assembly: GCA_003133205.1. The sequence goes on along the minus strand of PKWK01000360.1, from coordinate 43,720 downwards.
AAGCCGGGCATTCTTTCTGGAAGTAACGGTAGTCATTATTCTGATCGTCGAATTAGTATTCCTGTTTCGCGGCAAACCGTTTTGAGGTTGTAGAAAACTAACCGCCGGCAGCCATCACAAATCTTGCCCACTAGGAGCCCTAACAGAAGGGATATCCGGCGGCTCCGATCAGGGCTAATCGCTAAATCTTATTCAACCAATTTTTACGTATCAGCAATGCAAATCTTCCGGAGTCACCTTCACTATTAGCTCCGGAGGTACTAATGAAAAACGCAATCGCAATTCTCTTCCTCGCAGCCGCATGCTCGGCAGTTCCCGTGATCGCGCAAGACAATGACTTCGGCCATGGCCCCATCAAACGCGTCCTCCTCATCAGCGTCGACGGCATGCACGCTGTCGACTTCGCCAACTGTGCGAATGGCCTGAGCACTGTTAACAATGGCCACCCCTACTGCCCGGCCCTCGCCGCCCTCGCCAAAACCGGCGTGAACTACGTCGCTGCCAGCACCTCGAAGCCCTCGGACTCGTTCCCCGGCCTGACCGCGATCGTCACCGGCGGAAGCCCGGCCCTGACCGGCGTCTACTACGACGTCGCTTACTCGCGGAACTACGACGCTCCGGCCACAACCACGGGCAATGGCGTCGCCGCCGGCCCCTGCAAGGACCACGCGAAACCGACCGGCACCACCACCGAGTATGAAGAAGGCATCGACATCGACCAGTCCCAGGTCAACGGCGGCGCGCCCGGCGCTGCCCTCACCGACGGTGGCTTCGCCTCCATCGATTCCAATAAACTTCCGCGCGACCCGGCAAATAACTGTCAGCCGGTTTACCCGTGGCAATTCGTCCGAACCAACAGCATCTTCAGCGTCATTCATCATGCAGGGGGATACGCCGCATGGTCGGACAAGCACCCTGCCTACTCCTCGGTAGCCTCCGGCATTGGCCCCAGCGCACTCGACGACTTCTACGCGCCGGAGATCAACTCCAACGTAATCGGGCTCCCCGGCGTTACAACGCCCACCGGCATCTCCTGCGCGTCGGTCCGCGATACCGGCGCCGACAACTCCGCCTGGACCAACAGCTTCGAGAACATCCAGTGCTACGACACGTTGAAGGTTAAAGCGATCCTCAACGAGATCGATGGCAAGAACCACCTCGGCACCAAGACGACCCAGACTCCCACCATCTTCGGCATGAACTTCCAGGCCCTCAGTGTAGGCCAGAAGCTCATCGAGGCCAGCAACAGCACAACCGGCGGATATCTCGATGCTGCGGGCACGCCCAGCGCCGTGCTGCTCGATGAGTTCAAGTTCGTCGACGCCTCCATTAAGGCATTCGTCGACGAACTCAAGGACAATGGGCTCTATGACTCCACCCTCATCGTCATCACCGCCAAGCACGGGCAGTCGCCCATCGATCCCGCGCTTTACAAGCGTCAAACCAAGATCGGCACGTCTCCCGCCAAGCTGCTCTCTGTGGCCGGCTACATCCCATTCTCCGAGTCGACCGAAAACCCCAATGGCATCGGGCCCACGGAGGACGATGTCTCGCTCATCTGGCTCAAGAACTCCTCCGATACCCTCGCTGCCGTAAATATCCTCGAAGCCAATGCCGGTCCCACCGGAATCGGCCTCGGGCAGTTCTTCTATGGCCCCTCGTTGGCGCTCAACTTCAACGACCCCACCGTCGATCCGCGCACGCCCGACATCATCGTAACCCCGAACGTCGGCGTCACCTACTCCGGCAGCACCGCCAAGCAGGCCGAGCACGGCGGCTTCGCACATGACGACACCAACGTCATCCTGCTGGTCTCCAACTCGTCCTTCCAACCCAAGACGGTCAGCGCCGCTGTGGGCACCGCCCAGGTAGCACCCACCATCCTCAAAGCCCTCGGCCTCGACCCTTCCGCCCTCGACGCCGTCCGCGTCGAGGGAACCGCCGTTCTCCCAGCAGTCCAACTCCAGTAATCAGCCGGGTCAACCAACAACAGACGCCCCTTGGCGGGGCGTCCGTTGTTCTCGTGAAATGACTATATGGCGCGACTGGCCGGTTTAGCGATCCCCCAAGTACAGGCGTAGACTGTCGCCATGTAACTGAGAGGTCGTTGATCCGAAGCCGCGAAGAGAGATTTGAAGGATGGGGGTGCAGTGCCTGCGGGTGGCTACATCCGTATCCAAGAATGATTGGCGAAAGGATCGAGCTTCGAGAGAATGTGGAAGCGGCATTCCACCTGCACAGGTGTGAGCGACACACAATGCTCAAGAGAACTATCCGTGAGGACTTGAACTAGTTCCCGTGAAGCCCCTGACAAATGCCGGCTGCCGACATTAGGGGAAAAGGGCGTTTATGAGGACCGATCAGTGGCTGCCGGCCAGCGACGAGTGCCTTGGCTGTTGCCAGCTTCGGTTCTACTTGAAGACAGCAAGTATTTCTCCGAATCCCCTCTTCCGAGTGATCTTCACATCCTGCTTATTGAAGAATTCAAGCATCCCTGCTAGGAGCTAGATGAAGGTTGACAGAGCACAATTCGAGGCAGTAGTCAGCAATTTGCTGAAGACGCCGCCAGTTCCGCGCTCTGAGGCCAAGACCGGCGCACCCAAGACAGGCAAGATAATACCGACCAAGCCTCGAACATAAGGATGCTATAAAGACGAAATGCTGCGCTCTGCGCTTCGCTTCGTCTTGGTGATGGGCATCGTGACTGGCATGGTCTGTGCCACTGACTGGCTCATTGCGTGGCTGCGTCGAAAGAAATAACGGGGATAATATAGACGACTGACTACATGCCACGGCGTGGGTTGTCGTTTGGAGCTTCGAGGGGAACATGATTCCTAGGCACCCATCCGCCATCTTTCTTTATAGGCTCGACGGGACTGCCACAGAGAGCACAGAAGTATTTACAGAATTTGACTCCCTTGCGCTCGATGATCTCTTGCACGTCTCTTTCAAAGAATCCTGGACACAGGTCTGGCGGTTTCATGGCGGATATAGCTTACCACCCACCAGTGAAGAGGCCGTGACAGGGCTGTCACTTCGCAAGTACCGAGCAGCGCTGTTAGAGATCTCGTGGGCCTTTGGTTGGAAGCTCTCACGCCGTAAAGCGGCATAAGGGCAGACCAGCGGCGCCTCTACCCGGTTTGAACTACCGAACATTATTGCTCCCGTCATGATTCTGTGATCGATGACCCATAGGGTTGTGCGCTGAGGCCTGTCGCAGATCTGGCGACGACGGCCCAAATCGATCGACAGGAGAACGAGATGCAATCTTTCACCGGGTTTGTTCGCAAGACTGTTGCGGCTTTGACGTTGATGGCGCTGCCGGCTGCGCCATTGTTTGGCCAGGACTGGGATCACCATGATGGCCGCCGGATTGGCCATGTGTTCGTGATCGTGCTGGAGAACGAAGGGTACGATGTGACGTTCGGGCCGGGGTCGAAGGCGCCGTATCTGTCGCAGACGCTGGTCTCGCAGGGAGTGTTGCTGTCGCAGTACTACGGTACGGGACACGTGAGCCTGGATAACTACATGGCGATGATCAGCGGGCAGTCAGGGACGCTGGCGACGCATGCCGATTGCCAGACGTATGCGGATTTTGTGCAGACGGGGACGACGCCGGATGGGCAGGCGATCGGCACAGGCTGCGTGTACCCGGCGACTGTGAAGACGCTGCCTGACCAGATGAAAGCGATTGGCAAGACGTGGCGCGGCTACATGGGAGACATGGGCAATGATCCCACTCGCGAGTCGGCGACGTGCGGGCATCCCCAACTGAATACGCCGGACCTTACGCAGTCGGCGGAAAAGCCTTCGCTGACGGTTCCGCTGGGCGACCAGTATGCTTCGCGGCATGATCCGTTCGTATATTTTCACTCGATTGTGGACTCGGCGGACTGTGAAAAGAACGTAGTCAATCTGAACCAGTTGACGCAGGATCTGAAGTCGGAGGGCACAACACCAAATCTGGCGTTCATCACTCCGAACCTGTGCGACGACGGTCACGACGCTCCGTGCGTAAACGGCCAGCCGGGCGGGCTGGTGTCAGCAGATGCGTTCCTGCAGAAGTGGGTGCCGATGATCACGAGTTCGGAGGCCTACAAGGAAGATGGGTTGCTGGTCATCTTGTTTGACGAGGGCGGATATACATTGACGGTGTCGCAGGGTCACTACACCATCACGTTTCCTGGCATGTTCTGCTGCAACGAGCAGCCGGGGCCGAATGTGGCCACGTTTCCGCAGTCCACGGTCGCCGGACCTTACACGCTGGTCTATGGCAACTACGGCGGCGACCGAACGGGCGCGGTACTGCTGTCTCCGTTCCTGAAGCCGGGCACAGTGTCGCAGATCCCCTTCAACCATTACTCGTTCCTGAAGACGCTGGAGGACATCTACGACACCGACGGGTATCTCGGCTATGCGGGACAGCCGGGGCTGCAGGGATTCTTCGGTTGCGTGAACACGGATATCCAGGCGAAGACCGGGGACCAGTTCGCGACCTGTCGTCACGGCAACTAGCGAGGCTGTGAGGACGAGGAAGAAAAGAGATGGGTGAGTTCCGATGGCTGGGCTCACCCATCTTCATGTGAGTGCTCCCGGACCAGTGCTGCTCGGCTCGAAGGACCGTACCGCTGCTTGAAGATTCGTCACAAATAGCGCCGCTGTTGTCCCTTTGCCCGAATGAAGACAATCAGCGTGAAGCGGATCCAGCGCAGAAAGCGGCAGCTAAAATTTCTAATATTCATGATGGTCGATGGCTCGATGCGGACGATCGATTAGCTGTCGCCGGCGACGGATGTCGCTGCGGCTCAGGCGTTCGCTCGTTTCTTAGAATGCTCCTCGTAGCCAATTGGTGTTTCCAACCCATCGATGGAAGTGGCAACGCTTTGCGATGGCGCCGGTCCGCGCCTCCGCATCAATGGCGCCGTTATCGATAAATTCACTGAAGGTTTAACTAACGCTCAAACATAATCCGCTGTCTGCGTGTTCTCCTTCTTGGGAACCAAAGGTACATTTGCCGCTATAGAGTCTGCGCAGGATTTCCTTCACGACTGGAACGCGAGCCACATCGTTCTAGCTGTCTTCCCCCGGTCGACCGCGGACCGGAACAGGCCCTATGGCCGTCCCTGCTTTTTACACGATCCACCGGAGGAAGCCATGATTGCGGGCATAGGCGAGCTGATTTCTCCATTTGGATACAAGATTCAGACCTGGGGCCGGCACTCGGAGGAACGATGCTTTACGGCGGGTCGTGCAATCAGGTTCATATGAACAAAACTAAGTCGCGGTTACATACCCGATTTTTATAGGAGACACTTATGTCCGACTGCTCAATCCGACCCACCATGCTACCGCAAATCCTCACTCATGATTCTGTTCCGTGGCTTCCGTGCGTCGCCGTGCTCATCGTGCTTGCGTTCTCAATCCTCGCATGGCCGGTCGAGGTTCAGGCCCAATCCGACAACTCGTCCATCGTGGGCACCATTACCGATCCTTCCGGTGCGCTCGTAGCCAGCGCGTCATTAACTATCACCAGTGAGGTCACCGGGGTCGAGCATAAGACTGTCACCAACAGGTCGGGCTTCTACACCATTGCCGGCCTGGCTCCAGGCAAGTACACCGTTACCGTCAACTCCGTCGGCTTCAATCCGGAGACAGTGACGAACAACAATCTAGACCCCGCGGTGCCGACCACGGTCAACGTCACCCTGCATGTGGGCTCCGGAAATGAGCAGGTTGAGGTTCATGCCGACGAAACGTTGCTGGAAGCGGACACGTCCACGCTCGGCCGTGTGATTACTGCCAACCAGGCCGACAATCTGCCATTGAACGGTCGCAATCCAATCTATCTGGCGCTCACAAAGGCCGGCATCACCAGCATCACTTCCAACCTCTCCAGCTTTAACTTCTCGACCGGACTTGGCGCGATCAACATCAATGGCGGACGAGAACGCGACAACCTGCTTACCTACGATGGCGCCGTTGCCGTCCGTATCCGCGCCAGCGGAGACTCGATCGGTACCCCCGATCTCGACGCTGTCGAGGAGGTCCAGGTATTGGCGACCAACTATCCAGCCGAATATGGACGTTCAATTGGCGGCCAGATTCGCATCATCACACGCGCAGGCGGCGACCACTTTCACGGCAGCCTTTACGAATACCTGCAAAATCCTGATCTGAATGCGAATACGTGGGTCCGGAATAACAACGCGAACAATGCCAACCCTGCATATCCGGCAGCGCTCAAGACGAATTTTGTTGGCCACTTTACGTACAACCAATTCGGCGGCAACCTCAACGGACCACTCTACATTCCACATGTTCTACCCAAGGGGAAGGTCTTCTTTCTATATTCAGAGGCATTTGTGAGGTACAACCCGCTGACAACGAACGCCATTACGGTTCCGAACCCCGCCTTCAGAAACGGCGACTTCAGTTCGCTTATCGCGGGGACGACCAAGCATTACATCCGAGATCCGCAATCAGGGCTTCCCTGCTCGCCTACAACCGGGGCCGGCGGCGGCTGCTTTCCTGGCAACATGATTCCCAGCGGTCGCCTAAGCCCGAATGGGGTCGGACTGCTGACAGCATTTCCTATTCCTACCCCGAACTTCACTTTGGGTAGCGCCAATTTACTCACCTCAGGCACCAACCCTGAATACCAGCAAATTGATAGCGGTAATCTCGACATTGACCCGACCCAAAAGGACTACATTCGCTTCCGCCTGACCCATTTCTACTACCACGAGGACAACCCATTCGCGACCTCGAACTACGGGAATGTGCCTCGTCTCTATAGCCGTCCAAACCAGACCGCTTCACTCGATTATGTGCACACCTTCAGCCCGAAGATGACCAACGAGGTGCTGATGACCGGGTCGCATGACGCCGCGCGACTCTCCATCGACACCTCGAACGGCCTTTACAATCGCTCGAACTACGGCATCAACTTCCCTTACCTTTTTCCCAATGGAAAAGACCTTCCGGACAAGATCCCGACGGTTCAATTCGACACGACAACAAGTATTACTACACTTGATGGAAGTACCTATCCTTCGCACTCGCAGGGCTTCCTGATTGATCTTGCCGACACATTCACGCGCATCATCGGCAACCATGAAGTGCGGGCTGGCTTCCTGTACGAACGCTCAGGCGAAAACGACGACGATCAGATCGCATTCGCCAACTCCACTCCCGGCCAGACCAATAACCAGAATGGCAAGTTCGACTTTTCGAGCGGCAATACAGCCGGTACCAGCTATGATCTGGCCGATGCGGCGCTTGGTATCTTCAACACTTACTCCGAAGTCGGAGCACGTAACGAGACGCCGAATCGTGCCAATCTCTTCGAGTTCTTCGTTCAGGACTCGTTCAAAGTGACGCCCCGTCTCCATCTCGACTACGGCGTGCGTTATTCGAGCATCCATCCGTATTACAGCTTGTACAACAATGCGGGGACTTTTGACCCGGCATTCTATAGTTCGTCCAGTGCGGTCTCGGTAAGTCCAACGACCGGCAACCCGATCGCGGGTACGGGAAATCCCCTGGATGGTACGGTGTTGTGGGGTCCGGGCTTTACCTCGAATGCCGCGCAGCACGTTGCCATCGCGCAGACCACGCAGTACAACAGCTTGTTCCATAACCTGCCGCGTGGCTATATCGACGTTCAGAAATTCCTCATTCAGCCGAGGGTCGGCCTGGCGTATCAGGTCAACTCAAAGACAGTCGTGAGGAGCGGAGTCGGTCGCTACACAAACCGGCAGGGCGTCTCGGATGGAGTCTTCGACGGAGGCATCCCTCCGTTGCAGCAGGTAGTCTCGCTCTCGGTCGGAAGCGTCGATAATCCGGGTGGCACGGCCGGAGCAACCGGCTCCTATCCGACGCTCTCGGGCTCACTCGCACAGAATTCGCCGCAGCCCGAGGCCTACATCTGGAACGTTTCGGTGGAACGCGAACTCGGTCTGCAGACCGTCGCCGAAGTCTCGTATGTGGGCAGGCACTCTCTACACCAGCAGTTTGAAGCCGACCTGAATCAGGCTCCGGACGGTACTGCTCAGATCTACGGGACGGCTGGTGTTAACGCACATCGACCCTATCTGGGCTACGCGGCGATCACCCAGGTCTATCAGGGCGATACCGCGACGTATCAAGGCCTTCAGGTGGATGTGAACCGCCGATTTACCAGGAACCTGGGGTTTGGCGTCGCGTATACCTTCGCTCACTCGGACGACTGCGGTTCGTTCCAGAAAAACTTCCTACCAGACATCACCAACACCAAGGCGTTATGCGGTCCATCGGACTATGACGTCCGACAGGTGCTCGTGATTAATTCGGTATACCGCATTCCATTCCACAAAGGTAATCATCTTACGAACGAGGCGCTCGAAGGCTGGCAACTCTCGCAGTCATACCAGTTCCAAACCGGCACTGCGTTTTCGGTGGCCACCAGTCAGGACATTGCGGGGGTGGGCGCGGGTTTCCAGTCGCAGTTGCTGCAGATTACCCCGGGTGCCAACCTGAAGGGCAATGGACAGTTCACCAACGCCTCGAACCCCGGTGGCCAGTGGTTCAACATCAAAAACAGTGACGGCACCGCCATCTTCTCGACACCCACACCGGGCACGTTCACCACCCAGAGCAACCGCAACATCCTGGTCGGCCCTGGTGCGGCCTACTTCAACGCCAGCCTGCAAAAGCGTTTTCAGACGTTTGAGGATCAAGGCCTCACTTTCCGCCTCGACGCTTTCGACTTCCCCAATCACCCCAATTGGGCGCAGCCCGATAGCACCTATGTCGATTCGACCTTCGGTCAAGTCATTAGCAAGACAACGATCCAACGGACGCTGCAGGCATCTCTGCGCTACAGCTTCTGATCGTTCACCATTCTTTCTTCTCTGCCCGTTCGGACCGGAGTTAATCCATGCAAGCTTTTCGTTGGTTGCTGCTGCTGGTGTTTGCTGCCCCGCTACCCCTCCGCGTCTTCGCGCAGAAGTCTGCGGTGCCTGACCACACGGGCAACGTAGACCCTTTCATCGGCGTGGATGGAGGCGGCAACACTTTCGTGGGCGCGGCGATTCCATTCGGCATGGTCAAGCTTGGTCCCGACGTGGACACCTTCGATGGCCGCCGCTCAGGCTTTGGCTATTGGAGCTACGGCAACGTGGTGGGCTTCTCGCATCTGCATTTGAGCGGCGCGCAAGGCAAGTACGGCAATATCCTGGTTGCGCCTGTAACTGGGCCGCTCGAACTTTCGGACATTCGAAGTCCTCGGTCGGCTGAAGCCAATTCGCCTGGCTATTACATGACACAGCTATCTCGCTACAACATCAAGGCAGAGCTTACGAGTTCGCGTCGCGTTGGTTTTCATCGCTATACATTTCCGGTATCCGCAGAATCGCACCTTACGCTCAATGTCGCGTCTGCGCTCGATCTTGGCCCGGGTTCGGAGTCGCAGCGATTCCTCGGAGCGGAACTGCATGTGACGTCGAACCATGAAGCTCAGGGCGTTGCTCGCTTTGCCGGAGGCTGGAACAAGGGCGGCGAGTATGACGTGTACTTCTACCTTGTGCTGGACACACCGGCGGATAAAGTCAGGACGTGGACGGGCACCAAACTTTCGCCCGCCACGGGCGCGTCGGTCACGAATGCGGAACAGATCGGTGCGACGTTTGACTTCGAGACCCATGCAAACCAGCCTGTACAGGTGAAGGTTGGCATCTCCTTCGTCAGCGCCCTGCAGGCGAAAGCGAACGTCGAGCAGGAGGTTCCTGGATGGAACTTCGACGCGGTGCATGCCGCGAGTGTCGCGCTGTGGAAGACCGAAATGGCGAAGCTGGATATGAAGGGCGAGACTGACTCGCAGCGCCGCCAGCTTTACACCGCTATGTATCACATCATGTTGATGCCAACCGACCGCAGCGGCGAAAACCCTGGCTGGCAATCCAGTGAACCCTATTACGACGACTTTTACTGCATCTGGGATACGTTCCGTAGCTCGAGCCCTCTGCTTACGCTCATCTCGCCCGACCGCCAACGCGATATCATCCGGTCGCTGATCGACATCTATCGTCACACCGGGTACATGCCGGATGCCCGGAGCGGGAACGACAATGGCCGCACTCAGGGCGGGTCGAACGCAAATGTGGTGATAGCCGACGCCTTCGTCAAAGGACTGAAGGGCATCGACTACGAAACGGCCTTTCAGGCCATGCTGCACGACGCCGAAGTCCCGCCAGCCGATGCGCAGAAGGAAGGCCGCGGTGGTTTGAAGGACTACAACGAACGTGGCTTCGTGACATTGGCGGACGAGCGGTCCGGCTCGCGCACAGTCGAATACGCATATGACGACTTCGCCATTGCCGAGGTGGCATGCGGCCTCGGCAAACCGAAAGAGGCCGCGCTCTTTGAAAGCCGCACCCATAACTTCGAACATCTTTTTGATACCAACCTAAGCTACATGGGCTTCAAGGGTTTCCTGCGTCCGCGCCAGCCCAATGGAGATTGGGCCGACCCATACTATGTCGTCCGCGGCACGTGGCCTGACTTTTTTTACGAGGGCGACCTTTGGACTTACTCGCTCTATGCGCCGCAAGACATTCGCCGCATCATCACTCTCACCGGAGGCGACGATATGTTCTCGCACCGGCTGGACTTCATCTTCCTTCGCGGCCATTTCGACGTTACCAACGAACCCGGGTTTCTTCTACCGGCTCTTTACGATTATGCGGGGCGTCCAGATAAGTCTGCCGATATCGTGCGCTATCTGCTGGAGAAGGCATTCACCGACTCTCGCGCCGGAATTCCTGGTAATGATGATTCCGGTGCAATGTCGAGTTGGCTCATCTTCCAAACTCTTGGTATTTATCCCGTCGCAGGACAGGACGTTTACCTCATCACCACACCGAGCGTCCCGGACGTTTCGCTTGCCCTCGGCAAAGGCAAAAGGCTGCACCTGATCGCAAAGAATCTTGATCGCAGCGGGTTGAATCACTATGTGCAGTCGGTGACGCTGAACGGGGTCGATCTGCCGAATGCGTGGTTCCGCCACTCACAGATCAAGGATGGCGCGACGCTGGTCTTCACGATGGGCTCCAAGCCAAGCGACTGGGGCAGAGCCACGCCACCGCCCTCCATGAGCGACGCCGGCTATGCGCTGTGTCCTGGCACGCTGCAACCCCGGCTCGGCGAGTAGCGACTGATTCAGAGTGAGCGGGATGCCATGGCAGTCTTCGTTTTTTTAACCTCGGCGTTACCGTGCTTCAACATTTTGCGACTAAGGTGAGCACACACCTTCTTCTACGGCCCCGATAACGAGGACGCCAACCAGCATTCTGCCCTCTCATGGAGACAACATGAAGCACGTCATTCGAGCAATCCTCGCCCTCTCGCTTGTTCTCGTCATCCCAGAAGCGCTGCTTGCTCAGTTCGAGACCGCCTCCGTTCTTGGCTACGTGCGCGACCCATCCGATGCACTCATCTCCGGCACCACGGTCACGTTGACGGATCAACAGACCAAGGCACAGGTGACCGCGCAGACGAATGCTCAAGGGTCCTATGAATTCACCGACGTGAAGATCGGCCAATACGAGATCTCCGCAAAGGCAAACGGCTTCGACGTGAGCACCACGCAGCCCTTTACGGTCACGGTGAATGCGCGCCAGCGTGTCGATGTAGCGCTCAAAGTAGGATCCAACAACGAGACGGTGACCGTCGATGCAGCGGCCTCGTTGCTTGAAACCGATAGCAGCGAGCGTGGCCAGGTTATCGACCGGCGGGAGGTTGAGAACCTGCCGCTGAATGGGCGCGCGTACGCCGACCTCGCCGCTCTTGTCCCTGGAGTTCGACGCAACATCCTTGAAAATTCTACGGACAGCAGCCGCGACGCCTCCTTCAACGTCAATGGTCAACGCAGCGAGTTCAACAATTTCCTGCTCGATGGTCTGGACAACAACGCCTACGGCACCTCCAACCAGGGCTTCTCCAATCAGGCCATCCCGGCCTCTCCCGACGCCATCTCCGAGTTCAGGGTGGAGACCGACAACTACAGCGCGGAGTATGGACGCTCCGCCGGCGCAGTCGTCAACGTGAGTATCCGCAGCGGCACAAACAACTTCCATGGCACCGCGTACGACTACATTCGCAACACGGTTTTCAACGCGATCGGGCCGTTTACTCCGCCGACCAATCCGCTGACTGGCGCGCCGCAGAAGCCGATCCTGATCCGTAACCAGTTTGGTGGCACAATGGGCGGCCCGGTATTCAAGGACAAGCTGTTCTTCTTCGGCGACTACGAGGGCACACGGCAGATCGTTCATGCGATCAACCAGGCGACCGTGCCAACGTTGGACCAGGATGGTCGAAGCGCGCTCGCGCTTGCGAATGGAGGCTACACTTTTCTCTCCGGCTCGAGCTCGGAGAACGGCGCGGCGGTCCCGCTGATCAATCCGTTGACCGGCGTGACCTACCCGACTGGCATCATTCCGTTCAACGATCCCGCGGTCTCAAGCTTCGCCAAAGGCGTGCTGCTCGCGCTGCCCTCGGCTAACGTACCCGGCAGCCCGTACGCCAACAACTACGCGTCGCTTCCGCCGGACACAATCCACGACGACAAGGGCGACATCCGCATGGATTACACGCTCAGCCAGAAGACGACCGCGTTCTTCCGCTACAGCGAGCACCAGGGCATCATCGCCTCGCCTCCGGTCATCCAGGGTCCGGCCGGAGGCAACAGTAACGGCAATGTCCATATCTTCAACCAGCAAGCGGCGGGCGGCGTTACGCATTTGTTCAGCCAGAACGCGATTCTGGACGCGCGCTTTGCCTTCACGTTGACCGACGGCGGCAAGAGCCCGTTCGGCGCAAACCTGGCAAGTCTCGAGACCGGCATTCCCGGACTTCCGACCAGCCCGACAGTTGCCCGCAGCCTCAACGTCCAGAGTGTGAGCGGCTTCTCGCAGTTCGGAAACCAGGGCAGCAATCCGCAGTTTCAGAATCCTACCGTCTATAACCCCAAGATAAATTTCACACTGCTGCGAGGCCGCAACCAGCTGAAGTTTGGCTATGAATATCAGACCGTAGTCACGGAGATCGACGACTTCAACCCGGTGTACGGCCAGGACACCTATAACGGCGGCTATAGCAATGGCGCCGCTAATGCCAGCGGATCGCAACTCAGCAGCTCCAACACCGGAACCAAAGAGGCGGTAGCACTCGCCGACTTTATCTTCGGCGCGCGCGACACATACCAGCTCAACAACTTCGTCATCGTGCATTTGAACCAGCGTTACAACTTCATGTATGTGCAGGATGACATTCGTGCCAACTCCAGACTTACGATCAACGCTGGCCTGCGCTACGAGCTGGTGACGCCGCAATGGGAGTCGAATAACATGCTGGCGAATTACAATCCCGCCACCCAATCGCTGGTGCTGGCTACCAGTGGTTCGCTCTATAACCGCGCGCTGGTCAACATGCCTCTGCTGGATCTTGCTCCTCGTTTTGGACTGGCCTATGCGGTCGACTCGAAGACCGTGATCCGTGCCGCCTATGGGATCAATTACGCGCAGTTCAACCGCGAGGGCGGAGAGAACCTGCTCGTCTACAACCTGCCCGCAATCGTGAACTCAAGCGTCACGCAGATTCCGGCATTCGCGGCGCCTGGCGTCCGAGGCGCTTCTGCCGGACTCGCGCCCTGCACGGCAGCACAGGCGACCGCACCGTTCAACCCGGCCAATCCTACACCTTGTTTTCTGACGACTTCACAAGGCTATCCCACGAACTTTGCAAGCCCATCCAACGTGACCGCAGCAAGCAATATCTCAACTCAGGCCCGCTACATCCCGAAGGACCTGCCGACAGGATATGTGCAGGGCTATCACCTGACCGTGCAGCGGCAGATAGGACCCACCACGACGTTTGAGGCGTCCTACGTGGGCGAGCATGGCGTAAAGCTGGAAACGCTTGCCGACCTCAACCAGGCCGCACCCAATGCGGTGACCGCAACGTGCAACACCACCACGACCTCGGGCTGCCTCTCGCTGCAGGCACGCCGTCCCATTCCGACCTTCACCACAATCGAGGAGACGTTGCCCGCCGGCCTGCTCTACTACAACGCACTGCAGACCAAGCTGGAACACCGTACCAGCCATGGCCTTTACCTGCTGAACTCATTCACGTGGTCGCGCGCCGAAGATAATGCTGCCGGACATCTCGACACTCCGGATGGCGATAACTCGCGCATCAACCTGGCCAATCCGCTGGGCGAGATCGGACCTTCGGCCTATAACCAGCCGCTGAACGAAACCCTGTCGATTGTCTACGACTTGCCGTACGGCAAGGGACGGATGTTTGGCGACAACGCGCCACTGGCTCTGCGCGAGGCGTTGGGCGGATGGCAGTTGACGGTGATCAACGACGTCAACAGTGGCCTGCCGGTCAATGTAACTTACTCGCCCAACAGCTTCCAACAAGTTAGCCCGCTGCTGGTGCAACGTCCCAACCAGGCTCCCGGCAATCCGGGGCTGCCCAAATCGCAGCGCATCAAGCTGCCCGGGAATCAAAACCTCCTGGCGCTCCAAAACCCAGTGTTCATGAGCGTTGCCAATCCAATCTTCAGCCTGCCAACGGTGAACCAGCCGTACGGCAATGCGGGGCGCAACTCGGTCCGGTTCGACCCTTACTACAACCTGGATCTTGGCCTGCACAAGCAATTTCCAATCTACCGCGAAGGAGTTTCCTTCGACTTCCGCGCCGAGGCGTTCAACGTTCTCAACCTCACCAACTACGCCTTCCCCTCCAGCGCCTATAGTCCCTCGTCAAGCAGCTTCGGAGTGGTCGCGGCTGCGTCCACCTTCCCGGCGCGAGTGCTGCAGTTCGCCGGCAAGATTATCTTCTAGCCAGCCCGTCGGTCCGCGGGTTCGTCACAGGAGTCAAACATGATTGATCGCAGACAATTTGGCGCGCTATCCGCAGGGTCGTTGGGAAGCCTGCTCACCCGGAAGCTTTGGGCTGAGCAGGTCCGGCCCGGGGCCTCGCCGGACAAGTTCTACTTCGCTCTGGTTGCAGACAGCCACATCATCGATACCTTCTACGTCAAGGGAAGCGAGAATAGCGTTGAAGATAACGAAAGCATTCTTGTCACCACGCCCAGGCTCATCGCCGCACGCGACCTGATCAATTCCTTGAAGCCCGCCATCGAGCAGGTCTTTCTTATCGGCGATTACTTCCATAACTATCCCTCTACGGACTACGACTTCTACTTCAACAACACCACTCGTCTGGACAACGCGAAGGCGATCACCGATGCATTCAAGATGCCTGTGCACCTCGGCTTCGGCAATCATGACTATGACGTCCACCGTGTGCCGCGCGAGATGAGTGACCGCCTGTTCGCCGCAAAGTTCAATGCGAAGCCCTACTCCAGCCTCGACTACAAAGGCTTCAAGTTCGTACACCTCAACAATTTTCTAGGCAGCACGCAAGACCGCGCCGCAGCAGACTTCAACCCCGGCGTCGGTTCCCTCGGCGAGGAGCAATTGAACTGGTTCGAGTCTGAACTTAGACAGCACATGCCGACTTTCGTCTTCATCCACTACCCGCTGCTGCTCGACAGTCCAACCGAATTCGCAGACTTCGGCCTGTACCCGCTACTGCGCAAATACCAGGAAACGATCCAGCTTGTCGTCTCCGGCCATCTGCACAAGTGGATCGATTTTGCCCACACCTACGGTCCCCAGCACTACGTCATGGCCGCCACACGATACGATCCCAACGCTTACATGTTGATGGAGGTCGACACGCGGCGGGTCACCTGGCGCTTCATGAATGTAAGCCTGGTCAACTGGTCCACCCACTACAGCAAGCCCTACCCAGCCTGAGCCCAGGCCCTATCTGAATAAGGACACACCTTGAAACTTCTTTCTTCCAGCCTTCTACTCGCGACTCTCAGCACGGGAGTTATCTGCGCGCCATCTGTCGCCGTATCGCAGACTCCCGATGCGCAACTCAAGCTGAATCAAATTCAGGTGATTGGAACCCACAACAGCTATCACGCTGGCATTGCGCCCAGCGAGACGAAGGTTTGGCAGGCGAAGTACGCCGATGCTTACAAGGGTCTCGACTACCAACACCCACCGCTTCCGCAGCAGTTCGACGCCGGCGTGCGCCAGATAGAACTCGATATTTATGCCGATACCAAAGGAGGTCTGTACGCACATCCGTCCGGGCCCGCAATGGTAGCCGCAGCCGGACTGCCCGCCGATCCGCCCTTCGACCCCAATGGCATCATGTCCAAACCCGGCTTCAAAGTCATGCACGTCCAGGATGTCGACTACCGCAGCAACTGCCAGCCTTTTACCGCGTGCCTTCAGCAGGTGCGCGACTGGTCGCACGCGCATCCCGGACACATCCCGATCTTCATCCTCATTGAGACCAAGCAGGGCTCGCCGAAGGATTTGAAGCTCACCGAGCCCGAACCCTTTACCTCCTCCACCTTCGACGCGCTCGACGCCGAGATCCGCTCCATCATCCCAGCCGCGGAGATGATCACGCCCGACGATGTCCGAGGTCGCTACGAGACGCTCAATCAGGCTGTACTGGCCGGCAACTGGCCCACTCTTGCGAGCGCTCGCGGCAAGGTCATCTTTCTCATGGACCAGCGCCCCGTCGGCTCCGTCTATCTTGCCGGACGTCCGTCCCTTCGCGGACGAGTCATCTTCACAAATGCTGAACCCGGCGAGCCCGATGCCGCCTTCATCGAGCGCAACGATGGTCCCGCGGATGAGATCTCCGCGCTGGTTCAGAAGGGTTATCTGATCCGCGCCCGAACCGACGCCGACACCAAGCAGGCTCGCACAAACGATACATCGACTCGCGACGCCATGATTGCGAGCGGCGCGCAGATACTGAGCACGGACTACCCCGTGAACGAACCAGCGCGCTGGGCTGGCAACTTCGTCGTCACGCTTCCTGGCAAAGTTGTCGCCCGCTGCAATCCGGTGAACGCACCCAGTTGTGCAGAAGAGGTGGCAAAGCCTCCCAACAACTAGACGGCCGCTTAAGCGGGGGCTTGTCCGCTGGCCCATATTCTTGAAGTCCCAAATCGGGCGTATCCCCAGGTTGTTTGTCACGTCTGTATTGCGTGGACGATAGCCCACGAGTGTGAGAGCTAGAGGCCTGCACCCGGTTATGCCAATCGGCAGCATTGAACAGCTCAGCTTATGGGTGCGATTTTATTCTTTGCGCCTAGCAGCTTTGGGTTTCCTCTTCGATGACTTCCCAATCGTCGGCTTCGCACTGTTCTCAGAAGCTGGATCATTTGATGTTGCGTTGAAGATCGCCTCTTCAACAGCAAGTTCCACCGTTTCTCCTGTGACACCCTTCTTCACCGCTCTTCTGACTGCCTTTTCTACTTTCTTTATCGCCTTGTTCTTTGCCTTTACCTTAGCCATTTATAAGAATCCTCCGCAGAAAGTTATGTCTAGCGTTTGCGAATTGTACATCTCGACTTGCCCTCACGTCTGCGCAAATTCCTGCTTCCAGCTTTCCTGTCGATCCGTTCCTTGCACTCTGAGCAACCATCGCCAGCGCATCCAGTAACGGAGCACGCCAATCTTCGAGATCAATGGTTTCAGGAAGCGTTAGTAGAAGAACCTTGGGCAAAGCCGCCAGCGCTCGTACCAGAAAACTGGCCTGACAAATAATGCGCAGCGCACCCTTTTGGGCGCGTTGGAGTTTGGCTGGTAAACCTCTAGTGGAGCAGAGCGCTGAGTTGGCAACGGGAAGTCGGCTTGGATTGAGTTTTCCTCTACTTCGTTCCAACTCGTGGTTCGCCTCAGAGGGCATACCATCTGACGCAGCAGAACTGACGAGATTCGGCCGTTGATTTAGCTGCATTTAGGGGACCGGTTTTCAATAACCCTTTCGAACGGTCTCCGCGAGGTCAGCGCCAATTGACGATAACAGGGCATTGCCTAAACTGAGCCACTCAACGGACGGATCCTTGGTAATGGGGAGCGCTCCGGTTACAGGCCAATCCGGAAGCGATTGTAAAATCAGACAGATAGATCGAGCGGAAGATAAACCCTTCTAGCCGTCACAATGAAATAACCCGCGACCGTGCGGGTTGCTCACGTCGCGACTCATGCATGCTCCACCAATGCCAAGGGCAACACAGTCCAATGGCAGTTATCTGCAATCGACTGCCACCTCTGATTGACTAGTTACGCAAAGCGCGTAATAATTTACGCATTATGCGTAGGTCGCCAATCATCGACGCTCTCTTCCCGGAAATCCGAGGGAAGATCCTCGCGGCGACCCTCACGCGGCCAGAGAAGAGCTGGTATCTCTCCGAACTCTCTTCGTTTCTCCATACCCAGCCATCCAGTCTGCAACGGGAGATAGATGCATTGAGCAAAGCCGGCATTCTTGAGCAATGGCGAGATGGCCGGCGAGTTTACTTGAAGCCAGACGTTCTCTCTCCCGCGTTCTCGGATCTCAAGAACCTGTTTGATAAGACGGCTGGTCTGGTGCCGGTCCTGCAGCAAACACTGGAGGAATTGGGAGACGGCATTCAAGTCGCATTCCTCTATGGGTCCATGGCTCGCTCAGAGGAAAGCTCAGAGAGCGATGTGGACCTCATGCTTATTGGGACAGTAGGCCTATCTGAGATAGTTCCAGCTCTCAGACGTGCGGAAGCGATACTGGGGCGCCCAGTGAACCCGACCGTCTACTCGATAGAAGAGTTTGAACGCAAGGCTCGGGTACATGACCACTTCTTGGGTACGGTACTGAGCGGATCAAAACAGTTTGTGAAGGGAAGCGAGCATGAGCTGGAAGCAATTACTGGCAAAGGGTGAGGTTAAAGCTCATCGGACGAGCAAACAGGAACTGGATAACATTCGAGCCCTGATCGCCCGCGATATGGCTGATGCTTCTCTCCCAGGCCTATCGGCTGACCGCCAATTCGCTACTGCTTATAACGCGGCTCTCCAGGCAGGGAAAATAGCCATCGCTTGTTCTGGATATCGAGTGACCGCGCGGGCCGGACACCACGCCATCACGTTCGAAGCCGCGCACCTGTCGCTTGGACCGAACGCCGCGGCTCTCACCGACTACTTCGACGCATGCCGTCGAAAACGGAATGTCATCGACTACGACAATTCATCCGTAGCGACCGAGACCGAAGCCGCGGAGTTGCTTCGTAAGGCATATGAATTCCATGCACTGGTGGAACAGTGGGTTGCAGCAAACCATGCAGCGCTAACTCCGTAGTTTGTCGCTTCGCGATCACACCATTTTCACACCATTGAGAGAATTCCCTGCAGTGTTTTTGAGTACTTTAGAGGGTGGTGTATTCTCGCTAAGTAATTGAAAATACATAGGTATTCCGAACTGCAAAACCAGTATTCATGGGTTCAAATCCCATTCGGTGCTCCAAATTCCGTCCACGATCTTCGGGCTTCGTTCTTAGTCCATCTGTTTAGGCTCGACCTGCTTGTAGCCAGCGGGCGGGCTGAACTGCGATGGATCGACCGAGGCTTTCGAGAAGTTCGTCATCTGGGTATTCATCTCAACCAGCACCGCCGCAGTGGGTTGCGCAGCATCGGTCGCTGGCGGAGGGGCCTCCTGCTTCTTCTTCTTGCCGAAACCTCCAAAGGGAAGGCTGCTCATAATCGCGGAACTCGCGGACTGCTTTGCGATGTCGCCTGCGGACGGAGGCGGGGGACCGACCGGCAGAGGGGCCTCGGAGGCGGCAGGCAGCGGCGTGCCGTCGATCGTGGTGCCCATGCGCATAATTTGAAGGACAGGGATGCCCTTGAGCTTAGACATCTCCTCGACCATGTCGGCCATACCTTTGCCGGCGGCGGGCTGCTGCATCATGGCCATCATCTGGGGGTTAATCGCGCCGTTGATGACGGTACCCATCTTGATTGCATAGCGCCTGTCGAAGTCGCGGACCTCGTCGTAGCCAGGGATATCGGGTGCAAGGTACATGTCGGTAGTGATGGCGAGCGAGCCCGTCTGGCCGGACTTCTGATCCGTGGCGTCCACGGTCATGGTCATGATGGACTCTTTGGCGCTGAGGCCGGCGACGTCCTTCGAGGCTCCGGTGTTGCGGACTTTTATGTTGAACTTCAAGTCAACGTTCTGGGAGTCGTTGCTTGAGGGTTGCTGTGGCTGCTCCTGCTGCTTTGATTGCTCCGCTTTGGCTTTAGCAACCGCGGCTTCCATCTGTTGACGCATCTGCTCGAAGGTCACGGTGGTGTACTGCTTTCTTAGATGGTCTATTTCGGTGACGGTTCCAGCGTCGAGGTCAATGATCTCGGAATGATCTTTACTGTTCCGTATCATCCGGTTGCCCTTGACCATCACGCTGGTAAGGATAGGGTCGCCGACCTGACGGGCCTGCTTACTGAAGGCTCCGGCGAACTTCATCATGCTCACTACGGAGCCGCCGGTGATCTGGGTAGACTCCTGGTAAGTGAAATCCGCGCGAGCGACGGCAGACGTTGAGGCCAGTGTGCAGGTGAGCAGAACGGATAGTGACTTCATGGATTTTTCTCCCGAGGAGCAATTAGGATTTGGACCCGACGTGATGTTTGACGAGGATTCTACCAGTATCGAGTGAGGATGGGTCGGCCGCAACTCTGCGCTGTTCACGGGGCCGTGTGTCGCCCTAATCCCCAATCCTGTTGCTAGACTGGCCTCAGCGCGCCTGCGTTTTCCGCAAGGCGTCGGGTGTATCTGGAGGCGAGGGATGTTTCGAAGTGTGGGCCCGGCAGCGATGTCGGCAATGGTGGTTCTGTGCTGCTCGAACGCGATCAGCGTGGCGCAGGCGGGCAGGGTGTATACGGCGGCCGACTACGCGCAGGCCGAGAAGTTCATGGACTACAGCGTGAAACCGCTCGTCTACCATTCGGTCGAGCATCCGGCGTGGCTGGCCGATGGGCGCTTCTGGTATCGCGATTTGGGGCCCGACGGCGTCGCCTATATGCTGGTCGACCCGGTGAGGCAGACGAAGGCGGCGGCGTTTGATCAGGGCAAGGTGGCGGCAGCGCTGAACGCCGCGATTGGCTCCGGGAAACTTGTAGCCTCTTCGAGCACCGCGCTCGACGCGGGTCATCTGCCGATCGATGACCTCAAGCTTGAGGAGGGCGATCGCGTCGTGCTGCTGACGATGGGCCGTCGACTGGTTCGCTGTGACCTGCGCGGCGCGGAGGGATGCAAGGCTGCGGGCGATGTTTTGCCCGAGATTTACGACCTCTCGCCCGACGGGAAGAAGGCGGCATTCGTCCGCGACAACAACCTGTGGGTGTGGGATGTGGCCAGCGCGCAAGAGACGCAACTGACGAAAGACGGTGTGCCTGATTTCGGCTATGCCACAGATAATGCCGGATGGACCCACAGCGACAAGCCCATCGTTGCTTGGTCACCCGACTCGAAGAAGATTGCGACTTTCCAGATGGACCAGCGCAAGGTCGGCCGGATGTATCTGGTGAGCACTGTTGACGGCCATCCCAGGCTGGACTCATGGCATTATCCGCTGGCAGGCGACGAGAATGTGGCGATGATCGAGCGCGTCATCGTCGATGTGGACTCGCACAAAGTGGTGCGGCTGAAGATGCCGCCGGACCAGCATCGCTCAACCCTGTGCGACGACGTGAGCTGTCCGGACGGGCCCGGTTGGGACGATGTGCAATGGAGCGATGACGGCGCGCACCTGGCGTTCGTGTCGACTTCACGCGACCACAAGCAGGAATGGCTGCGCGTCGCCGATGTTGCGACGGGTGACGTGCGCGACGTGATGAACGAGAAGGTCGCGACCTTCTTCGAGAGCGGGAACGGCAAGGTGAACTGGCGCTACCTTCCAGGGTCGAACGAGGTGCTGTGGTTCTCGGAGCACGATAACTGGGGGCAGATGTATCTCTACGATCTGACCACGGGCAAGCTGAAGAATCAGATCACACGCGGCGACGGCAACGTGACCGAGGTGCTCCACGTCGACGAGAAGGCGCGCGTGATCTATTTGCTTGCGGTGGGCAAGGAGGCCGGGCGCGATCCGTATTTCTCGGCGCTCTATCGCGTGAACTTCGATGGCGCTGGCATGAAGCTGCTGACGCCCGAGGATGCGGACCATGCAGTGACGATGTCGCCGGACGGGCGCGCGTTTGTCGACGTTGCTTCGACGCCGACATCGCCGGAGACAACAGTGGTCCGCGATGGCGATGGCAAGTTGCTGGTCGACGTGGCGCGGCAGGACATCTCGAAGCTGCGCACGGCTGGCTGGAAGCCTCTGACGCCGATCACTCTGAAGGCCCGTGACGGCAAGACCGACCTGTACGGATTCCTGTTCAAGCCGACCAACTTCGATGCGGCGAAGAGATATCCCATCGTCGACAGCGTCTATCCGGGGCCGCAGACGGGATCATGCGGCAAACGCAGCTTCTCCGTCGCGCACAAGGACATGCAGGCGCTCGCGGAGCTTGGCTTCATCGTGGTGTGCATCGATGGCATGGGAACGCCATACCGATCGAAGAGCTTTCACGAAGCGCTTTTTGGCGACATGGCCGACAACACGATCCCCGATCAGGTGGCCGGAATCAAGGAACTGGCGGCGAAGTATCCGTGGATCGACATCGAGCGCGTGGGAATCTACGGACATTCCGGCGGCGGCGCGGCGACGGCGGCGGCGATGTTTCATGCGCCGGATTTCTTCAAGGTCGGCATCAGCGAGAGCGGCAATCACGACAACCGCGTGTACGAAGACGACTGGGCGGAGAAGTGGGAAGGCCTGCTCGTAAAGAACGCGGACGGAACTACCAACTACGACAGGCAGGCGAACCAGAACTTTGCGAAGAATCTGAAGGGGCATTTGCTGCTGATGCATGGGACGATGGACGACAACGTGCCGCCGAACAACACGCTGCTGGTGGTGGATGCGCTGATCAAGGCGAACAAGGACTTCGACCTGATCATGATCCCGAACGCAAAGCATGGCTACGGTGCGGCATCGCCGTACGCCACGCGGCGGCGTTGGGACTACTTCGTGCAATATCTAGCGGGTGCGGTTCCACCGGTTGAATACAAAATGAAGCCGTACTCCGAGCAGCAGGCCGCGCTGGCGTCCGGTTTGGCAGACGACGAGACTCAGCCGTAGCTCCGAGGCTGTCACGGCGTCTCTTGCTTATCAAATAGCCTCATACTCGAGCGACGGGTCGACGCCGCTTGGCGGGCGGCATTCCTCCCTCAGCGCATATTCGTCACCGCTCAAGCCTGCCTGCGCGGCCATCAGGTGTACGTAGGTCGTCAGGTGGTGCATGCAGAAGATGTGGTGTCCTACTCCATCGCCCGGCTCGAGTAGCGATGTCGCTTCAACATGCTGGTACTGTGTTATGTGGCCCAGGAAGTCAGGCAGAACCTCCGTGATCCGGTCCAACCGGTTCGCAATTCGATAAGTCTTCGGCACAAACCGATTGAACACCTCGGCAAATCGGCAATCTCCGGTTCGCGGACTGGCGAATGTGTAGACCACCAGGTCCTTGTACGGCGTGTTGGCCGCGAGGTCCAGAGCCAGCAGCGTGGCCAATGCAGCTCCGAGGCTACGACCGCACAGCGTCAGCGACTTGAGTGGCCGGGGAAAGACCATATCTGCCAGCGCATCTCGCAGACGGGGAGAACCATGCTGCGCGCCCACTCGAAGCGACAGGTAGACCTCGGTAAAGCCATCCTCGGTGTTGCCTGCGTCGGGCAGAAACGGGTAGGGGACAGCGCAGTAGCGACAGTCGTTGAGCCACTCGTGGATACCGTGCGTGCCGCGTATCGCGATCACGACGTTGCCGGCGTCGTCCTGTGCGACAAATCCGATCGATACGATCAGCTCTCGCCGAGCTGCGTTGCTTTCGGTCGCAAGATCGTTGGCGAAGATATTAGCTAGCACGGCGTACGCCACGGGCGCTCCCCGCAGCGGAACCGTCAGGTTCGATCCGCATACTGCGTCCGGCGCAATGTCTTCGGCTGCCTGCACTAACCTGGCGTAACGGATTGCGACTTCCCAGTCCATACCGTCCTCCAGGCATGAAGACTACACTAGCGCGCGATCAGCGGGAGGGCGATGAAGCACTCCATTGCCTGCGCGGCGAGGACCGCGCCGGTGAGCACGAGGAAGAGCTTGCGGTAGCGGGTTTCCAGCGCGTCGGCAAAGACACCGCCGATGAAGGTGAACAGGAACGGCAGCGCCCACAGCCACGGCGCGCTGACGGTTTGCGTGGTGACGATGGGTGCGAGCACGAGCAGCATCAGCAGCGGCGCGGTGTTGCCGAAGTAGCGACTGCGGCGCACGGCGAGATAAAGCAGCGCGGAAACGCCCGTCGCGACAAGCATCGGGAAGTTCAGCATGCTGGTTGCGAAGCTGCGCGGGCCGGCCAGCGAGAACCAGAAGCGCGCCGCGCCGCCGGTGAAGACGTAGCTGAATGCGGCCAGGTGAAATCCGTAGAACGCGAAGAGAATTGCCAGCGCGCCGATCGCAGAGAAGATGAAAATCTGCATGACGTAGCTGCGGCGCCGCTCCGAGAGATACAGCATGAAGATCAGCGCGGCGATGCCGCCTGCAATCGCGGCCAGCAGATGCGCCGCCGCGGTGAGCCCGAACGCGATGGTCAGCAACGCGATGCGCGGACGCCACTTGCGCCGCGGCCCTTGCATGGCGTGGGCGACTCCCATGGCGGCGTAGACGAGGCCGTAGAGTCCCCACATTGCGAGGACGTCGTTGTTGGGCGTTACGGCCATGCGGACGACGGCGGGGCAAAAGCAGTAGAGGCCGAGCGCGAGGAATCCGCCTTCGTTGCCGAAGAGGCGGCGCGCGACCCACCACAATCCGCCGCCGAGCCAGATCGCGAACATCACGAACGGCAAGTGGATCAGGTAGATCACGCTGGCCAGTTCGTGGCGGGCTTCCCAAGTCGAGCCGTTCAGTGAACCGCCTTCGTAGAGGCGATTTTCCGGAGCGCGGAAGTGGTCCATCGCGAGCAGGGTCAGGCGCTGCACGGTCAGCGGAAAGCCGGCGACGCGATAGGCGAAGGTTCCGTCGCCGTTCAGGTTGCCGCAGGTGGTGAAGTAACCGGAGAGCGGCGAGGGTCGCTCCCACATCTCGCGGCCGCAGCGGGCGAAGCGATAGTCGGTGGTGGAGAGTTCCTGGTGGCCGATGACCCAGAGACACTCGCCGAGGAAGAGCAGGAGCAGAAGCGCGGCGAGGCGTTGCGGCCGGCCGATCTGGATGCGCGGAAATGTCATGCTGCGAAATCGATCTGCAATAAGGTGCGCTCTCCGGGGCATTGGCGCGCTGCGCTGCTCCGCTTTCGAGTGTATCGCGAGGGTGCGAACCAGCCACCGATTGAAACAGACAACCACAAAATACAGGGGTCCTTCACTGCGTTCAGGATGACAACACTAAAATGAGATATGCAGTCGCTTACGTTCACTCCTGGCCGTGCTTTTCTCTCGTCGGATTCGCCGGTGGTTCCGTGGACCGTGGTGTTCGAGGACGAGGGTATTGCGGGGTATTTCTATGCCTGCGACCGCTCGCAGCAGAATCATGACCATAGCATTCTGGACGCGATGCTGATCTACAACGTGGCGGCGCTGGCGGCGAGCGATGCGGCGCTTGCGCGGCCGACCGCCGAGCGCATTGCGACGGTGGAATGGTCGCGCGATGGGCTGAAGGCGGTGCTGTATCTCGACGGCGCGGCGCAGGGGCTGTTCGACTTCGGCGCGCGGTGCGGATACTGCCGCATGGACTTTCCCAACTTTCTTGGGGCCGAAGGCGACATCTGGAACCGGAGCAGCCACGCGTGGTCGGATGTGGCGCTGCAGCAGTTCGAGGCGGCGCTTTACGCCTAAGGGGTTACCCCCCCTCCCCCCCGGTATATACCAACGATTCTCTCAAAATAAATACACTTAGAGTTTGGTATATACCAGATCAAGCTTGGTGGGTTAAATGCGAAAGGCTGCGGGATTTGCGCTTGGGCGGCTCACCTTGCAGCCTTTTATCTTTACTAACTACCTTAATGTTATCACGGGGAGCATAACTACTATGCCAACTGTTTTTGCGAGGCGAGCCTGGCGTAAGTCGTTGGTCAAGTTGGAGTTGTGGCGTGAAAATAAATACGGTTGTGAGCGGAAGGGCTTGACATGCGGATTTACTGAGCAATTTGGCGAAAAGTATTTTGGGGGCGGGGATAGGTCGGGGCTTCGGCCCTGGACATGGAGAGGTGGTGCATCCGGCATACGTTACGTATTCAATGCGGGTGTTTTTAGTCGTCGTAAGATCCGCATTGCATCCATGAACAGCCATAAGCCGAGCAGGAACATGAGAGTTGCCCCAAGAAGCCCACCCAGTAAGTAGGCGGTGCTATTCCTTTGCGCAAACATTCTTAGAAGTGAGATTGGGACCGTCACGAGGGCTATTAGGCCAAACATCCCCTCTGCAACCAATCGAATCACCAACAAACTTCGTTTCATGCTGCCATGTTACTCCCCGGGATTTGTGGCGGCACGGGCGGAATGCGGGGGTTCTTCGCTGCGCTCAGAATGACAAACGGCGGGGGTGTGGACCTGAGAGTGTGGGGCACACGGCGTGGATGCGACGATCGGGCTCGATCATGCAGGGAACCTGAGTGCACTTACAAAGCCATTGTGCTCAATTGACAACAGCCAGTTCGCGCTCAAATCAAAGATGTCCAAATCGTCGGAAGAGGGATAGCCCTATTTTTCTTATTTTGCGCTGAGGAAGAGCGCTTCGATTTCTAGCCAGTTGCGGACGCGGGTGTAGCCGGTGATGGCTTCGTTGTGGGGGGCGTCGTAGAGGATGCCGGTGCCGGAGAAGGCTTCGAGCTGGCGGGGGTTGTCGTCGATGAGGTAGTCGGCGCGGAGGATGGATTTGTCGCCGCAGAAGACGATGTGGGTGTGGGGGATGAAGGGGAAGTGGCGCTCGAGCCAGGCGTACTTGGCGTTGAACGAGGTGGGGACCTCCATGGCGGCAGAGGCGATGAAGATCTCGTAGTGGCGCTGCATCTCGGCGAGGACGCGGGGGGCGTCGGGCATGACGTCGAGGTTGGCGAAGAAGTCTTCGGCGCGGAGGTAGTCGTCGAGGGCCTCGTGGTGAGGCGCGGGGACGACCTGCCAGAAGCGCTTGCCGCGGAGGTCTTCCTTGGTGAGATTGACGTTGTGGTCGCGGTTGTAGCGGATGAGATGCTCGGCGATAGCGTCGGCCATGACCTCATCCATGTCGACACAGATGCGTTTGCGGGTGGGATCCATAGATCCATTATCGACGATCTAGACGCCGTCCTGGCGCCTAGCCCTACCCCGATAGCAAATCACAGAGATCACGGAGCAAAAGAGAGAACACAGAGAATGCTCTTGCTCATCATTCCCTCTGTGTTCTGTCCGTTTCTCTGTGATCTCTGCGGTTCGCTTTTGCGGCCTCATTAGTTTCACAGGGAGCGGACGATTTGGGCGGCTATGCTTTCGACTTCGACGGGTTTTCGGCCGGGGGAGTCGCGGGCGGGGTCGTAGTAGAGCATGCGGCCACAGTTTTCGCAGGACATGATGGTCTGGCTGGATTCGGAGTCGGGGCTGTTGTCGCGGAGGTCGTTCCAGCGCTGCGGGCGGACCATCATCTGGCAGGCGGTGCATTTCTGGTTGAGGGCCTCGGAAACTGCGGTGCCCTTGGAGCGGGCGATGCGGTCGTAGGAGGAGAGCGAGGCTTCTCCGGTTTCGCTCTGGATGATCTCGGCGCGGAGGGCGGTGCGCTGGCGCTCGATTTCGAGGAGGGCGGTGTGGTCGGCGGCGGAGGTTTCGGTGGCGCGGGCGCGCTCGCGTTCCAGCGTTGCTGCGGCGTCGGCTACGGCGGCGTCGGCGAGGGCCTGCTGAGCTTCCAGGGCTTCGCCGCGCTCCATGCTGTCCAACTCGGCGTCTTCGAGGCGGGTGATCTCGGAGCGCGCGAAGGCGGCTTCATGTTCGAGCGCCTCCAACTGGTGGGTGGTGGTGGTCATGTCGAGCTTCTTCCTGTTTCGCTCGAGCTTCTGGCGGAGGTCCGCGATTTCGGACTCCTCTTTGCGGCGGAGGGCCTCTTCCTTGGCGATGAGGTCGACCACGACGGCGCGCTGGCCCACGGCGGCCCTGGCTTTGGTTTCGAGCGCGGCGACGTGATTTGCGAGCGCCGCCATCTGGTCGCGTAGGCGCTTTGCCTCCAGGTCGTGCGCCTGCAGGACGGCGAGCTTTGCGAGATCCGGATGCATGAGGGGCCTCTCCCGATTTCCACGGCCTCGCAGGACGCGGCGCGCGCCGTGCGGACAGCGGAAAACTTCGAGTCTAGCACGGGCTCGGTCGCGCAGGCGACGAAGGCCTGGTTACCAGAGTTATCGGAGGTCACCCTGCTTTTCAGGCGCTATGGGGTTGCGGGCGGTGTACTCTGCAAACAAGTTTCACAAACTGTATCAGTTTCACAAACTGTATCGCTGGCTTCCTTATCTCCTGTCCCTCGTCGTATCGAGGGACGACATTCGTCTGTGTGCAACCCGCACAAGGGGTTTCTTCCTTGGCATCCACACGGCTACTCCTGGTCGATGATGACGACTCAGTCCTATCCGGGCTGAGCGTCATCCTCGAAGCGCACGAATTCGAAGTCACCACCGCGTCGAACGTGACTGAGGCGTTGAAGCACATCGCAAGCGCAAGCTTCGACGTGCTGCTGACCGACCTGCACATGCCGGGCGCGGGGGACGGCCTGATTGTGGCCGGGGCGATGCGCCACGCCAACCCACGGGCTGTAACGCTGATTATTAGCGCTATGCCCGACATGGCGAAGGCCACTGCCGCGGTGCTGCGCCAGGTGGACGAGATCATCCTGAAGCCGGTACGCGCCGGCCCAATCATTGAGGTCATCCGTCAGCGGCTGGCGCAGCAGGAGCCGCTTGCGCGCGAGCGCCAGGTCGAGGAGGAGGTGGCGCCGGCGCCGCAGCCGCAGCCGCAGCCGCAACCGCAACCGCAGCCGCAGCCCGTCGAAGTGGTGGCGACGGTGCTGGAACGGGAACGCGCGTCGATCACCAAGGCGTGGCTGGCCAAGATGAACGAGGCACGCAGCCTGGTCGAGGTTCCGCTGACCGTGGAGGAGCAGGTCGAGCATCTGCCCGAGATGCTGAACGAGATTGTGTATCGTCTGCGCTATCCGCAGCCTCTGGGATTGATGACGCTGTTCTCGATGGCGTCGCTGCAGCATGGGGCGCGGCGGCGGAGGCAGGGGTTCCGCTCGCCGGTGCTGGTGGAGGAGGCGCGGGCGCTGCAGGTTGCGCTGTTCCAGGCGGTTCAGAACAATTTCGAGCACCTGGACCCTGGCCAGTTGCCGGGAACCTTGATGGCGATTGCCGACGAGGTGAACGCGCAACTGCTGCAAAGCCTGTCGGGCTATGAGAATGAGAAGCCGGCGGAATTTCCGCGCGACGGTTTCTGAATCTAAGGGGCGGTTGCCGAGTCAGGAGCGGGCCGTTGCCTCGAATGGGCTCGCGATTGGGCCCGCCGAAGCGGCAGCAGACTGGCCGCTGGTTTGGGCGAGAGCCTCGTCGAGGATGCGGTCGAGCTGGTTGAGGTCGACGATTGGGACCCATTTGGACTGCGTCACGACGAAGATGCACGGGGTGCTGTGTACGCCGAGGCGATCGCCCAGTGCGCGGTCCGATTCGACCTCATTCCTGCAGGCGCCGCTGGCATCCATCACGAAGGGTAGAGTCTGGCCGTGGGACTGGAACCATTTGGCGGTAAAACGGACCAGATCGTCCTTGCTTTCGATGAGGGTCTGGTTGGCGAAGACATCCTGGCGGAAATTGTCGGCGAGTTGGGGCGAGAGCTTGTCCTGGATATAGCGGGCGGTGACGGCGGCGTCGAGGCTCCAGACGTGGAACGACCAGAAATAATCGTGGCGCTCAATGGGAATTTTGTAGCGGGCGGCTGCGGCGTGGACGATGGGAGAGGCGTGCGCGCAGGCAGGGCACTCGAGGTCCTCGAACTCATAGATGGCGACCTGGGCGCCAGCGGGCGGCTTGAGCATCGAGGTGTCCTGGAATGGAAATCCGGCGTTCGGCTGATCCTGCGCTGGCGATTGCGGGGCGGCTGGACGCGGAGGTTCGGCGCTGGCGCTGCTGCTGGGTTGGTTGGGGGCGATCGCGCCGTTGTCGGCAAGGCGGTTTGCGACGGTGTAGTTGTAGGCCGCGATGGCCACGACGGCCACAACGGCCACAAGGATAGACAGGGCAATCCAGTGTTTCTTCATACGGTCTCCTCGCGCAGCACCGGGCGGCTTTCGCCTGAAATTCTGACGATCATAGCGTGGGAAGGTCAGCCGTGTCGTCCGCAGAAGGGAAGGACATGCGAAAAGTCTTGAGGTGCCGGTTTCCACTGGCGCTGATAATCGGCCGGACTAAGCCGCTGGCCAGCGACGCTCCGTACGCGGAGGGCCATTTCTTCGCGCTGGCGGCAGGATGTGGCGGATCATGCCGTAAGTTATTTGTTTGCAACGTCAGCGGGTCTATTTTGGCTGTTGAACGGTAGGCAGACGCGCGGGCTGACGCCTCCGTGGGTATGCGGTGAGGCACCCCTTTGTCGGTGGGAGGGCGCTTAATTTGACCGGATCAAGTATCCTGTAGAGGATGGCCCCGCATGCTTGGGGGGCGACTTGAGCGAAGGAGAGTTCCGAAAATGGCAGAGATGATCGATAAGGCGAAGAAGGCGAAGGCATCGGCAAAGCCACGGGCAACCGCGGCCACAACCAAGAAAACCACGGCGAAGACGCAGACGGTTGCCGAAAAGGTAACCGCAACCACCCCTACCCACAAAGAGATTGCACAGCTCGCCCAGCGGTATTGGGCGGAACGCGGCTGGCAGGACGGCCAGGCAGAGCAGGATTGGCTGCGGGCTGAACAGGAATTGATGACGATGGCGTCGTAACCCCCCGGTTCTCCGGGATCGACATGAGTTGGTGAAGGGCTCGGTCGGATTGCGGTCGGGTCTTTTGCTTTAAGTCTCTCTGGTTGAGCTGCTTAGAAGACTGGTTGAGGGGCAAGAGCGGCTTCGGATCTTCCGTAGCGGGTGGCCATGCCGTGGGCGGGGCTGCTTCTGCTACTCTTCGCAGGAGGAGCCAGGGACGGCATGAAGCGGATACTCAGCTGGGCCCTAGTGGGGATCATCGGGACGCTCTCGGTCCTGTATGTCGGGGACTGGGCGGTTTGGCGGGTGCGCGTGGCGCTAGGTGGCGGGATGGGCAAGGTCACGGTCAACACCATCCTGGTCACTCCGCTGAAGGGCAACAAGGAAGAGTACGACTGGGACGGCACCACGGACGCCGACTGCAGCCGATCCATCTTTCCCCAGGCCGGGAGCGGGGCGTGCTGGTGGCTGCAGCGGCATAACGCGATCTACGAGCGGTGATGGTGTGGGGAATGCCTTCGGCACTGAGCCGATTTTAAGCGGTTGCGAGTGTCCGAGAGTTTGCCATATACTTTTGTATATGGCAAGTTGTGAAGAGGCATTATGCAACGCATAGCGAAAGTCTTCATGAATAACCGGAGTCAGGCAGTGCGGCTTCCGAAGGAGTTCCAGTTCAAGACCTCGGAGGTGTTTATCCGGAAGCAGGGGGACGACGTTATCCTCTCTGCGCGTCCGACGGACTGGTCTGCCTATTTGGCTTCGGGCCCGGTTGCCTCGGATGAGTTTATGCAGGGAATCGAGGATCTGCCGGTCCAGGAACGTGAACTCTGATGGCTGTGTACATGCTCGACACGGATATTTCTTCGTATGTGATGAAGCGGTCTCATGACTCCGTTCTGAAGCGCCTTGCGAAGATTCCGGTGGCCGATGTCTCGATCTCGGCAATTACCAAGTCAGAGCTGATGTATGGGGTTGAGGTGTCGCCCCGGCGGCAGCAGGACCAGGCGGCGCTGGACGCCTACCTGCGGCACGTAGAGGTATTGGATTACCCGAGCGAGGCTGCGCTGCATTATGCGCAGATACGCGCTGCGCTGAAGGCGAGCGGGACCATGATTGGCGCGAACGATTTGTTCATCGCGGCGCACTCACGGTGTCTCGGACTCACGCTGGTGACCAACAACACGCGGGAGTTCGGACGCGTCCAGGGCCTGAGCATCGAGAACTGGGCTATTTAATCGTGATGAGTTTCGTCTCGTAAGGCTTCAGGTCGAGCTTGATGGTGAATGCGAGTTTGGCTTGCTTATATGGGATGGGGGAGGCCGTGCCGGTTGACGGGTCCCAAGACTCCACTACCATAGGTGCGGCTAGATTAATTGGGCCTGGGCCGGTGAAGACTCCGCTGTATCCGCCCGGTATACCAGCCGCGATGGTCACCGTGTGGGAGATGGGCTGCGCGCCCTCGTTGAAGAAGAAGTACACGTTGGCGTCCTTGAGGTAACGGGTGTTCACCTTGAGTGCGGTGTCGGGGGAATCGAGCGCGATTTGGCGGTCGGGGATCACCTTATCGAGGGCGGCCTCGATGGCCGGAGGAACGGCCTGCGGGACGGGCGGCGAGGCGGGGGCCTGGGCTGGCGGAGTCGGCGTCGGGGGAAGCTGAGCGGAGGTTTCCACGGTGGCGAAGGCGAAGTCTGCCGGTGTCGCTGCGCGCGCGTCGAGGATCGTCTTGCCGGAGATCAGCGATGGCGTGCGGCCGAGGAACAGGACCTTGCCGCCGCCGCTTGCCAATGCCTTCAACCGGTCGAGTTCGGTCTGGGAGAGGATCGAGGCGGACGGGATGATGACCGTGCGGTACTGGTTGCCGCTCATGGTTTCGAGGGTGCCGTGCCCGACCTTGAGATCGGTGGCGAGGGCATCCTGATTGATGATGTCGAAGTCGACCTGACGCTCGGAGAGCATCTGCTCGGAGGCGACGAACGCGGTGTTGGAGTCGCGGTCGTTGAGCCACATGGAGCTGGACGGGATGTAGAGCGCGACCGAGGCTGCGGGACGGCCCATGCTCATGACGTAGCCGACGCGGCGGACGTAGTCCATCAGCGCGGGCCACGCCGGATCGCGCATGACGGCGGAGGGGCCACCGCGGCGTGGGGGTGCGGCGGCCGCAACGCCGGCGGGTGGAACGGGGGCGAGCGCAGCCGGAGCGGCCGGGGCGGGCGGCGCAGGTGTAGTGCCTGCGGGGGCCGTGGCGGAGTAGAACATCGTCTCCATCACGTTGATGCCGCGCACGAGCTGCTCATTGAGGATGTAGCGCGCCATGGTGACGTCGGGGGCGGGGCGGTAGGCGGCGAAGCTCTCGGTAAACGAGCGCGGATGGCCGTAAATGTGGGCCGCGCTGGAGGCAAGGCGGGGGAAGTCCGAGACAGTGTCGGTCCAGATCTGGTGCCAGATGGCGTCGATGCCGGGCTCCTCCACATACTTCATGTCGCGGATAAAGTCGCCCTCGGAGCGCGTGAGGTCCATCTCCATCTCTTCGTGGTTGAGGTGAACCTGGTACTCGACTCCATGCGCGGCGCACCACACGCCCTGCGGTTTGAAGAAGCCATCGCGGAACATTTGGGAGAAGACGTCGTAGTAATCGCCCTTGGCGCGTAGCTCGGCATCGGTGAGCTTGACCGGCGTCGGGGGCGGCATCATCGGGGCAGGCGTTGCACCGAGTGTCGCGCCTGCCGCTGGGGCGGGTCTCGGCCGGCCGCCGCCGCCTTGCGAGATCAGGATCGCGCCAAGGTACGGGCGGATGTCGTAACCCTTGGCTTTCTGGAAGGTGTCGAAGAAGCCGGGCGTCCAGGGCAGGCCGGAGATGGAGTAGTCCGGCTCGTCGCCGCGGAAGCCGAGGATGGTGGTGCCGAAGTACTCGGGCATCGCGTTGTAGTAGCCGTTGTGGGTGGACTCGAGGTAGGTGGCAGTGGCCTCGGGATTGAGGTAGTCCTCGAGCGGCTGGGTGGAGTCCTTCGCGTGAGTGGGGTTGGTATCGCTCTTGGTGGGGGATGTGCGGAAGACGTGCTCGACGACCGCGACGGTGGTATCGGAGTTGGCGGGGGCGGTCCAGGAGATGTTGCCGTCCTTGATGGGGATGGCGATGCGCTCGCCTGAGGCGCTGGTGGCGATGGCGGCGACGGCGTTTGCGCTGACTGTCTGGGTGAGGGTTGCGCCCGCCTTGACGGGAAGGCGCTGCGCGATGGTCAGGGCTTGCATACTGAGTTTGCTGTTCGCGAACTTGCCGCCGGCAAAGCCGCTGGGATAGCCAATGTCGTCGACGATCCAGACGCGCATGTCGCGCTTCTTGGCCTCGGCAATGAATTGTTTGAAGAAGGCGAAGTACTCGTGCGAGAGGTAGGTCGTCGTCATGCCGCCGCCGGCCTGCGCGGTGACGGTGTGGAAGCCGCGGCTCTTCATGGTGTCGAGATCGTGCGAGAGGCTCTCGATGGTGACCGGGCCGTTCATTCCGAAGTAGGGTTCGGGCCCGTATTCGGAGGGTGGGTTGATCCAGCTCTTCTGGACTTCGGCGGCGGTGGGCATCTGCATCTTCTGGAAGGGATGCTGAGCGGCGTTTGACTGCGCGAAACCTGGCTGGGCGAGTACTGCCAGCACACATGCTACAAGTCCGGTTACACATGTGGCGGTGAGGCGGATATTGCGATCATTTGTGGTTGCAAATATGTTTTTCATCAGTAGCTCCCCATGGTGATGCGCAGCAAAGAGCCTTTGCCGCCGAAGTTCAGGCCGTAATCTGTCTCATCGCCGTTCCAGAGTCGTAGCGGCACCCAGGTTGTTCCGTCGTAGTGCCCCTCTTCGACCTTCAGCATCTGCGGCTGCTTGCCGCCTGAGTGCACGGGCAGCGCAAATTGAACGCGGCAATCAATGCCGGCGACGAGGAATTCATTGGGCCCGAGCGATGCGACCACGGCGCGGCCTTCATGCAGGCCGGTGGTGTCGGATGTGGTGGAGACTGGCGCGGCGGGCGGATCGTAGGAGGGCGGGAAGGAGACGATCACTCGCCAGTCCGGTCTGCCGTCTCCGCCGAAATGTAACTCTTTTTGAGAGATACCGGCCTCCTCGACAGAGGTCTGCAGCTTGCCGGCGAATTTGAGCTCAGCGAGTTCCTGAGTGAAGGAGCCGAGCAGGCTGAAGCCATTGACGACGGCGAGCATCTCCGTGTTCAGCGGCTGGTCGATATGCAGGCGATCGAGGCCGAAGTTGGCGAAGCCGATTGCGCCGTCGCCCACTGCGAAGTAGAGATAGCGGGCATAACCGGTGGCGCCGGGGAAGGGCTCGAAGCCGAGGCTTTCGGGAATCAACAGCGGGTTGCCGGGCTGATGGAATTCGTGCATCACCGATCTGTAACGTTCGCTGTTCGGCACGTAGATGTCGGGTGCCAAGAGATCGATGGCGGGCGCCATCGCTTTCCAGACCGAGAACATGTTGATGGTTGGACCGCCGCTGGGATAGTCGTCGCCGGGGATGGTGGTGATGGGGAACGCGCGCGGGCTTTTGAGCCAGTTGTTGACGTACATCGGCAGTGGGAGTTCCTTTTTGCCCGCGGCCGCGACGTCGTTGATGTAGCGCGAGACGCTCCACGCGGCGAAGGTCTCGTCGGCATCGTCACCGAAGACCTGGGTCCAGTTGCCCGGCTTCTTCCCCAGCGCCTTCAAAAGGTCGGCTGGCACGGGCGCGTCGAAGATTGCCTGCGCCATGGGCGAGAAGTCGCGGACGAGGCCGAGCGAGCCGGACTCGTTTTCGACCTGCATCATCAGGACGGTGTGCCGCGGGTCGGCTTGCTTCAGGTGGCGCATCAGCGCGGCAAACGCGGCAGAGTCGGCTTCGAGGTTGGCGGGCGCGTTCGGGCTGAGGACGTCGATGAGCACACCGGCTTTGGATTTCATGCGCGGATATGTAACCGTGTCCGATTTCACCCAGTCGGGCACGTAGTGCATCTTGCCGTTTTTCCATGTGCCGAACCACAGCAGCACGAGCCGTGTCTTATGTGCCCGTGCCTGTTGCAATATTGCGTCGACGACGGTGAAGTCGAAGTGGCCGCGGGTTGGTTCCATCTGCTCCCAGTAAACGGGGACTTCGAGCGTGTTGAGGCGCAGTTGCTCGGCCGCGGGCCATACGGCGTCGAGGCGCTCGGGCCAGCCGCTGGAGTTGTCGACCTGCGCGCCCAGGAGGAAGTAGGGTGCTCCGTCAACCATCAGCGTGGCGCGGCCCTGCTCTTCGACGAGCTTCGGCATCTGCTGCGCCAGGGCGAAGCCTGGGGCGAACCCGGCTGCAAAGGACAACAACAGCGCGAACGCCGCAGACTTCAACTCGACCCGTGAACTGCGCATTCCACATCTCCCGCGTGCAAAATGAGTCGGAAATCCGACCAGAGGGTTATACATCGGCAAACGCACGCTTGGAAACTCTTCCCCAATTGAAAGGATTTGCCAAGAGGGGCAATGTGCGGCGGTTTTCAGATTGGCGGTGGCGACGCGACGCGCGGCGGCCGGGTGCTACACTCGCTCTTCGCGGATAGGTTGGCTGAGGTGAAAGAGTGGCGGACGAAGCAGCACGGGCGTTGAGCGAGTTGAGCGAAGATGAGCGGATGTTTCAGGATTCGGTGCGGCAGTTTGCGGCGGACCGGATTGCGCCGGTGGCGCGGGGCATGGACGAGGCGCAGCAGATGGACGCGGGCCTGGTGCGGGAGATGTTCTCGCTGGGGCTGATGGGCATTGTGGCGCCTGAGGAGTATGGCGGCGCGGGCGGTAGCTTCTTCGACGCGATTCTGGCGGTGGAGGCGATCTCGG
Source organism: Granulicella sp. (assembly GCA_003133205.1). Next base: position 6,908 of record PKWK01000360.1, on the reverse strand, counting down.
CGGTCGATCCGTCGGTGGGCGTGCTGGTCGATGTGCAGAATACGCTGTGCGCGAATGCGATTGTGCGGTGGGCGACGGCGGTGCAGAAGCGGCGCTATCTGCCGCGGCTGGCGGCGGATACGGTGGGGGCGTATGCCCTGAGCGAGGCGGCATCGGGGTCGGATGCGTTCGCGCTGGAGACGCGGGCGGTGCCGCGCGGCGACGACTATGTGCTGAACGGGCAGAAGTTATGGATTACGAACGCGAAGGAGGCTGGGCTGTTCGTGGTGTTTGCGACGATCGATCCGGCGGCTGGGTATAAGGGCGTCACGGCGTTCCTGGTGGAGAAGGGCGCGCCGGGATTCACGGTTGGGCGCAAGGAGGACAAGCTGGGCATTCGCGCGTCGAGTACGTGCGAGCTGATCTTTCGCGACTGCGTTGTGCCGGCCAGCCAGATGCTGGGCGAGCCGGGCAAAGGCTACAAGATTGCGATCGAGACACTGAACGAGGGGCGGATCGGGATCGGAGCGCAGATGGTGGGGCTGGCGGACGGGGCCTGGGGACACGCGGCGCGCTGGGCCAAGGAGCGCAGGCAGTTCGGCAAGACGCTGGCGGAGTTCCAGGCGATGCAGTTTCAGCTGGCGGAGATGGCGACCGAGGTGGAGGCGGCGCGGCTGATGGTCTACAACGCGGCTCGGCTGAAGGACCGGGGCGTGGAGTTTGTGAAGGAGGCCGCGATGGCGAAGTACTTTGCGTCGCAGGTGGCGGAGCGGGTGGCAAGCCTCGCGGTTGAGGTCTTCGGTGGCGCGGGATTCGTGAAGGACTACCCGGTCGAGAAGCTGTATCGCGATGCGAAGATCGGGAAGATCTATGAGGGCACGTCGTTTATGCAATTGGCGACGATCGCGAAGCTGACTCTGGGAAAGGTGTGAACCGGCGGCGGCGTGCCGAGGCTGGTTCCTTGGGGGGAGAGGCTTCCGGGCGTGGGTGGACCGGTTGGGGCACCTCCGCGGCATTTGCTGAGCGATTCCAATGGTTTTCCAGCCGACGGAAGCGGGTGGTGAGCGAAATTTTGGCCGGTGGATGGACCACATGAGCGACAAAGTTTGGCGATTGGACTTACACTGGATCGCAGCTAGATGTCCTCTGAATGACTCCAAGGCCCAAATCCGGCACGCCTCGCGCACCGCTGCATTTCCTCGGGCTGGCGTGCGCCATTGGTGTGTCGACAATCTACTTCAACCAGCCGCTTCTGGTCGACATGGGGAGGACTTACGGCGCGCCTGCCGGGCGGGTGATGTTCGTGTCGGGGGCGACGCAGGTCGGCTACGCACTGGGATTGCTGCTGTTCGTTCCCCTGGGTGATGTGCTGGAGCGCCGCTCGCTGATGATGCGGATGTATACGGCCGTGGTGGTGGCGCTTCTGATGGTGTCCCTGGCGCCGACGCTGGCGTGGCTGATCGCGGGGAGCTTTGTGCTGGGCATGGTGGCTTCGGTGACCCACATTGTGCTGCCGATCGCGCCGGACCTGGTGGCCGACAAGCAGCGCGGGCGAGCGATTGGGACCGTGATGATGGGGCTGTTGCTGGGTATTCTGCTGGCGCGGACTTTCGCGGGTTGGGTGAGCAAGATCCCGGCGCTGTTCGTCCACGCGCCGAGAGTATTTCCGCCGGGAGCCTTCTGGGTCACGGACGGATGGCGCTACGTGTTTGTGATTGCGGCGCTGATGAATGCAGGGTTCCTGGTGCTGCTTGGGCGAAGGATGCCGAAGCTGCCGCCGAAGCAGGATCTGCGTTACAGCGAAGCGATGCGTTCGCTATGGACGCTGTTTCGCACGCAGCCGCTATTGCGCGAGTCGTGCCTGATCGGCGCGCTCGTCTTTGCGTCGTTCAGTTGCTTTTGGACGACGCTGGCGTTTCTGCTGGCCAGCCATTATGGACTTGGCGCGGGGTTCGCAGGGAGTTGCGGACTGGTGGGCGCGGCGGGAGCGCTGGTGGCTCCGATCGCCGGCAGGCTGGCGGATAAGCGGGGCACGCGATGGGTGCTGACGGCCGGGATCACCACTCTGGCGATCTCCTATGCGCTGCTGTGGGCGGGTGAGCGGTCCGGCCTCTCGTTCGCGATGCACATCGCTGTTCTGTTGGCTGGTGTGATTCTGCTGGATGTGGGGGCGCAACTGACGCAGGTTGGGAACCAGACGCGCATCTTTGGATTGGTGCCTTCGGCTCGGAGTCGGCTGAATACGGTGTACATGACCGTGTATTTCGCCGGCGCTGCGGGCGGATCGGCGCTGTCGACTGTCGCGTGGGAGCGCTGGCAGTGGAACGGCGTTTGCGGGATGGCGCTGGGGCTGATTGCGATGGCTGGATTACGCCATGCGCTGGGTTCGCGCGTTCCGGAGCCGTTCAGTCCTGAGTCGCGCGCTGAGCAGAGCGCGATTGAGACCGTGTTGGAAGTCTGATTCGTCACCTCTTTAGAAGATCGATTGGGGCGTTTACGTCCTCGATGCGGAAGTAGGGGGCGAGGGCGGGGTGGCGCCTGGCGACGGCGAGGTACATCTCCCAGGCGACGCGGCGATAGCTGAAGTGGCCGGCGGCTCCGGAGCGGAGTTCGGCGATGTAGAGGGATTCGGCGAAGTCCATTTTGAACATGGCGCGGATGCGTGTGCCGAGCGGCAGGAGGTAGGCGGCTTCGGTGTTTTCCGGGGAATTGGTGGTGGTCCGATCCCACGTCTCAGAAGCGAGACGTGGGGCACCCGGATTCGTGGTGGCGCGGAAATTGCGGTAGGCGGTGTGGGCGGCTTCCATTGCGGAGGCGTAGGTTTCGGCGAGGCCGGCTTCGGCGAGGGTGGGCTGGCCGGGGCAGACGGGCTCTTCGTAGCCGTGGAGGTCGGTGTAGTGCTGGATAAGCTGCACGCAGCGGCGATGGCGGTGCATGTCGCGGAAGCCGCCAATGTCCATGAGGATGTCCAATTTGAAGCTCTGGCCGGCGGAGAAGGTGCGGGGGAGTTCGTCGTGGCGGCCGCGATGCCTGGTGCCGAGGGCTACGAGTTCGGCGACGCGGGGCGCGGGGAGCGCGGCGACGGTGCGCTGGAGCTGACGCCAGGAGTAGTGGCACTCGGGGTAGAGGAGCGAGGTGGCGAGTTCGACTTCGAGCGAGCCGGCATCTTCGACGAGGTCGACGACGGGGGCGGGTTCGATGTGCTGGCCGGCCAGGAGTTCGGCGGCGGCGGCGCGGAGTTCGGTGCGGGAGGCGATGGTGTAGTCGCTGGGCGAGGCGTACTTGACCAGCGTGGGCGCGGCCTTGACAGGGCGGAGCAGGACGTCGGAGACGCGGCAGCCGCAGGCGTTGTCGACGGAGGTGACCTCTTCGCAGAGGACGCGGGCTTCACCGTGCTGGACGTTCCATGCTGGCTCCGCGGCGGCGGATTTGAGGCGGTCGCCGAGGGCGCGGATCTCGGGGAACTCGCTGGTCAGCAGGCGGGAGATCTGCGATTCGAGCGTGCGGGCGCTGACGATCTGGCCGAGCGAGGTGTTGGTCGCGAGCGGGAGCAGATAGCGGGCGACGTCGAAGGCGCGGGCCTTGAGGGTGCGGACGTAGGCGTCGTCCTTCATCTCGGCGGGCTGCGGGATGGTGCGCTTGAGGGCTTCGAGCATGCCGGCGCCGACCTTGTCGTAGGCGGCGAAGAGGGCTTCGGCGGAGGCGGTGTAGTCGGTGGTGAGCGGGGCGGGAAGCTCGGGTGTGTACCAGCCGGACTTGCGGAAGTTCTGGTAGCGGGTGGAGCGCTCCTGGCCGTCCCAGCGTTGTTCATCGACCAATGCGATTGCGGCGAGTAAGGACAGGCGCTCGATGGCGAAGGGGATGTGCGCGAGGTCGGCGATGGAACGATGGCCGTACTGGAAGTAGAAGGTGTTGAGGAACTGCTCGGCGCGCTGCGAGCTGATCTCGGCGAGCGACTCCTTCATGGAGAGGGAGGAGCGCGAGTACTTGGCCATGGCGTACGCGAGGACTTCGGGGTCGGCGCCGTGGATGGCGTAGACGTCGGTCTGTTTCGCGGGCTCGGCGGTTGCGGGCTTTGGGGCGGCGATAGCTGATTGAGTGTCGGACATGTCTGAGCAAGGATAAGCCACGGCGAGAAATGCGGACGTGGATAACGTGTTGGCTAACTCCTCTCCGGGTCGGGTGGGCTACCCCCCTCCCCATATCAAAACTGCTAAGATCTTCTAAAAACAGCACTTAGGTCTGGATCTACTCAGTAAGATCTTGATTTCAGGTGACTTAAGATGGAAGATATCTGGAATCAATAAGTTACTGACACAATCCGCCGTGTATTCGAGTGGAAGTACAGGGCCAGGCACGAGGGCCGCGCTCCTGTGTTTCCTTCTTTAATTATATCGGCGGTGTCAAGGAATTCTCGGTGGAAAAGGGGGTTTTGGGCTGCGGTGGGGCGGGTATGAGTGGGGTCTTCGAGCGGCATTGACGACAGCTATACGGTTGGGATCCCAACGATTGCTTTTAGGAGGGATTCGCAAAGGATTCGCGGGCCCCGCGTGTCGCAGAGAAATGGAATCCAGGGATCAATGCGAGTGGATCCTACCCACCTACATTTTGGTCACCTCCACGTTATTTCACTTCGAGGCCAAGGCAGCAAGCATGTACACGAAGGTCGCGACCGCCCCGATGGCAACGCCAATTGCCACCCCTTGTCCCGGTCCTCATCCCGTGTTGTGGACTGAAGCGATTCGCGCGTAGGGAGCCGGCGACTGAAGTGGCGCGCAATGTTTCAGTCCGGCCCGACTCCCTCGAGAGATGAGTTTCACTTCCCTTGATCTGCGCCTAACATACATTTCCGTTCGGCTTCTGTCCCGTTGTTGAGTGCATCGTGACCCCAACCGTCGAAGTAGCCATGAAGCGTGCGTGGAGTACATGCACCGGGAGACGGTGCCGAAGGTCGAAAGCCCAGGTCCCGGAAGCGAGACCTGGGCGCCCGATTTGCAACCGGAGAATCAGATGTGCCCCAGTCGCCCGCCCAAGAGACAGTGTCTAACTTCTCTTGACCCCGCCTCCGCCTGCTGGAACATGTTCACAATCTGGTTCTACCCATCGCCCTATCGATCGTGATCCCGCCCCTCGTATCCTTTCTCGTGGAACTGGAAGACGGCGAGCACACCGGCGTGGTCGGAGGCGAAGGGGACGAGACTCGTGGGGCCAGGCGCCACGACGTGTTCCACATGGGTGACGTTCAGGTCCTTGGAGAAGATCAGGTCGATGCGCTCGAAGGGAGCTGAGGCCACGACGAAGGGCGGCGGGTACTTATCTTCCAGGTAGAACGGCCAGGTCGGCCCGTAGGAGAAGCTATTGAGAACGGACCAGGTGTCGGCGTAGCCGGCTGCTTCGATCAGAGCCGCCGTAGCGGTATTGTCCGGGCCGGACCCGTGTGTACCCGCAATGGCATCCGAGTTGAAGTCGCCAGCGATCACCGCCGGCAGAGGGCTGTTGTGCAGATCATGGAGGATCTGCCGAGCCTGCGCAATCTGGACTGCGGTAGCAGCCGGATCACCCTCGATCGCGGTTTGCAGGTGCGTACTGATCAGGCGGAAATCGCGGTCGCCGCTGTGCACGATGACAGAGATATAGCCTGACGGTATTTCGAGTCCCGCAAGGGGGTATTCGGCAGTAAAGATTTTGGACTTCACATCGGAGAGATGGAAGGCGGGCCGGTGCAGGTCGGCTCGGACCAGGAGCACGTCGCGGTCAGTGAAGCGGAACGCGCCCCCAATTGACGCGGGGAAGGGTAATGCGACGTCGGTGAGAGAATTCACGGCCACGATGTCGTAGGGGACGCCATCGGTGGCGAGGCTGGAGCGCAGCAGTTCGAGTTGATCGAACAGTACGGTTGTCGCGGTGTCGACCGACGCGCCAGTGCGCCACAGAGTGGCTTCCTGCAGGGCAAGGAGGTCGGGCTTTTCAGCCGCCACTTTGGCGGCAAGCAACGCGGCGCGCTGAGGGATGGCGGGGGTCGCGATCTCCTGGTAGGTAAGGGCGACGGCCTGATCGGGCGTAAGGCCTCCCACTCCCAGCAGTCCGCCGATGACGAAAGTAAGGTCCGTGCCGGCGTCCATGTTCTGGGTCATAACTGAGACGTGCATCGGTTCCCCGGCAAAGGCCGAGGCTCTTACGCCAGGGTAGGCCTGCGCATGCGTGACGGCAGAGGAATAGAGCAAGAGGAGGAGTGTGGGTAGTAGAGCGATTCGTCGAAGTTGCATCATCGTTATCTCCTTGGCGCTGATGGCGCGAATTGCTGTCATGTTCTTTCGAACATTGGTTTAGAAAGGCCCAAAAAAGTGTTGCAATCTTTGGAAGCATTGGACGGCAAAAGCGAAGGAACTCGATGGATGGAAGCGGGAAGAGGCTGGGGCTGCCGCATCGGTGGTCTCCTCGGCCGGGCGTGACAACGAGGAAAACACAATCCAGCCGGTCCCAAGCAGACCCAGGGCACTTGCTCAAATGTATGGTCCGCCGTCTGACTGCAAGGGAAAAGTTGGTTGGAATGAAGAAAGTCTGCGTCAATGTATCCGGCCTGTTTGTGGAGAGTTGTTCTCCTGGCCATGATGAGATACGCCGCGTTCCTGTCCTACAAAACCCCTCGGCTGTGTAAGAGCCATTTGAGCAATCAGGTTTCAGGTACGCCGTTTGACTGTTCTTTCATCCTGACTTGTCCGGTGCAGACCTCGGTGGGAGAACTTGATCTTGTTAGCTACGTTTGTCTAGAGCTAGTTGCATAAATGCCTCAAGGTGATGAGGAGGCAGGCGCAGTGGAAGAAGCCTTGAAAGACGGTGAGGATGCGGTCGTAGCGGACCTGGATGCGGCGGAAGTTCTGCAGCCATGCGTTGGTACGTTCGATTTTCCAGCGTTTGCGGTAGCGGCG